>JAIETA010000248.1 GCA_019745575.1 Reyranella sp. | reverse complement strand
ACCCATCCTCCCGGTCTACTGTGTTACCTATCTACCCGGTCCGTACCTACGGGGCACCTCCCCCGAGTCGGGGGAGGAGAAGAATATCGGAATCCTCCCCCATCTCGGGGGAGGTGGCGCGCAGCGCCGGAGGGGGCTGCATGCAACAGGCCCCCAAACCCCTCCCCGTAGTGTGAAATTTTGGCTGCAACCCATAAATCTGGTGGTCCGGCCCCAGCGTTCAGGGTACGATTTTGGCAGTAGCTGAAGGAGGTTGCTTATCCGTCCAAGGACTTTGCGCCCCGACGGAGTCTGGATCACCGGTGGATCTTCCGCCGCGTGCCTTCTGAGCCGCGCCCTTCGTACTGCCGATCGTCGATGCCTCCGCTTGCGGGGGCGTTTTTTTTGGCGGTCGGCCCCGCTCCTCTGTCCACGACCCCGGAGTACGCAAAATGGCAAAACGCGCCGCACGCCGCGCCAAACTGCACGCCATCGATAGCGCTCGTGTTCACAATCTCGTCTTCGACACCACTCCGGCCAACGACAGGGACCAAAGCTACATCCGCAAAGTCCGACCGCGCAGCGACAACCAACGAATATTGATGGAGGCCATAGAGGCCAAACCGCTCACCGTCGCCCTCGGACCGGCTGGCACCGGCAAGACCTACCTGGCCATTTCCGCCGCCGTCGAGGCTCTGGATGCCGGCACGGTCTCGCGCATCGTGCTGTCGCGGCCGGCGGTCGAGGCCGGCGAGAACCTGGGCTTCCTGCCGGGCGACATGCGCGAGAAGCTCGACCCGTATCTGCGCCCGCTATGGGACGCGCTGAACGACCGGCTGGGCGCCAAGCGTCTGCGCCAGCATCTCGACGACGGCACGATCGAGATCGCGCCGGTGGCCTTCATGCGCGGCCGCACGCTGAACAACAGCTTCGTGCTGATCGACGAGGCGCAGAACTGCACCTACGGCCAGCTCAAAATGTTGCTGACGCGGCTGGGCTGGCACTCCACCATGGTGATGACCGGCGATCCCGACCAAACCGACCTGCTGCCCGAACTGTCCGGGCTGGCCACGATCGGCCGAAAGCTCGAAGGGCTGGACGACGTGGCGGTGGTCCGGCTCACCGACACCGACGTGGTCCGCCACCCGCTGGTCGGCCGCATGTTGTCGGTGTTGTAAAACGACCGAACTTATCCACACATCGGAGCGCGGCAGACAATCGGACTGAATCGGGAACATCTGCCGCGTCGGGCTGGTTGCGCAAGCTGAAACGGCGCTTAAAAAATCAACAATATCAATGAATTAAATGATAGGTCATGGTGACCTGCCACCGCCTGTCCAGTGAGTCAATACAGTGGCATTGTCGTAACGCCGGACAGACTCCCGGTTTCTTCACAGACTTCCCCACATACCCCTGCCGTCTTGTGGCGGGGGATCGGCCGACCCATTGTGCGGCCCCATCCGGCCCCGAGCGATCGCGACCCGTGACCAGCGACAACGATACCGAGCAGAAACCTGGCGAAGGCACGCTTGCCGACGGCATGCGCATCATCGCCGAATTCGTGCGCACCCTGCCGCGCAAGCCGGGCGTCTATCGCATGATCGCCGCCGACGGCGAGGTCCTCTACGTCGGCAAGGCGAAGTCGCTGCGCAGCCGCGTCGCGGCCTATACCCAGCCGACGCGGCTGGCGACCCGCCTGATGCGCATGGTGCAGGCGACCACGACCATGGAGTTCTCCGTCACCGACAGCGAGGCCGAAGCGCTGCTGTTGGAGAACAACCTGATCAAGCGCTTCCGGCCGCGCTTCAACGTGCTGCTGCGCGACGACAAGTCATTCCCCTACATCGTCATCCGGCGCGACACAGACTGGCCGCAGCTCGCCAAGCACCGCGGCGCGCGCCAGCCCGGCAACGAGTACTTCGGGCCCTTCGCCTCGGCCACTGCGGTCAATCGCACGCTCTACGCCCTGCAGCGCGCCTTCCCGTTGCGCTCCTGCTCGGACGGCGTGTTCGCCACGCGCACGCGGCCCTGCCTGCAGTACCAGATCAAGCGCTGCACGGCGCCGTGTGTCGGCCGCATCGAAAAGCCCGAGTACACCGCGATCGTCGACGAGGTGCGCGGCTTTCTGGGCGGACGCAACCGGGAGATTCAGCAGGCGCTGTCGCAGCGCATGGAACAGGCCTCGGCCGGCCTCGAATTCGAAGGCGCCGCCGTCTTGCGCGACCGCATCCGCGCGCTGACCCAGATCCAGTCGCACCAGTCGATCAGCCTGCCGTCGATCGACGAGGCCGACATCTTCGCCGCCCATGCCGACGGCGGCCAGGTGTGCATACAAGTGTTCTTCCTGCGCGCCGGGCAGAATCTCGGCAACCGCGCCTATTTCCCGAGTCACGCCCGCGAACTCGACGAGGCCGCGGTGCTGTCGGCCTTCATCGGCCAGTTCTACGAGGCGCGGCCGGCGCCCCGGCTGATCCTGACCAGCCACGACGTGGCCGAGCGCGAACTGCTGGAAAGCGCGCTCGCCATCGGCGCCGGGCACAAGGTCGAGATCCGCCATCCCCGACGCGGCGACCAGAAGGACGCGCTCGACCAGGCCGTCTCGAACGCCCGCGAGGCGCTGGCGCGGCGGCTGGCCGAGCGTGGCACGCAGCGCCAGCTTCTCGAGGGCGTTGCACGCGTCTTCGCCCTCGACGGGCCGCCCGAACGCATAGAAGTCTATGACAACAGCCACATCCAGGGCGCTGCGCCGATCGGCGCCATGATCGTCGCCGGGCCCGATGGCTTCGCCAAGAACGCCTACCGCAAATTCAACATCAAGACCGAGGGCGCGGCCGGCGACGACTTCGCCATGATGCGCGAGGTCATGAGCCGCCGCTTCGGCCGCGCGCTGAAGGAAAACCCCGACCGCGACGAGGAACACTGGCCCGATCTGGTGCTGATCGACGGCGGACAGGGCCAGCTCGAGGCGGCACGCCAGGTGATGGTGGAGCTCGGCCTGGAGGACATCGTCATGGTCGGCATCGCCAAGGGTCCCGACCGCAATGCCGGGCGCGAGCGCTTCTTCATGGCCGGAAGGGCGCCGTTCTCTCTCGAGCCGCGCGACCCCGTGCTCTACTTCCTCCAGCGCCTGCGCGACGAGGCCCATCGCTTCGCCATCGGCACGCATCGCACGCGCCGCTCGGCCGATCTCACGCGCTCGGCGCTCGACGAGGTGCCGGGCATCGGCGCCGGCCGCAAGCGCGCCCTGCTCAACCACTTCGGCAGCGCGCGCGCCGTCGCGGTCGCCACGTTCGAGGACATCAAGTCGGTGCCCGGCATATCGGACGCCATCGCCCAGAAAATCCATGACCACTTCCGGGGCGGCCGCTAAGGTCGCCGGCAATGCTGTTCAACCTGCCCAATGTGCTCACCCTGTCGCGGATCCTGGCGATCCCGCTGGTCGTGGCATGTTTCTGGCTCGACCGGAGCTGGGCCCAGTGGCTGTCGATGATTCTGTTCGTGATCGCCGCAGTGACCGACTGGTTCGACGGCTACTTCGCCCGCCGCTACCACCAGATCTCGCGTTTCGGGCGTTTTCTCGACCCGATTGCGGACAAGCTGCTGGTCGCCGCCGCGCTGGTCATGCTGGTCGACAGCGGCACGCTGCAGGGCCTCAACGTGCTGGCGGCCCTCATCATCCTGGCGCGCGAGATCCTGGTGTCGGGCCTGCGCGAGTTCCTGGCCGAACTCCGCGTCGGTCTGCCGGTGAGCGCGCTGGCCAAATGGAAGACCGGCGTGCAGATGGTGGCGATCGCCGCCCTGCTGGTGGGCGACGCGGCGTCGCCCCGTGTCGCCGAAGCTGGCATCGCGCTGATCTGGATCGCTGCCATGCTGACCCTGGCCACCGGCTACGACTACCTCCGCACCGGCCTGCGCCACATGGCCGAGGATCCGCCCGGTCCGGGAGGGAGCAAGTGAAGGTCCGCTACTTCGCCTGGATGAAACGCACCGTCGGCCTACCCGAGGAAGAGGTGAGCCCGCCTGCCGAGGTGCGCACGGTCGGCGATCTCGTGGTGTGGCTGCGGGCGCGCAGCCCGGGTCATGCCGAAGCCCTGGCCGCCGACGCCGCCTTCGGCACTGCAGTCGACCAACGCACGGCGACTTTCGACGCGCCTCTCGCGGGCGTGCGCGAGGTTGCCTTTTTTCCTCCCTTCACCGGGGGTTAGGCTTATGGCGGTACGCGTCCAGGAAGCCGACTTCGACATCGGCGCCGAGATCGACCATCTCACCCGCGGCAACCGACGGATCGGCGGGCTGGCGGTGTTCGTCGGCCTGGTGCGCGAGATGCATACGCGCGATGGCATGCACCGTGAGCGCGTCGACGCCATGACCCTGGAGCACTATCCCGGCATGACGGAGAAGGCCCTCGAGGAGATCGAGGCCGAGGCCTGTCGTCGCTGGCGACTGGAGGCGACACTGATCGTGCATCGCCATGGCCGGCTCGAGGCTGGCGATCGCATCGTGCTGGTCGCCGTCGCGTCGCCGCACCGTGACGCCGCTTTCGAAGCCTGCGAGTTCCTGGTCGACTGGCTGAAGACCAAGGCGCCGTTCTGGAAGCTCGAGGAGACCGAGTCCGGCGAAAAATGGGTCGCGGCGCACGAGGGCGACGATGCCGCCGCGGCGCGCTGGGCAAAGAAGTAGCGCCCGGCTGTCTGGAGCGTGATGGCATTAGGTGGAATCGGCGGGGAGCGCTGATCGGAGGAGCGCGCCACTCCAGAGACTGTGAATCTATTGCGCTGTCCGTCTGATGAACAAGACGAAGCGCGCCTCGACGAT
>JAIETA010000057.1 GCA_019745575.1 Reyranella sp. | reverse complement strand
GCCGAGCCGACGACGATCGAGGCAACGATGAAGGGCACGGCGCCGAAGCGCGCGGCGAACCGGGGGATGTGCGACGCCGTGGCCAGCATGCCGAGCGCCCAGGCCGCGGCGACAACACCGATGGTGAGCTTGTCGAAGCCCTGGCGCTCCAGCGCCAGCGGCACGAGCGGCAGCGCAACACCGGCCTGCAGGCCGATGGCGGCGCAGGCGGCAAAGACCGGCAGGAGGGGGCGCCGCTGATCCGCGCCGCTGCTACTCCGCGACACGCAGATGGCCCTCGGCGCGCAGCGAGGCCGGCTCCTCGACCTTCCGCTCGGCTTCCGCCGCAGCCTCCTGCTGGCGCCGCCACATGTCGGCATAGAGCCCGTCGCGGGCCAGCAGATCGCCGTGGCGCCCGCGCTCGGCGATGCGGCCGCGATCGAGCACGATGATCTCGTCGGCGTTGATAATGGTCGACAGGCGGTGCGCGATCACCACGGTCGTACGGCCGCGGCTCACGTCCTCCAGCGAGCGCTGGATCTCCTGTTCGGTGCGCGTGTCGAGCGCGCTGGTCGCCTCGTCGAACAGCAGGATTCGCGGGTTCTTCAGGACAGTGCGCGCGATCGCCACGCGCTGCTTCTCGCCGCCCGACAGTTTCAGGCCGCGCTCGCCGACGGTCGCCTCGTAGCCCTGCGGCAAGGTCATGATGAAGTCGTGGATGCGCGCCACGCGTGCCGCCTGTTCGACTTCCTCGCGGCTGGCGTCGGGCCGGCCGTAGGCGATGTTGTAGTAGATCGTGTCGTTGAACAGCACGGTGTCCTGCGGCACCACGCCGATTGCCCGGCGCAGGCTGGCCTGCTGGACGTCGCGGATGTCCTGCCCGTCGATCTTCACGCTGCCCGAGGCCACATCGTAGAAGCGGAACAGGATGCGCGAGACCGTCGATTTGCCGGCACCGCTCGAGCCCACGATCGCCACGGTGGCGCCCGGCGACACGCGGAAGCTCACATCGTGCAGGATCGGCCGTGCCTTGTCGTAGTGGAAGTCGACGTGATCGAACACGATCTCGCCGCCCGTCACGGCGAGCTCCGGGGCGCCGGGGCGGTCGGCGATCTCGGCCTCGACGTCGAGCAGGCCGAACATCTTCTCCATGTTGACCAGCGCGCTGCGGATTTCGCGATAGGCGAAGCCCAGCATGTTGAGCGGCATGTAGAGCTGGATCAGGAAGGCGTTCACCGCCACGAAGTCGCCCAGCGTCATCGTGCCCTGCACCACGCCCTGCCCGGCCATCGCCATCACCGCCACGAGGCCCGCGGCGATGATCGAACCCTGGCCGACGTTGAGCAGCGACAGCGTGCGGCTGGAGCGGATCGCCGCCGTTTCGTAGCGCCGGCGGCCGACGTCGAAGCGGCGCGCCTCGTGCGCCTCGTTGCCGAAGTACTTCACGGTCTCGTAGTTCAGCAGGCTGTCGATCGCCTTGGCGTTGGCGTCGGTGTCGGCATCGTTCATGCGGCGCACGAACTTGATGCGCCATTCCGACAGCGTGACCGAGAACGCGATGTAGGCCGCGATGACGCCCAGGGTGACGGCGGTGAAGCGCCAGTCGTAGAGGGCCCACAGGATGCCGCCTACCAGGATGATCTCGATCAGGGTCGGCAGGATATTGAAGGTGGTGAAGCGGATCAGGAACTCCATGCCCTGGGTGCCGCGCTCGATCACCCGGCTCAGCCCGCCGGTCTGGCGTTCGAGCTGGAATCGCAGGGCGAGGGCATGGAGGTGGCGGAACACCTCCAGGGCAAGGTTGCGGATGGCACGCTGCGACACCGGCGCGAAGACGGCGTCGCGGACCTCGCCGAAGGCCTGGGCGAGAACCCGTGCCACGCCATAGGCCAGGATCAGGGCGATCGGTGCCGCCACCGCCTGCGCCGCCGGGGTTCCCAGGGCGTCGACGGCCTGCTTGTAGAGGAGCGGCACATAGACATTGGTGACCTTGGCCAGGACCAGCAGCACCATGGCCACGATGACGCGGCTGCGCAGACCCCATTCACCCTTTGGCCACAAATGTCGGGCCAGAATGCCGATCACAGCCCAGGAGCGTGATGTGCCTAGCCTGGGAACGCTGCCGGTATCGGGAGGCGACATGGACGAATATGTGCCTTTTCTGGCGGGCAACTTGTGTGGTGGACTGGGCTTGGGCCTTCTATCGTGCCGGTGACGCCGAAGTAAGCCCCCTTGTGGAGTACGATTTCATGAGTTTTCGTAGGGCGTTTGTGGCCTTTGCCTTGACCGTGGCGGCTCCGGCACTGGCGCGTGCCGACGACGCTCGCCAGGTCGAGATCGGCTACGAGATCACCTTTGCCGGCTTCGCCGGGTTCCGCGTCGACCTCACCGCCCGGTTCAACGGCTCGACCTACGATGTCGAGACCCGGACCTTCAAGGAAGGGCTGCTGCGGGCCGTGACCATCCACTATGACGGGCGCAACCGGGCGTGGGGCGGTTTTGGCCCGCAAGGGGCGCGACCGACCGCCGGTTCGTTGTCGATCGTCGTGGGCGACAAGCCGCGCACCTGGCTCGCCCAGTACGGGCCCGGCGGCGCCCTGCAGGAAACCCACAATCCGGAGTGGAAGCCGCCGCCGCAGCATGCGATCCCCGCCGACCAGCGCAACGGCTCACTCGATCCGCTGTCGGCCGGACTGAGCGTCGGCCTCGCCGGCGACGCCGCCTGCGACCGCACCATCCCGACCAACGACGGCAAGCGGCGGATCGACATCCTGGTCCGCAAGATCGGCACCGAATCGCCTGCGGCCGCGGGCGTGCCGTCGGCCAAGGGCGATCTTCTTGTCTGCGAGATTTCCACCCGGCGCGTGGCCGGCGAATTCCACGATGCGCCGAAGGAAGCCGAGACCGAGCGCGAGCGGCCAATGCGCATCTGGCTGGCCCGGTTCGACGACACCCAGATCCGCTATCCCGCGCGGCTGGAGGCTCAGACCGGATTCGGCACGATCCGCGGCAAGACGCTGTGGTTCCGCGAGCGTCCCCTGACGCCGGCGGAAGCGCAGGCGATGCGGCGCTAGCCTAGGCCGCCCGCTTGCGGCTGCGCTGGCGCAGGATGCCCAAGATCTCGGCGGCCGCGGCGGGAATATTGGTGCCCGGGCCGTAGATCGCGGCCACGCCCGCCTTCTTCAGGAAATCGTAGTCCTGCGCCGGGATGACGCCGCCGACCACGACCAGGACATCCTGGCCGCCCTGCTTGGCGAGCTCGTCGATCAGCTGCGGGACCAGCGTCTTGTGGCCCGCCGCCTGGCTGGAAATGCCGATGACATGCACGTCGTTTTCGATCGCCGCCCGCGCCGCCTCGTGCGGCGTCTGGAACAGCGGGCCGATGTCGACGTCGAAGCCCAGGTCGGCAAAGGCCGTGGCAATCACCTTGGCGCCGCGGTCGTGGCCGTCCTGGCCCATCTTCACGACCATCAGACGCGGCCGGCGGCCCTCCTCCTCGGCGAAGGCCGAAATGTCGGTGCGGATGCGTTCCAGGCCCTGGTCGCCCTCCCACTCGCCGGCATAGACGCCGGAGATCGATCGGATGGTCGCCTGGTAGCGGCCATAGACGCCCTCGAGCGCCGAGGAAATCTCGCCCACCGTGGCGCGCGCGCGCGTGGCCTCGATCGCCAGGCCCAGCAGGTTGCCGGTGCCGTTGCGCGCCGCGTCGCCCAGCGCTTTCAGTGCGGCCACGCATTTGGCTTCGTCGCGGCTCTGCCGGATCCTTGTCAGCCGCGCGACCTGCGATTCGCGCACGACGTCATTGTCGATGTCGAGGACCTCGACCGTGGTCGCGTCCTTGGGCTGGAACTTGTTCACGCCCACGATCACTTCCTCGCCGCGGTCGATGCGGGCCTGCCGGCGCGCCGACGCTTCTTCGATGCGCATCTTGGGCATGCCGGCCTCGACCGCCTTGGTCATGCCGCCCAGCGCCTCGACCTCGGCGATCAGCTTGCGCGCCTCGGCGATCAGGCTCGCGGTCAGCGACTCGACGTAGTAGCTGCCGGCCAAGGGATCGACGACCTGCGTGACGCCGGTCTCGTGCTGCAGAATGAGCTGGGTGTTGCGGGCGATGCGCGAGGAGGTCGGCGTGGGCAGCGCGATCGCCTCGTCGAAGGAATTGGTGTGCAGCGACTGGGTGCCGCCCAGCACCGCCGCCATCGCCTCGTAGGCGGTGCGGATCACGTTGTTGTAAGGGTCCTGCTCGGTGAGCGACACGCCCGAGGTCTGGCAGTGGGTGCGCAGCGACAGCGAGTCGGCCTTCTTGGGCTCGAAAGGCTTGACCAACTCGGCCCACAGGAAGCGCGCGGCGCGGAGCTTCGCCACTTCCATGAAGAAGTTCATGCCGATGCAGAAGAAGAACGAGAGCCGGGGTGCGAAGGCGTCGATGTCGAGGCCTTTGGCCTTGGCGGCGCGGACATATTCGAGGCCGTCGGCGAGCGTGAAGGCCAGCTCCTGGACCAGCGTCGCACCGGCCTCCTGCATGTGGTAGCCGGAGATCGAGATCGAGTTGAACTTCGGCATGTGCCTGGCCGTGTGCTCGATGATGTCGGCCACGATGCGCATGCTGGGTCCGGGCGGGTAGATGTAGGTGTTCCGGACCATGAACTCCTTGAGGATGTCGTTCTGGATCGTGCCAGCGAGCTTCTCCTGCGGCACGCCCTGCTCCTCGGCCGCCACGATGTAGCCGGCCAGCACCGGCAGCACGGCGCCGTTCATGGTCATCGACACGCTCATCTTGTCGAGCGGGATGCCGTCGAACAGGA
>JAIETA010000123.1 GCA_019745575.1 Reyranella sp. | reverse complement strand
CCCGAAAGAAGCGGTTACGCCGACCGGGCCAAGCATGCACCGCGACACGTCGAATCATTCCCCGGACAGCCCTGCCGAGACGGGGGAGGAGTACTAGGAGCGGTGATACCGACCCGCTACTATCCTCCCATGCTTCTCCTGATCGATAACTACGACAGCTTCACCTACAACCTCGTCCACTTCCTGGGCGATCTCGGCGCGCGCTGCGTCGTGCATCGCAACGACCAGATCACCGTCGACGAGGCGATGGCGCTCAAACCCGCCGGCATCGTGCTCTCGCCCGGGCCGTGTACGCCCAACGAGGCCGGCATCTGCATGGACCTCATCCGGGCCGCGGCCAAGACACAGGTGCCGCTGTTCGGCGTCTGCCTCGGCCACCAGGCGATCGGCCAGGTGTTCGGCGGCCAGGTCGTGCGTGCGCCGCTGCCGATGCACGGCAAGCTGTCGGGCGTCGAGCACAGGGGCCAGAGCGTGTTCGAGGACGTGCCGTCGCCGTTCAAGGCCACCCGCTACCATTCGCTGATCGTCGACCGGAAGGATTTCCCGAAGGATCTCGAGGTCACCGCCGAAACCGGCGAGATCATCATGGGGCTGCGCCACAGGACGCTGCCGATCCACGGCGTGCAATTCCATCCCGAGAGTATCGCCTCGGAACACGGCCACAAGATCCTGGAGAACTTCCTGAAGATCGCCGGGGAGCACCCGGGCCAGCAGAACAAGAAGGCTGCGTAGAATCTTCCAAACCATGAGGGCATCATGCTGAGTCGCCGGCTCGTTCTCGCTACTCCCGCTCTTCTGTCCCTGCCCGCCGCCGCCCAAGCCTGGCCCACCAAGCCGATCCGCATCATTGTGCCCTTCCCCGCCGGCCAGGCGACCGACATCCTGGCGCGCGTCATGGCCGACCAGCTCACCAAGGCGCTGGGCCAGCAGGTCCTCGCCGAGAATCGTCCTGGCGCGGGCGGCAGCATCGGCGCCGACGTCGCCGCCAAGTCGGCGCCCGATGGCTATACGCTGGTGATGGTCACGACTTCGACACACGGCATCGCGCCGGCGATCTACCCGAAGCTGCCCTACGACGTGCGGAAGGATTTTGCGCCCATCGCCAACATCGCCCTCACGCCGCAGGTGCTGATGACCAGCCTCAAGAGCGGCATCGCTTCGGTCGCGGAGCTGGTCGCCAAAGCAAAGGCCGGCGCCGATCTCAACTACGGCTCCTCGGGCAACGGCTCGGCGAGCCACCTCGCGGTCGAGATGCTGAGGAATGCCGCGGGCATAAAACTCACGCACGTGCCCTTCAAGGGCAACGCCGACGCCCAGCTCGCGCTGCAGAGCGGCGATATCCAGCTCCTGTCGGACGCCATTCCCGGCGCGGTCGGTCCCGTGAGGGCCGGCAAGGTGAAGGCGATCGGCATCGCCGACCAGCGCCGCTCGCCCTTCCTGCCCGACCTGCCGACCGTCGCCGAGCAGGGCTTCTACGGCGTGGTCGCCGTCGGCTGGATCGGCCTCTCGGCGCCCGCCCGCACGCCCGAGCCGATCCTCGACCGGCTGAGCGCCGAGGTGATGCGGATCCTGAAGGACCCCGAGGTGCTGGAGAAGCTGAAGAGCCTGTCCTTCGTGCCGGCCAGGGAATCGCGCCAGGAGTTCGAGGCCTACATCGCCATCGAGAACACCAAGTGGCGCAAGATCGTCCAGGCCGCCGGCGTGAAGATCGAGTGACTCAGAGTCTTCTGGACCGCGAGCCTCCGGCTCGCTCAAGGCGCATGTGAATGCGCCGGATGAGCGCGCGGGACGCGCGCGGTCCGGAAGGGAATATATTGATAAGAATCAATATATTACAATATTTTATTGAAGTTAGTTGGCGACCCCGAACCCCGCCCTTGTCACCGCCTTGGTGATGGCGGCGACGTCGGCGTCGGCGGGCAGGCGCATCTCGCCGCTCTTGAGATCGACGGAGATCGGCGCGGTGCCGGCGCCGGTGGCGGCGCGCGTGACGGCTTTGACGCAGCCGTCGCAGTCCATGCCGGTCACCTTGAGGATGAGTTCTTGAGCCATGTGATATAGCTAGCCGCCCGCCGGACCGGCCGGCAAGAGCCAAATTCGGAGTTTTAGTGAGCGGCGACATCGACGATTTTCGCGGCCTTCTGGCCAAGGTCGGCAACGGCGAGGCGCTGGGCATCGACGAGGCCGAGCGCGCCTTCGACATCATGACCTCGGGCGACGCCACCCCGGCCCAGATGGGCGGCTTCCTGATGGCCCTGAAGGTCCGCGGCGAGACCGCCGGCGAGCTGGCCGGCGGCGCCCGGGTGCTGCGCGCCAAGGTCCAGCGCGTTCGCGCGCCCGACGGCGCCATCGACATCGTCGGCACCGGCGGCGATCACCACGGCACTTATAACGTCTCCTCCTGCTCGGCCCTGGTCGTGGCCGGCGCCGGCGTCCCCGTGGCCAAGCACGGCAACCGCGCCTTCACCTCGAAATCGGGCTCGGCCGACGTGCTGGCGGCCTTGGGCATCGGCCTCGACCTGCCGATCCATGTGCTGGAGAAGGCGCTGGCCGAGGCCAACGTCTGCTTCCTGATGGCGCCGCGCCACCACAGCGCCATGCGCAACGTGGCCGGCCCCCGGGTCGAGCTCGCGCCCAACCGCACCATCTTCAACCTGCTGGGCCCGATGTCGAACCCGGCGCTGGTGAAGCGCCAGCTCGTCGGCGTCTTCGACCGCCGCTGGCTAAAACCCGTCGCCGAGGCGCTGGGCCAGTTGGGCCTCGAGCGCGCGCTGGTCGTGCACGGCCAGGACGGCATGGACGAACTCACCACCACGACCGCGAGCTGGGCCGCCTCGCTGGACAACGGCAAGGTGAGCGAGATCGAGATCGCCCCGGAGGAGGCCGGCGTGGCGCGCGGCCGGATGGCCGACCTCAAGGGCGGCGACGCCGCGCACAACGCCCAGGCCATTACGAGGGTCCTGGCGGGCGAAAGGAACGCCTTCCGCGATATCGTGGTACTGAACAGCGCCGCTGCTCTCATGGTCGCGGGCAAGGCGAAGGATCTCAGGCAGGGTGCCGACCTGGCCGTCCAGTCGATCGACACCGGCAAGGCGGCGGCAGCGCTCGCCACACTGAAAAGGATTTGTGCATGAGCGACACGCTGCAAGAGATCGTCGCCGACAAGCGCCGCCACGTCGCCGGCCGCATGTCGCAGCGGCCGCTGCGCGCCATCGAAAATCTTGCGCGCGACACCGATTCGCCGCGCGGCTTCGCCAAGGCGCTGAAAGCCACGATCGCGGCGGGCCGGTATGGCCTGATCGCCGAGATCAAGAAGGCCTCGCCCAGCAAGGGCCTGATCCGCGAGGATTTCGATCCTCCGGCGCTTGCGAAGGCTTACGAACGCGGCGGCGCCACGTGCCTGTCGATCCTGACCGACGGCCCCTACTTCCAGGGCAAGGACGAATTCCTGACGCAGGCCCGCGCTGCGGTGAAACTGCCGGTGCTGCGCAAGGATTTCATGATCGATCCCTACCAGGTGCCTGAGGCGCGCGCGCTGGGCGCCGACTGCATCCTGCTGATCATGGCCTGCCTCGACGATGCGCTGGCGGCCAACTTGGCCAGCCTCGCGCGCAAGTGGGGCATGGATGTGCTGGTCGAGGTCCACGATGCGCCCGAGCTCGAGCGCGCGCTAAAACTCGACGCCGACCTGATCGGCGTCAACAACCGCAACCTCAAGACGCTGAAGGTCGACCTCGCCACGACCGAGCAGCTCGCGCCGATGGTGCCCAAGGACCGCGTGCTGGTGGCCGAGAGCGGCCTCGCCTCGCCGGCCGACCTCGCGCGCATGGCCAAGGTCGGCGCCCAGGCCTTCCTGATCGGCGAGAGCTTTATGCGCCAGCCCGACGTCGAGGCCGCGGTGCGCGACATGCTGGTACGCGAGGCGGCGTGAAGAAAAAGCTCACCCACTTCGACGGCGCCGGCAACGCCCGCATGGTCGATGTCGGCGACAAGGAGGTGACGGAGCGTGTCGCCGTGGCGCGGGCCAGCGTCACCATGCAGGCCGCGACCCTGAAACTGATCGCGACCAAACAGGCGAAGAAGGGCGACGTGCTGGCCGTGGCCCAGCTCGCCGGCATCATGGCGGCCAAGAAGACGCCGGACCTGATCCCGCTCTGCCATCCGCTGTCGCTGTCGTCGGTCGACGTGAAGCTTACGCTCGATGCCAGGCGCCGCGCCGTCGACATCGAGGCGACCTGCAAACTGAAGGGCCGCACCGGCGTCGAGATGGAGGCGATGACCGCCGCCTCGGTCGCCGCCCTCACCGTCTACGACATGTGCAAGTCCGTCGACCGCGGCATGGTGATTTCCGACGTCAAGCTGGTGCACAAGTCCGGCGGCAAGTCGGGGACCTACGAGGCGCGATGATGCTCATAGCTGGGAGCGCGCCACTCCAGTGGCGCATCATACTCGTTGTAACAGTACGCCATGTGCGCCACTGTAGTGGCGCGCTCCGATGAAAGCCATGTTGACCGTCCGCGATGCCCATGCGCGCGTGATCGCGGCGTTCGAGGCGCTGCCGGCGGAGACGATCTCGGTCGCCGACGCGGCCGGGCGGGTGCTGGCCACCGCGCCCGCCGCGCGCCTGACGCAGCCGCCCTCCGACCTCTCGGCGATGGATGGCTACGCCGTCCGCGCAGCCGACGTGCCCGCCGCGCCCGCGACGCTGAGGCTGGTCGGCCAGGCGCCGGCGGGCGGCTCCTACGACCACCCGCTGAAACCCGGCGAGACG
>JAIETA010000033.1 GCA_019745575.1 Reyranella sp. | reverse complement strand
AACCCGAAAGAAGCGGTTACGCCGACCGGGCCAAGCATGCACCGCGACACGTCGAATCATTCCCCGGACAGCCCTGCTGATGACAGGGGAGGAAAGCGATCGCGCTGTACGGAAGAGCCCCGCTCTGGCGGGGCTTTTCTTTGCTCTTTGCCCATTGGGGGGAGACGGACGTGGCTTGGATCGTTCAAGGGAGCGCGCAAAGAAGCGCCACGAACGGTCAATGCTTACAGCGGCAGGTATTGTTCGATTGTCGTTTGTAACCTCAAGTCCGGCTGTCACTCTTCACCGGTCGTTTTCTACTGGAGTGATCCATGACCGTTCGTCCGCCCAACATCGTTCTCATCCTGGCCGACAATCTGGGGTGGGGCGAACTCGGCTGTTACGGCGGCGGCATCCTGCGCGGCGCGCCGACGCCGCGGATCGATGCCCTGGCGGCGGAAGGGCTCACCTGCCTCAACTTCAACGTCGAGAGCGACTGCGTGCCGACGCGCGCCGCGCTGATGACCGGCCGCCATCCCATCCGCACCGGGGCGATGCAGTCGGTGCCGGCCGGCCTGCCGCAGGGCCTGATCCCCTGGGAGATCACGCTGGGCCAACTGCTGCAGGGCGCGGGCTATGCCACCGCCTGCTTCGGCAAATGGCACCTGGGCGACCGCGAGGGACGGCTGCCCAAGGACCGCGGCTTCGACGAATGGTACGGCATTCCCCGCACGTCGAACGAAGCCATGTTCACGGCCTCGCCCGGGTTCGATCCCGCGATCGTGCCCATGCCCTACGTCATGGAAGGCGTCAAAGGCGCGCCGGCCCGCGAGCTCGCGGTCTACGATCTGGAACAGCGCCGCCTGATCGACGGAGAGCTCACGCGCCGCACGATCGATTTCATGGAACGCCAGTCGTCTGCCAGCCGGCCGTTCTTCGCCTACGTACCGCTGACCCAACTGCACTTCCCGACCCTGCCGCATCCCGACTTCGCCGGCCGCACCGGCGCCGGCGACTTCGCCGATGCGATGGCCGAGATGGACCATCGGGTGGGCGAGGTGCTGGATGCCATCGACCGCCTCGGCCGGCGCGACGACACGCTGCTGCTGTTCGGCAGCGACAACGGCCCCGAATTCCGGCGGCCGTGG
The DNA here is from genome assembly GCA_019745575.1 of Reyranella sp. GTDB lineage: Bacteria > Pseudomonadota > Alphaproteobacteria > Reyranellales > Reyranellaceae > Reyranella. Next base: position 3,631 of record JAIETA010000033.1, on the reverse strand, counting down.
CGCGGCACCGCGGGGCCGTGGCGCGGCACCTACCACACCGCCATGGAGGGCGGGCTGCGGGCGCCCTTCCTCCTGCGCTGGCCGGGCCGCATCGCGCCGCGGCGCACGACCGACGTGCTGCACATCACCGATCTCTATCCGACGCTGGCGAAGCTCGGCGGCGCCAGCCTGCCGGCCGACCGGCCGATCGACGGCATCGACCAGTCGGGCTTCCTCCTCGGCGAGCGGCCGAGCTCGGCGCGCGAAGGCTTTCCCTTCTTCATCAAGACCGAGCTGCGGGCGGTCAAATGGCGCGACTGGAAGATGCATCTCATGTGGGAGGTCGAGCCCAACGAAGGGCCGGTCAAGCTCGAGACGCCCTACCTCTTCAACCTCGTGCGGGACCCGAAGGAGGAGACCGACGTCAGCACGGAAGGCGGCTGGGCGCGCGGCCCGATCCGGCGCCTGATCGAGGCGTTCCAGGCGAGCCTAAAAGCCCATCCGCCGATCCCGCCCGGCGCGCCGGACGATTTTGGGCCGGGCGGGCAGGCGGGGACGTGAGGCCGACGGCTATGAATCCGAGCGCGCGGGACGCGCGCGGTCCAAAAGATCATGAGTCTTCCGGACCGCGAGCCTCTGGCTCGCTCAAGACCGGGGCGCATGTGAATACGCCGGAGCGCGTCGGGCGAAGTAAACTTCGCCCTGAGACGCGCGCCATCCAGTGAGCTAGAATGACGCCATGCCTAGAATCGTTCCGCTGAAAGCGCCGCTGGGCGCCCGCATCGAAGGTCTGGACCGCGCCACGGCCAGCACCCCCGAGGTGGCGGCGCTGCTCGATCGCGCCCTGGCCGAACATCTGCTGGTCGTCATCCCCGGCGATCCCATGACTCCGGAGCAGACGCGCGACTTCGCGGCAGCCTTCGGCAAGCCGCAGATCCAGCTCCTGCGTTACAAGCGGAGCGGCGAGGTGCCGGAAGTGTCGGTCATGGTGTCGACGCTGATGGCCGACGGCACGACCGACAAGACGGCGATCCGCGCCGAGGACTGGCACACCGACGATTCCTACTTCGCGGTGCCGGCCAAGGCGACGCTCCTGCACGGCATCGAAATCCCGGGCACGGGCGGCGCCACCTGGTTCTGCAACATGCACTCGGTCTACGAGGCGCTGCCCGAGGCCACGAAGAAGCGCATCGACGGCCGGCGCGCCGTGCACGGCTACGACACGCCGCGCGCCCGCAACCGGCCGTCGCCGCGCACGCCGGAGGAGATCGCCGAGACGCCCGACGTCGAACACCCGCTGGTGCGCACCCATCCGGTGACCGGGCGCAAGGCGCTTTATCTCAACCCCAACCGGCTCGACCGCATCGTCGGGCTGGAACGGGCCGAGAGCGACGCGCTGCTCGACGAACTTGCTGACGAGGCGCGCCAACCGAAGCATCACCACGGCCATGTCTGGACGCGGGGCGACATCGTGGTGTGGGACAACCGCGCCACCATGCACCGCGTCGTGATCGACTATCCGGTGGGCGTGCCGCGCATCATGCAGCGGGTGCTGATCCAGGGCGAGCGGCCGGTCTGATCGAACGTCAGAAGCGCACGGGCTGATCGACAGCCCTACGAAGCTTCACTGTCGGATTCACACATCTCTTCGGATGCCAGTTTCCCCGAAAACCTTATGCTGAGCGGCCCGGAGGGTCGCGTCTCGAAGCATGGGCAACAGACGCGGTGCTCGTTCTCATGCTTCGAGTAAGGCGCATGTGAATGCGCCGGGGCCCTTCGGGCCTCCTCAGGCATGAGGTTTGTATTGGATCGGCTTGGAAAGCGACGCTCGGTGAGATGTGTGAACACGATAGGCGAAGCTTCAGCGAAGCCGGGTCGACGTCATCGCCGCCGCCGCGGCGCTTTCAGGTACTGCCGGGGCGGCATGCCGTACTGGCCGCGAAAGGCGTTGATGAAGTTGGTGGCGTGATTGTAGCCGACGCGGAAGGCCGCTTGCTTCAGGGTGACGCCGCCCTGCTCCAGCACGATGCGGGCATGCTCCAGCCGCTCGCGCCGCAGGATCTCGAAGGCCGTGCCGCCGAACTCGAGGCGAAAGCCTTCGTTCAGCCGCTTGCGGCTGAGGCCGACGGCCAGCGTCAGCTCGCCGACGGTGGGTGGCTGGCGCATGTCGGCCAGCAGCCTGCGTCGCGCCTCGACGACGGCGTCGCGTTCGCGGCGCGACAGCCGCGGCGGGCTGCGCTCGGCCGCCGGACGCCGCGACAGCGCCGCCACCTGCTGGCCGAACAGATGATAGGCCGCACCCTCCATGATCAGCCGGCGCAGGGGCCCGTTCAGGCCCGGCGCGAACAGGCTCGCGGCCAGGTGGCGCATGGTCTTGGCGATCGGGATGAGCAGGAAATGCGCCCGGTCGGTCGACGGGTCGAGCAGCGGCGCGAGCGCGTCCGGCACGTCGCCGCCCAGCAGCGCGGCGGCACGGTCGATCAGGAAGGTGTATCCGGCCGAGACGAAACGCGTGTCCCGCTCGAGGACATAGACGGCTTGGGCCGCGGGGGCGCGGAAGAGAACCGCCTCGTGCCGCGAGGCGCACGCCGTCGTGCCGCCCTTGAACTGGATGTCGGCCTGCCCGTCGATCGTGATCTGGGCGGCGACGAACGGCTCCGTGCCGGCCGCGATCGGCTCGACCCGCAGGTCGCGATGGATGCGGGCGGCCGTCAGGAAGACATGCAGTGCCGGGTCGATGACGACCCGCTCGATCGTGGCGGACCAGTCGGCGTTGTCGATCCTGAAGACCGGATCCATCGCGGCGGCGACGTCCGGCCTGGCCTCACGCAGCCAGTCGGTGTCCGTTGGCCGGCCATCCTGCATAGCTTTCTCGTTCTTCATATATCGTGAAGATTGCACGACGATTCACGGCTTGGCCATCATGCACGAGATAGGGGGAGATTTCGTGAGCGCCGTGATCGTGCGTCGGTTCGATTGGGTGCAGGCCGGAGGGCGGCCGTGCCCGCCGCTCGCCTGCCCCTGGCCCGGGCCGACGATGTCTTCGTCGAGGGGGCAGCCGCCCCCGCGTCATGAAGAAGCGGCCCGATAGCGAGACGAGGCGCCATCGCGGCGATGCCGGGGGATGCCCCGGCATCGGACGGAAACTCAGGCCGTTGGGGAGTTGGCGCCGGATCGCGGCCGTTCTTTCGGCGGGCACTTGCCTGACACCCTTCCAGGGTTGGGCCGCCAACTTCACCGTCAGCACCAACGCCGACAGCGGCGCGGGCTCGTTGCGCCAGGCCATCATCGATTCCAACGCCGCCGGCGGCACCAACACCATCACCATCAACACCGGCGTCGGCACCATCACCTTGACCAGCGGCGATCTGCCGACCATCGCCAACAACGCCACCATCGTCGGCAACAACAACACGCTGTCGGGCAACAACCAGTTCCGCGGCCTGTTCATCGGCGCCTTCTCGGGCACGACCCAGACGGCGGTCTCGGTCTCGGTCTCCGACCTCACGATCGCCAAGGCCCGAGCGCAGGGGGGCAACGGCGGCGGCGTCGCCAGCGGCGGCGGCGCGGGCCTCGGTGGCGCGATCTTCGTCGCCAACCAGGCCACGCTCACGGTCAGCAACGTCACCCTGACCGGCAACTCGGCGGTCGG
>JAIETA010000161.1 GCA_019745575.1 Reyranella sp. | reverse complement strand
GCGCCGGCCTGCGTCGCCTGCGCCAGGCGCTCGACGCCGCCGCCGGCGCCCCCGACCTGGTGCGCGACGCGCTCACCAGGCGGGCGCCCGAGCGGGCGCCTTGACCCCGGCGGGGCGAAGCGTTCAAGCTTTCGCAATGGCGAATGCCGAACGGTTCCTTGTCGCGGACGACCACCCGATGGTGCGCGACGCCCTGGGCACCGCCCTGCGGCAGAGCTTCGACGGCGCAGCGGTCGCGGGCGCGGCAACGCTCGAGCAGGCAATGGCGGCCCTCGAGCGCGACCCGGAGACCGATGCCGTCCTGCTCGATCTCGACATGCCCGGCATGGATGGCCTGACGGGCCTGGCGCTGATCCGCGCCAGCCATCCCGCGGTTCCCATCATCGTCGTGTCGGCCGCCCGCGAGGCCGCGATCGCGCGCCGCGCCTTCGATCTCGGCGCCTCGGCCTACATCGACAAGTCGGCCTCCCTGGACGAGATCGCCGGCATCGTGCGCGCTGTGCTCGATGGCGAGATCTTCGCGCCGCCCGATGCCGACACAGGCGATTCCTTCGCCCAGCGCGCGGCACAGCTCACGGCGCAGCAATGGCGCGTGCTCGCCCTGATGGTCCAAGGCGATCAGAACAAGCAGATCGCCTACAAGCTCGGCGTCGGCGAGGCCACGGTGAAGGCGCACGTGACGGTGATCCTGCGCAAGCTCGGCGTGCGGTCGCGCACCCAGGCCGTCATCGAGGCGCGCAATCTCGCGCTTCCCGCCAGCGAGCCGATCAGGAGCGAGCCGGTCAAGCCGTGAGGCGGCTGGCGGCGGCAACGCGCAGCCGCAGAAGCGCCCGCAACGACGCCGGCTTCACCGGCTTGTGCAGCAGTTCGACGTTGCGCGCCTTGGCTCTCAGGCGAAGCGTCGGATCGCGGTCGGCGGTGACAAGGGCCGCCGGCACGGCGCGGCCCCAGGCGCGGCGCAGCCGGTCCACGACTTCCAGCCCGTCGGGTCCTTCGTCGAGATGCAGGTCGGCCAGCACGAGATCGGGCAGCCGGCCGGCGCGCGCCACCTGGTCGAGCGCCTCGGTCTGGCTGGCCGCCACCGCCACCCGGCAGCCCCAACCGCTCAGCAAGGTCGCCATCGCCTCGCGCACGCGCACCTCGTTGTCGATGCACAGAACGAAGCTCTCGGCCACGATCGACAGCGTGGGCTGCGGCGCGGGCGGCGCGATCGGGGCCGCCACCACAGCGGGCACGCGCGGCACGATCACCGAGAAGGTCGACCCGCGGCCCGGCGCCGACGCGATGCCCACCGGCAGGTCGAGCATGCGCGCGATGCGATCGACGATGGCGAGGCCAAGACCGAGGCCGCGCTCCTCGCGCGGCGCCTCGTCCTCGGGCTGCAGCCGCACGAACTCGTCGAAGATGACAACCTGCTTGTCGAGCGCGATGCCCGGCCCGTTGTCCCTGACTTCGATGCGCAGCTCGCCGCCGCCCCCGCTGCCGCGGGTCCGGCGACAGCCCAGCAGCACGCGCGGCGAGCGGCCCTCGGCGCGGCCGTAACGAAGGGCGTTGGACAGAAGGTTCTGCAGGATGCGGCGCAGGAACGCCGGATCGGTCGACACGAAAGCGCGGGTCGGCACCACCACCAGTTCGACGCCGCGGCGGGCGGCGACCGGCGCGAAGGCCGTGGCCAGCGACTCGAACAGCGGCTGCAGGGCGAACGGCCGCTTCTCGGGCTTGAAGGCGCCGGCGTCGAGCTTGGAGATGTCGAGCAGGGCGTCGAGCAGCGATTCGACCGCGCCCAGGCTGCTGTCGATCTTGCCGCCGAGATCGTTGCCGGGATCGCGATCGATCATGGCGGCGGTGAACAGGCGCGCGGCATGGAGCGGCTGCAGCAGATCGTGGCTGGCGGCGGCGATGAACCGCGTCTTGCCGAGATTGGCCGCCTCGGCCTCGGCGCGGCTGGCCTCGAGCTCGGCGGTCCGCTCGATCACGCGCTGCTCCAGCGTTTCCGTCGATTGCCTGAGCTGGCGATCGCTCTCGCGCAGCGCCTCGGCGGTCCGCACGCGCGCCGTCACGTCGTTGCAGGTGGCGACGAAGCCGTCGCCGGGCAGCGGGTCGAGCCGCAGTTCGATGACCCGCCCCTCGCGCGTGGCAATTTCGTGCGTCTGCGGCGCCTCCGGCCGGCGCAGCAGGGCCACGACATCAGGGGTGGCGCCGAACTGCTGCGGCGCGGCGCCGACCGCCACGGCATCGGCGTCGAGCGACAGCAGGGTCGTGAAACGGTCGTTGAAGATCTCCAGCCGGCCCTCGCGGTCGAAGGCGGCGATGCCCATGCCGACGTGGTCGAGTGTGTTGCGCAAAATCTCGTAGTTGTAGCGGATCGCCTCCGACGCCTCGTCGATCAGCGCGCGCGCACTGCGCGGCAGCAGGCGGCCGCGGCGGCCGAAAGCGGCGATGATGATGCGCGCCGAGGCCGATCCCAAGGTGCCCGACAGCATGCGTTCGGCGCGCACCAGCGCCACCTCGATCGACAGCCGGTCGCCGGACAGGGCGCGCATGGCGCGCTCGGCGCCCACGAAGCGCGTCAGCAGCTCGCGCAGCTCGTCGATGCGGTCGGCGTCGGCCGGCGCCTGCGGCTCCGGCCGCTCGGGCTCGGCGCCGAGCACGAAGGAGCTGGCCTGCTCGCGGTCGCGCGCCAGCGGCCGCGCCAGCAGCGACACGCCGACCAGCAGTGCTGCGTTGACCAGGATGCAGACCACGAAGCCCTGGCCGACCGGATCGAGTTCGGCCAGCGGGCCCGGCAGATAGGGCTTTAGCGGCGCGAGCCGGCCACCACCGGCGTCCTGGTGCAGGGTGGGCAGCAGCAGCGCGTAGAGCCAGACGGCGAAGCCGCCGGCCAGCCCCGCCACGACGCCGAAACGATGGGCGCCGCGCCAGTACAGGCCGAGCACCAGGCCGGGCGCCAGGTTGGCCACGGCGCAGAACGAGATCAGGCCGATCGAGGCCAGCGGCAGATAGCCGGAGATGATGCGCTCGTAGGCGTAACCCGCCATCAGAATGAGCACGACCGCGGCCCGGCGTACCAGCACCACCAGCCGGCCCATCTCGCGGGTGACACCGGCCTGCCGGCGCAGCAGGTAGGGCATGACCAGTTCGTTGCCGATCATGCCCGACAGCGCCATGCAGGCCACGATCACCATCGACGTGGCGGCCGACAGGCCGCCGATGAAGACGAAGGCCGACAGCCAGCCCTCGCCGTTGGCGAGCGGCAGCTTCAGCACGAAGAGGTCGGGGCTGGCCTGCGGCCCCAGCAGCAGCAGGCCGGCCGCCGCGATCGGCACGACGAACAGGTTGATCAGCACGAGGTAGAGCGGAAACAGCCAGCGCGCGGTCTTGAGGCTGTCGGGATGGCCGTGCTCGACCACCGCGACATGGAACTGGCGCGGCAGGCAGAGGAACGCCATGGCAGAGAGCAGCGACATCACCAGCCAGCTGAGCGGCGTGCCCTCGCGGGTCAGCCGCTCGGCCACCGCCGGCGCCTCGGCCAGCCGCCCCAGCAGGTCGGACGGCCCGTCGAACAGAACCCACAGCACGAACGGCCCGACGGTCAGCAGCGCGAGCAGCTTGACCACCGACTCGAAGGCGATGGCCAGCATCATGCCGCGGTGCTGCTCCGAGGCCTGCACGTTGCGCACGCCGAACAGGATGGTGAACACCGCCATGAGGGCTGCCACGATCAGCGAGGTGTCGGTGTGCACGACGCCCGGCCGGCCGTCGATCCACGGCGTCGGCTGGGCGATCGCCTGGAAGCTCGACGACACGGCCTGGAGCTGCAGCGCGATGTAGGGCAGCACGCCCACGGTGGCGAACAGCGTGGCCGTGACGCCGACGGCGCGGCTCTTGCCGTAGCGCGAGGCGAGGAAGTCGGCGATCGACGTCACGTTGTGCTGCTTGGCCAGCCGCACCATCTTGCGCATCATCGGGTAGCCGGCGACGATCACCAGCGCCGGGCCGGTATAGATGAAGATGAAGTCGAGACCGGCCGTGGCGGCGCGGCCGACCGCGCCGTAGAAGGTCCACGAGGTGCAGTAGATCGCCAGCGACAGGCCGTAGACCGCCGGCGCCACCGAACTCGCCGACCAGTCGCGGGCGTAGCGGTCGCCGACATAGGCGATCGCGAACAGCAGGCCGAGATAGGCCAGCGACAGGGCCAGGACGGTTGGTTCCGCCAGCATGCGTGCGCGTTTCTCCCGTCGTCATTGAACCTGTTCGACGGGGCCGCTACAAGCGCGCCAACTCAGAATTTCAGCCGGAGCCCACCATGGCGTCCTACCAGTACATCTACGTAATGAAGGGTCTGAACAAGACCTTCCCCGGCGGCAAGCAGGTCCTGAAGGACATCTGGCTGTCCTTCCTGCCCGGCGCCAAGATCGGCGTGCTCGGCCTCAACGGCTCGGGCAAGTCGACCCTGCTCAAGATCATGGCGGGCCAGGACGACAGCTTCACCGGCGAGGCCTGGGCTGCCGAGGGCGTCCGGGTGGGCTTTCTCGAGCAGGAACCCAGGCTCGACGAGACCAAGGACGTGCTGGGCAACGTCATGGACGGTGCCGGCGAGATGGCCAGGATGCTGGCCCGCTTCGAGGAGGTTTCGAACGCCTTCTCCGATCCCGACGCCGACATGGACAAGCTGATCGCCGAGCAGGCCGAGCTGCAGGAGAAGATCGACGCCGGCAACGGCTGGG
>JAIETA010000327.1 GCA_019745575.1 Reyranella sp. | reverse complement strand
ACATCAACCGCGCGCCGTGCGCGGCCTCCGTCGATGTCGTGGCCTATCGCCCCGGCCGGTTTCTCAATGCCGCGGCCGACAAGGCGAGCGAGGAGAACGAACGCATGGCGCTTGCCCTGCGGCGGCCCGATGGTCGGGTCATCGGCTGCGTGCAGATCGCCGGCTGGGTCGCCCGCCGGATCGTCTGCTACGTCAAACCGGGACAGCTCGTGGCGGCCGGCGAACGCTTCGGCCATATCCGCTTCGGCAGCCGCACCGACCTCTATCTGCCGCAAGGCGCCCGGCTGCTGGTGGCGCCAGGCCAGCGCATGATCGGCGGCGAGACCGTCATCGCCGAACTCGATCCTGTGGTGACCACACCGCGGACCGCGGTCGAGTTCTAGGAGGACCTCATGGATCGCGACACGCCTTCACGATCTGGCCGACTGCGCGGCTTCTCGATCAACCGCCTGATTCCCAACGTGCTTACGCTGGCGGCCCTCTGCTCCGGACTGACCGCAATCCGCTTCGCGCTCCAGGGAGAGATGCGGCTTGCGGTCATCGCCATCATCGTCGCGGCGATCTTCGACGCCTTGGACGGCCGCGTTGCCCGCCGCCTCGGTGTCACGAGCCGCTTCGGCGCCGAACTCGATTCTCTGTCCGATTTCCTGTGCTTCGGCGTCACCCCGGCGCTTGTGCTCTATCTCTCATCGTTGAAGGACGGCGGCGCCCTTGGCTGGGTGGTGACCCTGATGTTTCCGATCTGCTCGGCGCTCAGGCTGGCGCGTTTTAATACTGCGCTGGTCTCGGACACGCCGCCGCCGGCGTGGACGGGGTCCTACTTCACGGGTGTACCGGCGCCGGCGGGCGCATTGCTCGCCCTCATTCCCCTGATGGTCAGCTTCGAGATCGAGGCGGCATGGCCGCGTCACGGGCTTGTTGTCGGCACCGTGCTGGTGGCCGTCGGCGGCTTGATGGTCAGTCGCCTGCCGACCTTTTCCTTCAAGAAGGGCCGGATACCCAGGCATCTCGTACTGCCGTCGCTGCTGGCCGCCGCGCTGGTCATGGGCGTGCTGGCAAGTGCGCCGTGGATTGCGCTGTCGCTGCTCGGCCTGGGGTACGTCTCGCTGATCCCCTTCAGCTGGTTGGCGTATCGCCGCCAGGCGCTGCAGGACCGCAGGGCGGCGGCCGCACCGGGCGATGTCGTTTCTTTGCGCGCGGTCGATTCGGGGTCAACGCCTCGCGACTGATCGCGGCGGCACCCGGATGTTCGATCCTGCCCTGCGACGTCTGATCGATCCGCCTTTGAACTGGGCGGGCGTCGCGTTTGCCCGCCTTGGCGTGCCTGCCAATGCCGCCAGCCTCGTTGGTCTGGCCGTCGGCTTGCTCGCCGTACCGCTGCTAGCGGTCGGGCGATACGACTGGGCGCTGGCTGCGATCCTGCTTAACCGATTGATCGACGGCGTCGATGGGGCGATCGCGCGACAGAGCAGGCCGACGCCGTTCGGCGGCTATCTCGACATCGTTTGCGACATGACTTTTTATGCCGCGATCCCGGTGGGTTTCGCACTTGCGGTCCCGGTCAATGCCCTGTGGGCTGCGGTCCTGCTCGCGTCCTTCGTGTGTACCGGAGCGTCGTTCCTGGGGCGTGCGGTCATGGCGGCCCAACGCGGCGAGGCCGACGATGGCAATCGCGGCCGGAAGTCGTTTTTCTATGCCGCGGGCCTCGTCGAAGGGACCGAGACCATCGCCGCCTTCGTTCTGTTCTGTCTGTTTCCGGCATTCTTCCCGTGGCTGGCCGGTCTTTTTGCCGGCCTTTGCTTTTGGACGGCGGCGGCGCGTCTCGTCGAAACCTACAGGTCGCAGCCAAAGTCGCATCCCTGACATTGGTAGGGACTCTTTGCCCTCAAGAACATTCATGTCTATCTTGTGACATGATAAATGTATTAAAATCAGTCGGTTATTTATGTTTCTTCACTTTTTTGACTAAATTCGTTTGACCTGAGATTCTGCGTTAAGTACGATTCTTGGTGGATTTAAGCTCCAGGGGACCTGCGCTGGTGCGGAGGTTTGCTTGGGGCTTTTGGTTGAACGGGCGTGGGTTCGTCAGGCCACGGAGGGATCGGGCGATCTCGCCGTCAGGGGTCGGTCGAGGGTTTGGAGATCAGCATGTTGTCTATCTTCCGGCGCGCGATGAAGGATCAACGGGGCGCGACCGCTGTCGAATACACTCTGATCGCCTCGCTGATCGCCGTCGCTGCGATTGCTTCGATGCGGACTGTCGGCGCCAAGGTCACGAACGTCCTCGGCTCTGTCGGCAACACGCTGAGCTGAGTGGGGCGTCATCCAGGAAAACCAGCGCTGGGTCACGCGACCCATCCGACCGCTATCCATAGTTTTGAACCTTAGATTTCCCTTTAAAATTAAAGCATTAGATCGTTGATTTCAGGTCATTTGTAAGGTATCGTAGACGACGTTTTTGATCGCTGTCCTTTGTTTAGTTTTTCGTTTGTGCATTCGATTGGAAGTTACGCGTTTCGGGCCATTTCCAAGACTGCCTGAGCAGCGAAACACGGGCGAATTCCTGGGACAGCGACGCCTCCGGGCATGACGTGGCGAGCAGCCAGGCTTGCTGTCGCCATGGCCGGATCATCGAAAGGTTCCTTGGCGGTGCCTCTCGGCAGCGCCGGGTTGAATGGTGTCGGATGTCGCTGCTTGCAACTCTTCAGCTGGTTTGCCTGCTTGCCTTCGTGGCGCTGTTGCTGGCCGCCGCCTGGCAAGATCTGCGCACGATGCGCATTGCCGATTTCCATTCATTGACGGTCGTGGTGGTCTATGGAGTCTGGGCAGTCGCCGGCATCGTGGCCGATACCCTCGCCCTTTCCGCTGTGGCGCTTGCCGCCGGCTGTGCCGTTGCCGTTTTTGCGCTCGGTGCGTTCGCGTTTGCCGCCGGGGCGCTGGGAGGAGGCGACGTAAAGCTCCTGGCGGCGTCCAGCCTGTTCGCCGGCCCCGCTCTGGTCATCGATTTCCTGGCGATCACCGCCCTGGCGGGCGGCTTGCTTGGTGTTGCCGTGCTGGTAGGCGCCCGGATCGGCCGAGCCACTGCGCCGGCAGGTCAGGCCTCGGTACGCACCAGGCTGCGCGGCGGCGTGCCCTACGGCCCGGCGATCGCCGCCGGTGGCCTTTGGCTCGCCGCGACGCTCGCCGCGTCGTGAACCGAGGGAGCCCGCATCGTGAATAGCAAGCGCGTGGTCTTCCTGTTGCTGGCCGTTCTGATCGCGGGCACGACCGCCTTCCTGGCGCGAGCCTGGCTGCAGGCCGAGCGCGAAGCGATCATCGCGCAGGTCGGTGCACCGCGGCAGGTCTCGGCACCGGCCAAGCCGGCGGTCCAGGTACTGGTTGCACGGACCGCCATCCGCACCGGCCAGATCATCAAGCCGGACGACCTGCGCTGGCAGGCCTGGCCGCAGGGCGCACTGCCGCCTTCCTACATCGTCGAAGGCAAGCGCCCGATCTCCGATTTTGTCGGCGCGGTGGCGCGCAGCTCCTTCCATGTCGGCGAGCCGATCGTCGAGGTCGAAATCGTCATGCCCGGGTCGCGCGGTTTCCTCGCGGCGGTGCTGCGGCCCGGCATGCGGGCGGTCAGTGTGCCGGCGACGGCCACGACGGCGGTCTCGGGATTCATCTACGCCGGGGACCGCGTCGATGTGCTGTTGACGCATGTGCTGACCGTGCCGGCGGCCCAGTCGGGACAGGCCGCCAGCCAGAATACGCAGCACAGCGCCACCGAGACGATCTTGCGCAATGCCCGCGTCATTGCCATGGACCAGAAGGTCGACTTCGCGCCGGGCGACAAGCCCGATGTCGCCAAGACGGCGACCCTGGAGCTGACGCCCAAGCAAACCGAGATCATCACGCTTGCCGTCAAAATGGGCGACCTCTCGCTGGTGTTGCGCAGCTTGCAGGATCCCGAAGACGCCGACCGCGATCCCGCCGCCGCCGAGGAACTCGCCGCGGAGCTCGGCTACAGCTACACGCAGGACAGTCACGTCAGCCGGCTGATCAAGCCGCCGCCGCCCGCCGTCACAGCCGCCACCGAGCCGCCCCGCGGTGCTGTTGTTCTCCTGCGCGGCAGTGCGCGTTCCAAGCTGGACAGCGATGGCAGTGTCGCTGGCGACCCTTTGGCTCCGGCGGCACCTGACCCGGCGAAGCCCGCGCCGCAGAACACACCCTCCACACCGACAACCCCGAGTGTGCCGAAATGAGCTCCTCGTCCATGTCCGCCGTGCAGCCGGCCATCTGGCGCCGCGTCGGCTCGTCGCTTGCGCTCGCCGCCGCCCTGTCATTCGCGCTGCAGCCCACGATCGCGCTTGCCCAGGCGTTCGAGTCCGATAGCACAGGCAAGGTCCAGACGAAGCCCAAGAGCCAGAACGGCAATACCTCGGCCAAGAAGCCCGTGCGCAAGAAGAGTCCGACCGACAACGCCTCGGAGGATCTCAACCGCCGCGAGTCGGAGCGTGCCGAGCAGGTCGTGCGCACGATGACGTCGACGCAGGTTCCGGCGGCGCCGCTTGCCGCCGCGGCCTTGCCGGTGACTGCTGCCGCGGCAGCGGTCGTGGAGGCCAAGACGGCCGATCTGCCGCCGACCGTTGCCGCCATTCCGCCGCGCGCCCCGATCGTCGCCGCCTCGCTGACGCCAGGCGCCGCCCTCGGGCAGGCGACACCCGCAATCCC
>JAIETA010000242.1 GCA_019745575.1 Reyranella sp. | reverse complement strand
CGCGCGCCCCACGTTCTGCGCGGCGGCCGCACAGGCCGGCGGCGCGTTGCGGTCGTGGCTCAATCCCAAGGCCCGCGGCCCCAACGGCGAGGCGCTCTACCTCGACACCGCGCGGTTCGGCGCCGCCGACGCCGCCAACATGCTGGTGCTGATCGCCGGCACGCACGGCGTCGAGGGCCATTGCGGCTCGGGCGCCGAGATCGCCTGGCTGCGCAGCGGCGGGCCGGCCAGGCTGCCGGCCGATACCGGCGCCCTGCTGATCCACGCCATCAACCCCTACGGCTTCGCCTGGACCCGGCGGGTGACCGAGGACAACGTCGACCTCAACCGCAACTTCGTCGACCACGACAAGGGCTACCCCGCCAACGAGGGCTACCTGGCCATCGCCGAGGCGGTGCTGCCCAACGACTGGACCGAAGCCAGCAAGGCCGAGACCGAGCGGGTGTTCGCCGCCTATGCCCAGAAGCACGGCGCCTTCGGCCTGCAGGGCGCCATCAGCGGCGGTCAGTACAGCCGCCCGGACGGCATCTTCTTCGGCGGCCACGCGCCGACCTGGAGCAACCGGACCGTGCGCGCCATCGCCCGCGAAGAACTCTCGCGAGCCCGCCGCGTGGCGGTCATCGACTTCCATACCGGCCTCGGGCCGTTCGGCCACGGCGAGCTGATCTGCGCGGTATCGCCCGGGGCCAAGTCGTTCGCCCGCGCCAAGGCGTGGTACGGCGACGAAATGACTTCGCCGGAGAGCGGCACGTCGACCTCGGCGGTGGTCGTGGGAGTCATGACCGACGCCTTCCCGCAGGAGCTGCCCGACGCCGAGGTGACGTCGATCGCACTCGAATACGGCACCTATTCCGTGCCCGAGGTGTTGGGCGCGGTGCGGGCCGACAACTGGCTGCACCAGCGCGGCGATCTCGGCTCGGCGCTCGGCCTCACCCTGAAGGCCGACATGAAGGAGCGCTTCTTCCCGGCCGGCGACAGGTGGCGGGAAATGGTGTGGGCGCGCGCCGACCAGACCATCGGCTGGGCGCTCAAGGGGATGCGCGGCCGATGAGACGCGGCGGGTGAGCGACATCGCGTCTCCCGAGGAAGCGGCCCGGCTGCGTCTTCGCAAGGCGCTGCAGCGTGCGCCGCTGTTCGCCGATCTCGACGCGGCAAGCATGGCGGCGGTCGAACGCGAACTGGCGCTGCTCGTCCTGCCGGGCGGCGCACCGCTGTTCCACCAGGGCGAGGCCGCCGACGCGGTCTACCTGGTGGCGAGCGGCTGCCTCGGCGTGTTCCGCCACGAGGAGGAGGTCCTCGACGAGCCGATCCTGATCGCCGAGATCACGCCGGGCAACATCGTCGGCGAGATGTCGCTGCTGTCCGACGGCGAGCGCACGCGCAGCGTCGCCGCACTGCGCGACAGCGAGGTCTGGCGGCTCGCCCGCAGCAGCTTCGACGCGCTCACGGCCGCCCATCCCGAGGTGCTGCCGGCGCTGATGCGCTACGTCGCGGCGCGCAACGCCTCGGTGCCCGGAAAGCGCCGGCGCCAGCCGCGCACCTTCGCGATCCTGCCGGCCGGTCCCGACGTGCCGGCGGCGCGCTTCGCCGTGCTGCTGGCCGGCGCGCTGGGCCGCATCGGCAACCAGGTCCAGATGCTGGGCTCCGACTCGGGCGACCGCGAGCCGGAGTGGTTCGCGCGCTGCGAGATGGAATCGTCGTTCGTCCTCTACCGTGCCGATCCGACGCTGACGCCGTGGACCGCACTCTGCCTGCGCCAGGCCGACTGCCTGGTCGTGGTGCGCAACGCCGACACCGACCGGCCGACCAAGGTCCTGTTCGAGATCGAGACGGCGCGGGCCGGCGCCGTCTTCCACCGCCGCCGCGAACTGGTGCTGCTGCACGAGGCCCGCGATCCCGCGGCCGGCACGACGGCCGCCCAGCTGGCGGGCGGGCTCTATGGCCAGCACCATCACATCCGGCTCGACCTGCATGCCGACATCGACCGGCTGGCGCGACTGTTGACCGGGCATGCCGTGGGCGTGGTCATGGCAGGCGGCGGCGCGCGGGCCTTCACCCACATCGGCGTCGTCAAGGCATTGCGCACTTCCGGCGTGCCGGTCGACCTGGTCGGCGGCACCAGCATGGGCGCCATCGTCGCCGCCGGCGTCGCGGCGCGCTGGAGCGACGCCGAGCTGAACGAGCGGTTCCGCCAGGCCTTCGTCGACGTCAATCCGCTGAGCGACTACACGATCCCGGCGGTGTCGCTGTTCGCCGGCCGCCGCGTGCGCGGCCTGCTGCGCGCGGCCTTCGGTGAACAGGACATCGAGGACCTGGCGCTGCCCTTCTTCTGCGTCACCGCCAACCTCACGACCTCCAGCGCCGACGTCCACACCGTGGGCCGGCTATGGCGCTGGCTGCGCGCCAGCGTGTCGATCCCCGGCGTGCTGCCGCCGTTCAACGAGGCCGGCGAGGTCCATGTCGACGGCGGCGTGATCGACAACTTCCCGGTACGCACCATGCGCCGGCTCGGCCGCGGCGTCACGATCGGCGTCGACATCGACACCGGCGGCGCGCTCGCGGCCGGCGCCGGCGTCGTGGAGCCGTGGTCGGCCTGGGAGTTCTTCCGGCGCCTGCTGTGGCGGCGCAAGGAGACGCTGCCGATCCCGTCGATCGTGCGCATCCTGCTGCGCTCGGCGCTGGTCGCCAGCACCGCCCGCGCCCTGGAGGATAGGGCCGCCGCCGACCTGCTGATCACACCGCCGATGAACCACATGGACCTGCTCGACTGGACGAGCTTCGATGCCGCCGTCGAGGTCGGCTACCGCACCACGATGCAGGCCCTCGAGAAGGCGCACGCCTCGCCGTCGGGCGCCCGGCTGTTCGTCGCCTGAGCGCGCCGGCTTCTTGACAGCTTTGTCTTCGGTCATTATTTTACCATCTGGTTAATAAGCGGCCAAAGGCATTCAATGGTCGCCGACCGGCTCAGCACCACCTTCGCCGCGCTCGCCGATCCGACCCGGCGCGCGATCCTGGCGCGCCTGATGCGCGGCGAGGCGGCCGTCGGCGAACTGGCGGCGCCCTTCGCCATGACGCTGCCGGCGATCTCCAAGCACCTGAAGGTGCTGGAGCGCGCCGGCCTGATCGCGCGCGGCCGCGCCGCCCAGCGCCGCCCCTGCCGGCTGGCAGCCGAGCCGCTCGGCGAGGTTTCGCGCTGGGTGGCCGATTACCGCCGGTTCTGGGAGCTGCGGCTCGACCGGCTGGAGGACTATCTGCAGGAGGCGCCGAAGGCCAGGACACGGCGCCCGAAGAAGGGAAAGGCCCATGACCGCACGAGAAGGTAACGCGTCGCGCCCCGAACCCCGCGACTTCACGCTGACCCGCATCGTGAACGCGCCCCGCGAGCGCGTGTTCCGGGCGTTCATCGAGCCGGCGCGCATGCAGCAATGGTGGGCGCCGCGCGGCTACCGCATGCTGTCCTGCACCCTCGACCTGCGCGAAGGCGGCGCCTGGCGGATGCGCATCCAGTCCGAGGAGACCGGCGAGATCCTGTCCGAGGCGGGCGTCTATCGCGCGATCCGCGAACCCGAGCGCCTGTCCTTCACGCACGCCTGGGTGCGCCTCAACGGCACGCTCACCCATCCGACCCTGGTGACGGTCGACTTCGCCGACCGTCGCGGCCGGACGGAGATCTCGTTCCGCCAGACCGACTTCCCGTCGGCCGCCGCCTGCCGGTCGCACGAGGAAGGCTGGGGCAGCTCGCTCGACCTGCTCGGCGCGTACATCGACAAAGGGAGGGCGACATGAGCGACGGGCACGACATGGCGACATTGGCCGACCTCAACCGCAACTACATAAGGTCCGTCGAGGAGGCCGACGTGCGCTGGTTCGACGCGCATCTCGCCCACGACTTCTACAACACCAATCCCGACGGAACGCTGATCGACCGCGCCCAGTTCCTGGCGCAGATCGGACGCGGCTCGGCGGTCAGGAACATCCGCGAGCACGACGTGAAGATCCGGCTGCTTGGCGACTTCGCCATCATCCACGCGCGCACCGCCTACACCAGGCCCGACGGTTCGAGCGGCGCCGGGCGTTATACCGACGACTGGCAGCGGCGGCCGGAAGGCTGGCGCTGCGTTTCGGCGCACGTCAGCCGGTTCTGACGCCGGCGCGATGTCCGGTCCCTCGCCTGCCCCGTCGCCCGCCGCGGGGTGGCGCGTCGTCTTCGCCTGCTTCCTGTCGGCGCTGTTCGCCTGGGGCTTCGGCTTCTATGCGCACGGGATCTATCTGGTGCAGCTTCAGGCCGCGCACGGCTGGTCGACGGGCCTGATCTCCTCCATGGTGACCGCGCACTACGTGCTGGGCGCGCTCCTGCTGCCGCGCATCGCCGAGCTGATCGGCCGATTCGGGCCGCGCGCCGTGATGCTGGGCGGCATCTTGGCGACCGCGGCGGCGCTGTTGCTGCTGCCGTCGATCGACGCCCCCTGGCAGCTTGCCCTGCTGTTCGTCGTGATGGCGGCCGGCTGGAATGCGAGCAGCTTGGCGCCGATCGCCGCCACGGTCGGCCAGTGGTTCGACCGCCAGCGCGGCCTCGCCCTCAACCTGGCGCTGAGCGGCGCCACCGCGGCCGGCCTGGTGGTCGCGCCGGCCCTGCTGGCGGCGATCGCCGCCTTCGGCTTCGCCGACGCGCTGCGGCTGCTGGTCC
>JAIETA010000263.1 GCA_019745575.1 Reyranella sp. | reverse complement strand
GGAAGCTCAAACTGCTCTTGCAAACAGGGGGCCGTCCACATACGCGGTCCACAAGACTCATGATCTTCCGGACCGCGCGCGTCTCGCGCGCTCATAGGACTTATGCTTCCGATCTCAACCACCAGCTCGTCCGAAGACCAAGGAGACGATCATGATCAAGGACCTGCAAGGAAATGCCCTGAACGGCGCGACCGCCGAGGCGGCGGCGCTCTACATCAAGGCCGTCGAGGCCTTCAACCTCTATCACGGCGACCCGATGGCCCTGCTCGCCCAGGCGATCGAGGCGGCGCCGCGCTTCGCCATGGCGCACCTCCTCAAGGGACATCTGCTGGGCCTGGCGACCGAGCCCGACGCCAACGTCCTGGCCCGGGCCACGATCGCCGAGATCAAGGCGCTCCGCCTCGACGACCGCGAGGCAGGCCACCTCGCCGCCCTGGAACACATGATCGCGGGCGACTGGACCCGGGCGGCGGTGACGCTCGACCGGCTCGGCATGCGCTATCCGCGCGACCTGGTGGCCCTGCAGGTCGGCCATCAGATGGATTTCTTCCGCGCCAACGCCCGCAACCTGCGCGACCGCATCGCCCGCGCCCTGCCCGCCTGGTCCGCCGACCTGCCGGGCTACTCCATCCTGCTCGGCATGCTGTCGTTCGGCCTGGAGGAGACCGGCGACTATGTCCGCGCCGAGGAGACCGGCCGCCGCGCGCTCGACCTGCAGCCGCTCGACTGCTGGGCGCACCATGCCGTGGCCCACGTCATGGAGATGCAGGGCCGCGCCCAGGACGGCATCGGCTGGATGGTGGCGCGCAAGCCCTACTGGTCGGACGACGCCAATTTCTTCAAGGGGCACAATTGGTGGCATCGGGCGCTGTTCCATCTCGATCTCGGCCAGGCCGACGAGGCGATGGCGCTCTACGACGGCCCGATCCGCGGCAACCGCAGCGCGATCGCCCTCGAACTGATCGATGCCAGCGCCCTTCTGTGGCGGCTGCACCTGTCGGGCTACGACGTCGGCCAGCGATGGACGGAACTGGCTGCGGCCTGGGACGCGCATGCCGACGGCCGCACCTATCCGTTCAACGACTGGCATGCCGTCATGGCCTATCTCGGCGCCGGCCGCCTGAAGGACGTGGCACGGCTCGCCAAGGCCTATCGCGAGAACGAAGGCGCCGGCAGCGAGGCCGCCGCCTGGGGACGGGCGACGGCGCGGCCGCTGATCGAGGGTTTTGGCGCCTTCTGGCACGGCGACCACCGCACGGCGGTAGAGCTGCTGCACCCGGCGCGCTTCATCGCCAACAGCTTCGGCGGCAGCCATGCCCAGCGCGACATCGTGGACTGGACGCTCGTCGAGGCGGCGCTGCGCGGCGGCCTCGGCGACGTGGCCGAGGCACTCGCCCAGGAACGGCTGACGTTCAAGCCGCACAGCCCGATCAACCGGGCGTTCCTCGACCGGGCGCGCGGCGCGCCAAAGCTGGCGGCGTAGCCGTCATGCTCCTCCCCACGCAAAGCGGGGGGAGGTGGCCGAAGGCCGGAGGGGGTCGTCGATCTGCTTGAAGCTCATGACCCCTCCGCCCCTACGGGGCACCTCCCCCGATTCGGCGCTGTTTACAGCGCCTTAGGGGGAGGAGGGCCGATGGCTCAGCGCCCCGCGATCTCCGCATCCTTCTTCGGGATGAGATCGTAGGGCAGCGCGAAGCCGGGCATCGCCATGAGGCGGGCACGCCAGGCCGCAAGATTGGGCCGCGCATCGATCGACAGGCCGCCTTCGTGCGCGAACACCATGCGGCCCCAGCAGCCGATGTCGGCGATGGAACAGGCCTCGCCCACCAGCCACTCGCGGCCGGCCAGCGACCGGTCGGCGAAGTCGAGCGCCGCCTCGGCCTGCGGGCGGAAGAAACTCACGATGTCCTGCGACACGTCAGGACGGAAGCGCGCGAAGTGGCGGACGCGCGCCACGTTGGTGATGGCGTCGTTCTCCCACGCCAGCCACTCGCGCGCCTGCCAGCGCTGCTGCTCCGTCCTGGGCTCGAAGTGCCCGGTGGTGCGCGCGAGATAATCCAGGATGACGTTCGACATCACGAGCGTGAGGCCGCGGTGGCGCAGCACCGGCACCTGGCCGTAGCGGTTGAGCGCCAGGTGGGCCGCCTCCTTCTGGACGCCGTTCTTGAGATTGACCGTGCGGAAGGAGAACGGCAGGCCGGCCAGCGCCAGGAAGAGCATCGGCTTGTAGCTCGAGCTGGACGTGAAACTGCCGTGCAGAACGAGGCGGTCGTCGCTCATGAGGTCTCCTATGGCCTAGGCCTGACTCAATTCGTACTCTTTCACCTAAGTGGAGGAAACGAACATGACGACGCTCAAGCGCCGCAAGGTTGGAAAGACCAAGCTCGACGTCACCGAGCTGGGGCTGGGCGGCGCGCCGATGGGCGGGTTCCGGGCCACCATCCCCGACGCCGAGGCGGTGAAGCTGACGGACGATGGCTACGACGCCGGCATCCGCTTCTTCGACACCTCGCCCTTCTATGGCTACGGCCGCAGCGAGCTCCGCATGGGCGCGGCGTTGCGCGAAAAGCCGCGCGACAGTTTCGTGCTGTCGACCAAGATCGGCCGCCTCCTGCACGTGCGCCGGCCCGGCGAGGCGCTGCCCCCGGAGTTCCGCGAGAACGGTCTGCCGGGCTTCGTGCCGCGCTTCGACTACACCTACGACGGCGTCATGCGCTCGCTGGAGCACTCGCACCTCCGGCTCGGCCTCGACAGGATCGACATCGCCCTGATCCACGACGTCGACTTCTGGACGATCAAGGACCGCGCCGTCCTCGACGAACGATTCAGGACGGCGATGGACGGAGGCTTCCGCGCGCTCGACGAACTGCGCAAGGCCGGCATCGTCGGCGCCATCGGCGTCGGCATCAACGAGGCCGACACCAGCACGCGCTTCATCAAGGCCGGCGACTTCGACTGCATGCTGCTGGCCGGCCGCTATACGCTGCTTGAGCAGGGGGCGCTAACGGAGTTCCTGCCGGAATGCCAGAAGCGCGGCGTCTCTGTGATCCTGGGCGGGCCTTATAATTCCGGCATCCTGACCGGCAACGTGAAGGCCGGCGCCACCCACGACTATGTCGCGGCCCCCGCGCCTCTCGTCGAGAAGGCGCAGAGGATCGAGGCGATCTGCCAGCGCCACGGCGTGCCGCTGGGCGCCGCGGCGCTGCAATTCCCGCTGTTTCATTCCGCCGTCTGTTCGGTGATCCCGGGCGCGCTCAGCACCGCGGAGGTGAAGCAGAACGTGACCTTCATGGGTGTCAGAATTCCGGTCGAGCTGTGGAGCGAGCTCAAGCGCGAGAAGCTGCTCGATCCGGCGGCGCCGACGCCGAACTAAGTGCCTTCACAGGCGCCGGACAGTGCAGAAAGAGGAAGATGATGAAAATCGTCGACGCGCAGATCCACATCTGGGGCCAGACGGTGACGCCGCCGTCGGGGCTGCATCGCAAGGTCGAGCGGTTCACCGCGGAAGAGGCGTTGAAGGAGATGGACGCGGCCGGCGTCGATGCCGCCCTGATCCATCCGCCCTACTCCTGGGACCCCGACTCTCAACAGCTCGCGCTCGACGCGGCGAGGAAACATCCCGAGCGTTTCGCCGTGATGGGCCAGTTCCCGCTAAGCGATCCCGAGAGCCGCCGGCGTATCGTGGGCTGGCGGCGGCAGCCCGGCATGATGGGCCTGCGCTGGGCGCTGCTGCAGCCGGCCGAGCAGCAGTGGCTGCATGACGGCCTGCTCGACTGGGTGTGGCCCGCCGCCGAGAAGGAGGGCATCCCGGTCGCCACCATGGGCGGGCTGTTCCTCGACAAGTTCCGCGCCATCGCCGAGGCGCACCCTGATCTGAAAATGATCGTCGATCATTGCGGGCTGAACCGCCACGGCCAGGACGACGAAGCTTTCATCCATCTCGACCAACTGGTGGCGCTCGGCAAGCTGCCCAACGTCGCGGTGAAGGCCACCGGCGCGCCGCACTACTCGACCCAGGGCTATCCCTTCCGCAACATCCAGGACGGGCTGCACCGCATCTTCGACGCCTTCGGGCCCAAGCGCTTCTTCTGGGGCACCGACATCACCCGCATGCCGTGCAGCTACCGCCAGTGCGTGACGTTCTTCACGGAGGAGCTGCCGTGGCTAAAAGGCCGCGACCTCGAAGACGTGATGGGCCGCGGGCTTTGCGAGTGGATCGGGTGGAAGTTAAAGTTCGACTGATGCGCAAGAAATTCACCACGAGAGTCGATGCCGGCACGCTCGCCGCGATGCGGGACCTCGCCAAGGCGGAAGGCCGGCAGCTCCAGGAGTTGCTCGACGAGGCGCTGACGGACCTCATCGAGAAGCGGCGTCTCGGTCGGCCTCGCGCACATGTCGTGGAAGTCTACCGGCGCAGCCATGCGCGCTATGCCGAACTCTACAAGAAGCTCGCGCAATGACATCAACCACCAAAGGTATCGACCGTGCGTGGCTCTTCTTTGCTCATGGGAGCGCGCCACTCCAGAGGCTGTGAAAAAATCCCTGGCGCCTTGGCCTGAATTTCGATTCGCTGTCCGCCATCTG
>JAIETA010000342.1 GCA_019745575.1 Reyranella sp. | reverse complement strand
CGACCTTGGCGCCGGCCGCCCCCGCGATCGCCCGCGCGGCGTCCTCCGAGGAGGTGAGCGCCGTCGGCACGTTCATCGCCAGCACCGCGCCGACGCCGCGATCGTCGGCCAGCGCGTCGAGGGCGGCGGCGTAGCGCGGCCCGTCGGCGTCGCCCACGATGTCGACCGGGTTGCCGCGCGACCATGCCCGCGGCATCTGCTTGTCGAGCTGGCCCAGCGTCTTGGGCTGCAGCGCCGCCAGTTCGCCGCCCTCGTCCATCAGCAGGTCGGTGGCGATGATGCCGACGCCGCCGCCGTTGGTCAGGATGGCCAGCCGCTCGGTGCGCGGCGAGATGCCGTAGCCCAGCGTCTCGGCGGCATCGAACAGTTCGCCCAGCCCGCGCACCCGCACGAGGCCGGCACGGGCGAAGGCTGCGTCATAGACCGCGGCCGAGCCCGCCATGGAGCCGGTGTGCGAGGCCGCGGCCTTGGCGGCGGCGGCGTGGCGGCCGGCCTTCAGCACGATCACCGGCTTTATGCGCGCCACGCCGCGCGCCGCCGACATGAACTTGCGCGCCTGGGTGATGCCCTCGACGTACATCAGGATGGCGCGCGTGTCGGTGTCGCGCGCCAGCATGTCGAGCACGTCGCCGAAGTCGACATCGCTCATGTCGCCCATGGAAATCAGGTGCGAGAAGCCGATGCCCTGGGCCACGCCCCAGTCGGCGAGCCCGGCCAGCACCGCGCCCGACTGCGCCACCGCGGCGACGCGCCCGGCCTTGAGATTGCCCGGCCCGAAGCTCGCGTTCAGTCCGAGCCGCGGCATGGCGTAGCCGATGGTGTTGGGCCCGACGACGCGCAGCAGGTGCGGCCGCGCGGCGCGCAGGATCCGCCGCCGCCAGCGGGCATTCACTGCGGCGCCGTCGGCGCCGTTGCCCGGACCGGCGCTGATCACCACCGCAACCTTGGTGCCGCGCTCGCCCAGCTCGAGGATGAGGCGCGGGATCGTCTCGGCCGGCGTCATGACGACCGCGAGGTCGGGCACCTCGGGCAGCTCGGCCAGGCTGCGGCGAACCGGGCGGCCGTCGATCTCGCCGCCCTTGACGTTGACCAGGTGGATCGCGCCGTGAAAGCCGCCGGCCAGCAGGTTGCGCGTCACCGCCGCGCCGACCGAGCCGGGGCGGGTGCTGGCGCCGATCGCCACGACCGAGCGCGGCGCCATCATCTTGTCGAGGTTGCGGGTGGACATGGCTGCAATCCATCGTCGACAATTGAGTCGAAGCCATGACAGCGAACCCGGGCACGGACAAGGTCGAAGCGGTCGCAGTCGAACTGCGCCTCGATCGCATCTCGCGCCTCTACAATTCCCTCGACCCCGCGCCCTTCCACGAGAAGGAGCTGGAAGCCGCCGCCGACGACTACATCGTGGGCTCGGCCGAGGATACGGGGGGCCGGCCGATCCGCCTCGTCATCATGCTGCCGCAGACCGAGCTGGCGCGGCCCGAGGCGGCGCAGATCCCCGCCTCGATCCGCAACCATTTCGCGCTGCGCGAACGCAACGAGCACCGGCGGCTGCGCGCCGAGTGGCATCGCGGCCGGCTCAGCCTGCTGATCGGCCTCGGCTTCCTGGTGCTGTGCCTGTTCGCCCGCGAGCTGCTGCTGTCGTCCGAGGGCACCGTCCCGCGCATGCTGGCCGAGGGCCTGCTGATCGTCGGCTGGGTGGCGATGTGGGGCCCGATCGACGTTTTCCTCTACGGCTGGTGGCCGATCGCCGGCCGCCGCCGCCTGTTCGCCGCCCTTGCCCGCCTCGACGTCGACCTCCGCCCGCTCAGATGAGCTGCGGGCCGTTCATCAGCACCAGTCCGATCACGATCACCGCCGCCGCCGCCACACGGCGGGCGCCGAACGGCTCGCCCAGCAGAAGCGTGCCGATCAGCGCGCCGAACAGCACCGAGGTCTCGCGCAACGCCGCGACATGCGCCATCGGCCCCAGCACCAGCGCATAGATGGCGATGCCGTAGCCCACGTTGGCGATCACGCCCCCGATCACGCCGCGATACCAGGTGAGCTTGAGGTGCGACCACACCGCGCCCGGCCGCAGGATGAAGGCCAGCACCAGCAGCCACGGCCCTTCGACGACGCACAGCCAGGCGATGTAGGACAGGCGATGCTCGAAGGTCGGTCCGGCGGCGCGCACGCCCAATCCGTCGGCGATGATGTAGGCCGCGATGGTGACGCCGGTCAGGACCGCGAACAGGGTCGCCAGGCCATGCCGGCTGCCCGGCCGCGGCACCACGTTGCGCAACGGCATGGCAAGGGCGATCAGGCCGAAGCTCAGCAGCAGGACGCCAGCGATGTCCTGCGCGCGCAGCGTCTCGCCGATGAAACGGCCCGACACCAGCGCCACGAGAAGCGGCCCCAGCCCGCGGGCGATCGGGTAGGTATGACTGAGATCGCCGTACGAGTAGGCTTTTAGCAGGAACACGTAGTAGAGGACGTGGATCAGTACCGAGGCGATCAGGAACTTCCACGCCGCCGGCTCGATCAGCGGCGCGAACGGCACGACGCAGAGGCCCATGACGGTGCCCGTGGTCATGATCACGCCGAACGTCGCCAGCCGGTCCGAGCTGTCGGACTTCAGGATCGCGTTCCAGGTGGCGTGCATCAGGGCCGCCGCCAGCAGCAGCCCGACGATGAGGGGTTCGACGACCAAGGGGCGCTTTCTTTTTTTGTTACAGCTACATTACGCCCAACCGCGTGTCTTGAGAACCGGCCGGTGCGGATATGCTGGGTGAAGCGACGAGAGGCCTGCAATGACGGTGGAAGCCTACAAGGCGGCGCGCGAGTTCCTGCTCGCCAACCGCGCCAACTATGCCGCGGCGTATCGCGATTTCCGCTGGCCTGACCTGCCGCACTTCAATTGGGCGCTCGACTGGTTCGACGCGGAACTGGCGCGGGGCGCACTGGCCAACCAGCCAGCACTCAAGATCGTCGGCGATGGGGCGGCGAGCCTCACCTTCGCCGAACTCTCCGAGCGTTCGAACCGCGTCGCCAACGGCCTGCGTGCGCTCGGTGTCCGGCGTGGCGACCGCGTCCTGCTGATGCTGGGCAACGTGGCGCCGCTATGGGAGGTCATGCTGGCCGCCATGAAGCTCGGCGCCGTCGTCATCCCGGCCACGACACTCCTGACGCCCACCGACCTCGCCGACCGCTTCGAGCGCGGCCGGGCCCGCCATGTCGTGGCCGCGGCCAGCGAAGCCGCCAAGTTCGCGGGCTTCGACCCATCACTGACACGCATCGCCGTCGGCGACGCGCCGGCCGGCTGGCATGCCTACGCCAGGCTCCTCGACGCGCCCTCGGCCTTCACGCCCGACGGCCCGACTGACGCCGACGACCCGATGTTGCTGTATTTCACGTCAGGCACGACGGCCAAGCCCAAGCTGGTGCTGCACTCGCACCGCAGCTACCCGGTGGGCCACCTCACCACGGCCTATGTGCTCGGCCTGCAACAGGGCGACGTCCACCTCAACATCTCCTCCCCCGGCTGGGCCAAGCACGCCTGGAGCTGCTTCTTTGCGCCGTGGATCGCGGGCGCCACCATCTTCATCGCCAACCAGCCGCGCTTCAACGCGCGCGTCCTGCTCGATGCCGTCGTCGCCAACGGCGTCACCACCCTCTGCGCGCCGCCCACCGTGTGGCGCATGCTGATCCAGGAAGACCTGAAGAATGTTAAGACCAGGCTGCGCGAGGTGCTGGCCGCGGGCGAGCCGCTGAACCCGGAGGTGATCGAACAGGTCGAGAAGGCCTGGGGCCTCACCATCCGCGACTTTTACGGCCAGACCGAAACCACGACCCAGGTCGGCAACCCGCCCGGCCAGCCGATCAAGCCGGGCTCGATGGGCCGCCCCCTGCCCGGCTATCGCATCCGCCTGCTCGATGCCGACGACAAGGACGCCGAGGAAGGAGAGATCTGCATCGATCTCGCCCACCGCCCCGCCGCCCTCATGCAGGGCTACCAGCAGGACGACGGTTCTATCGCGCCGCTCACCGGCACGGTCTATCGCACCGGCGACGTCGCCGCGCGCGATGCCGAGGGTTACCTCACCTACGTCGGCCGCGCCGACGACGTCTTCAAGGCCTCCGACTACCGCATCAGCCCGTTCGAACTGGAAAGCGTGCTGATCGAGCATCCCGCCGTCGCCGAGGCCGCCGTCGTGCCGGCGCCCGACGCCATGCGGCTCGCGGTGCCCAAGGCCTACATAACCCTGACCGCAAACGGCAAGCCCGACCGCGCCACGGCTCTTTCCATCTTCCAGCATCTAAAAGGCCGCCTCGCCCCGTTCAAGCGCGTGCGCCGTCTGGAATTCGCCGAACTGCCCAAGACCATCTCCGGCAAGATCCGCCGTGTCGAGCTTCGGCGCGGCGAGGAACAGCGGGCCGCGGCCAACCAGCGAGGTCCGGATGAATTCCGGGAAGAGGATTTCCCGGAACTCACTTGATTATTCCTCCCCCGTCTCGGGGCTAGGGGATGCACACATCGTGCGTCGGGTTGACTCATGATGACGGAATTTTGTGGCAGGT
>JAIETA010000040.1 GCA_019745575.1 Reyranella sp. | reverse complement strand
CAGGGCGGCGGTGACCAGGATGATCAGGATGCTTGGCTTCATCGTTCTGCTGTCGGCCCGGACTTGGGCAATTTTGAGGGGGTTCATAAGAAGTCCCTCCCCTTGCACAGCAAGGGGAGGTGCCCGCGTCATCGCGGGCGGAGGGGTCGGAAGCATCGGTCGCGAAACTCTTGACCCCTGAGCGCCTGTGAAGGCGCGGAGTCGGCGTAAGACGCCGACACCTCCCCTGCGCAGTCGCTGCGCAGGGGAGGAGGAAGAGCGACCTACCCCGCAATCCGGTCCAGCACCGGCAGCAGGTAGCGGCGGAACTGTCCTGGGCTTTCCGACATCGGGAAGTGGCCGAGGCCCTGCATCACCTGGAACGACGTGGCGTTGACCAGCTTCGCGAGTTCCGCCGTCAGCTCGGGCGTGGCCGAGAGATCGTATTCGCCGGTCAGCAGGTGGAGCGGGCACTTCTGCGTGTCGAGGCCGTCGAGCAGGCCGTTCCTGAGATCGCCCTCGGTGAAATAGTAATGCAGGTCGCCCATGAACACCGCGGGCCCGCCCTGCATATAGTGCCACAGCGTCTCCCACCTCTCCGCGTTGGGCGACGTGGGCGAGATCAGACAGGCCACCGTG
The DNA here is from genome assembly GCA_019745575.1 of Reyranella sp. Classification (GTDB taxonomy): domain Bacteria; phylum Pseudomonadota; class Alphaproteobacteria; order Reyranellales; family Reyranellaceae; genus Reyranella. The sequence continues at coordinate 3,882 of JAIETA010000040.1, read as the reverse complement.
CCGGCCGCGGCCTCCTGGCCGTGCACGTCGGGCCTAAAAAGCACGCCGAGGTCGCGCAGCCGCGTGTCGGCGCCGGCCTCGGCGTGCGTCGCCGATTGCAGCCCGATCGCCGCCCGGAAGTAGTCGCCGTGGCGCAGCGCCAGATGCAGCACGGCGCGGCCGCCGATGGAACATCCCATCACCACCGGCCGCTCCAGTCTTAGCGCCCGGCAGAATGCCATCACCGTGTCGACATAGAGGTCGGTCGTGAGTTTATACGCCTCGCGCTCGAAGCCGGGGGGCGGCGAGGACTTGCCGTGCCACGGCAGGTCGAACACGATCACGCGGAAGCGCTCGGTGATCTCCTCGTCGTTCAGCAGCGCGCGATACTGCCGCCCGTCGGCGCCGGCGGTGTGCAGGCAGACCAGCGGAATGCCCTCGCCCGCTTCTTCGAAATAGATCCGGTGCGGCTGGCCGTTGAGATCGAGCCGGAGATAGCGGCCGATCACGGGCTCGATCGCCGGTTCGCCGACCGGCGCGGCCACGGGCGGCGGCGCGGCGGGACGAAGGGCGGCGAAGAGCTGTTCGAGGAACAGGATGTTGCGGCCGTAGGCCACCATGTCGCCCGCGACTTTCAGATGGCCCATGCGCTGCATGCCGACCAGGCTCTGGAAGCCCACCGCCGGCACCGGCTTCGCGAACTCGGCCCAGTGGGCGGCGGTGGTGGCGAGGCTGAAAGCCGCGTCCAGGGCGGCGCCCGGCGTCACGGCGATGCGCGCGCCGATCCGGACGCCCGTCGCCGCGCCGTCGCTCAGCAGCGTGAGCGACAGCGCCGCCAGCGCCGCGCGCCGCTGCAGCGCGGGGTTGCCGTCGAGGGCGGCGGTCAGTCGGTTGAAGTCGGTCAAGAGAGTTGCTCGCGTTGCTTCTTCAGGAGTTCGAGTTTCGCCTCCTGCTCGGCGATGCGGTCCGACATCAGTTCCTCGTTCGACGCGCCGGAGAAGGCCGCGGCCTGCTCGACCAGGTCACGCAGGTTGTTCCGGATGATGGCGATGCGAGCATCGATCTCCTGGAGGGCCGGGTTCGTCGCGCGGGTCACCACGGCCTTGCTGGCCGCCGACCGCTTCTTGCGCGTTGCCGCCGCTTTCTTCCCCGCCGCGCGGGCCTTGCGCGTCTTGGCGGCCTTTTTGGCCGTCGCGCGGGACTTGCGCGTCTTGGCCGCCTTCTTCGCGACGGCTTTTCTCGATCCAGACTTCGATGCGGCCATGTTCCCTCCTCAACCGAGGCCAAAGTCTACTGCCCTCGGCCCGGTTTCCGAAGCGGCATGCATTCGGCATCGGCCCCTCCCTTCCCCTCCCCTTGGCCAGCCTGTAGCGTCCGTCCCATGCGGGCCGGCGAAATCGTCTTCACCCAAATGGAACGCGTGGTGTTCGGCCGGCCGGCCGCCGAGGCCGTGGCCGAGACCGCCGAGCGCCTCGATGCCAAGCGGGTTTTTATCCTGGCCGGCCGCACGCTCAGCCGCGACACCGACGCGGTCCGCCGCATCGCCGCCGTGCTGGGGCCGCGCTACGCCGGCCTGCACGACGACATGCCGGCCCACAGCCCGCGCGACGCGGTGGTCGCCTGCGCCAATGCCGCGCGCGCGGCCGGCTGCGACCTGCTGGTGAGTGTCGGCGGCGGTTCGACGACCGACGGCGGCAAGGCGGTCACGATCTGCCTCGAACACGACATCCGCGAGCCGGACGGCCTGGAACCTTTCCGCACCGTGGTCGACCCGGTCACCGGCAAGCGGCACTTCCCGCAGTACCGCGCGCCACAAGTGCGCCTGATCTGCGTGCCGACCACCTTGAGCGGCGGCGAGTTCAACGCCCGCGCCGGCATCACCGATCCCCGGCTGAAGCTAAAACAGTCCTTCATCCATCCCGGCCTGATCCCGCGCGCGGTGATCCTCGATCCCGCCATCACCGTTCACACGCCGGAATGGCTGTGGCTCTCGACCGGCGTCCGCGCCGTCGATCATGCGGTGGAAACCTTCTGCTCGATCGACGGCAACCCTTTTACCGACTCGACCGCGCTCCAGGCACTGCGCCTGCTCGGCCGCGGCCTGCCGGCAGTGAAGCGCGACCCGACCGACCTCGCGGCGCGGCTCGACTGCCAGATCGGCGCCTGGAATTCGATGGCCGCCATCGTCACCGGCACGCGCATGGGCGCGAGCCACGCCATCGGCCATGTGCTGGGCGGCAGCGCCGGCGTGCCGCACGGCTATACCTCCTGCGTCATGCTGCCGGCCGTGCTGGCTTTTAACGCCACCGTCAACGCCGACCGCCAGGCCGAGATCAGCGCCGCCCTCGGCGCCCCCGGCCAACCCGCCGCGGAGGTGCTCGACCGCTTCATCGCGGGCCTCGGCCTGCCCCGGCGGCTGCGCGACGTCGGCGTCAAGCGCGAGGACCTGCCGCGCATCGCGACGAACTGCATGCTCGACGACTGGACTTTCAGCAACCCGCGGCCGATCCAGGGAGCGCAGGAGATCGTGCCGATTCTTGAGTCTGTTTACTGAGGCAAGGTTATCATTCTCTTCCCCTTCGCGGAGCCCGCGAAGGGGAAGTGCCCTCGTCTTACGAGGGCGATGGGGTCATGGGCCACGAGCAAGACTCATGACCCCGCCGGCCCGTATCACGGGCCACCTCCCCAACGAAGCTGGGGAGGAGAAGAAGCTAGGTCCCCAGCCCCGCCTTGGCGCACTGCTCGTCCTGGTCGCCGGTGATGCCGCTCACGCCGACGCCGCCGGTCACTTTGCCGTCGACTATGATCGGCATCCCGCCGGGCGACGCGAAGACGCCGGGCAGCGTGGCCGTCGGCGTTGAGCGCTTTGTAGTCTTTGCGGCACCGAGAGTGCTTGCCGGTCTTCAGGAACGTATCCGATAGCCACCGAGATGAACCGCGCCTTGCTGCAAAACAATAGTTGCCCACTCGTCTCGCTCGCAGCCAGGCGCACGGACGCTGGATCCTATGACAAATCGTTGTGTGGGGTGATTTCTTGGAAGGTTGAGAAAGAACGTCCCAATGCGGTGAGTTTGCTCTCTAATGATCGGGAAGTCGTTTGGGACCATTAGCTGGCGAACATAAGCATTAGACTTTTCGCCGTTGGGAAAGGCTTGTCCGCCATGCCTATCCCAGGCGTCTCCTCGGCTCGTCATGGTCAATGCAGCATCGAAGTAAACACGACATGTTGAGTAATGCGCGGGTTCCGATGACCTGTTGTCGATATCGGCCGTAAGCTGGACGCCAATAGGATGTTCGGCTCCTTGATGCATCGTTTCAACCGACCACGTTAGATAAAGGTCAGGCCATCGGGCTCGTCGAAGTGCATCTCGTATCTCGTAGTCCTCCATTGCCTGATTGAGGAAATTCGCTCGCTTATAATATCTAAAGTCTGAGGCTTGGTGCGGCGCGCGGCTGATCGCCTGCGGCACTTCAACGACATATGCAACGTTGTTTCCCCGAGATCGTAGAGGGACAACTGAAATCCTCAGTCCCTCGATGCGAGGTTGCACATTCGAGTCGATGATCTGTTCTAACGACTCTTTGGTGTACGCGTTAGGATCGAAGCCCATGTCGATAGCGTCGGCGATGCGCTCCTTTTCCTTGATCCCATATATGATGATTCCACCAGCGGCGTTGGCCATTGCCGAGACGTCTTTCCCAATTTCCTTCTTGGCTTCTGGGTTTTTTGACCATGCGCCACAGGCTTTGAATTCCAACTGCAGCGACTCGCCGACCCCATCATCGCAATAGCGCTGGAGATCGTCTTCTGACCATTCTCTAGGTTTTGACCTGCCCCCGGGTTTTCGGACCGCGGATAAGTTGAGAGAGTGGCCTCCGTATTGGAGGCAGATATGCGCAAGT
>JAIETA010000331.1 GCA_019745575.1 Reyranella sp. | reverse complement strand
AACTCGATGAGCTGCTGCCATGGACCTACCTCGCACCGAGCGAGTTCAAGGCCGTGGCCTGAAGACGACGCTTACACTTAATCCGCGGTCCGAAAACCCGGGGGCAGGTCAAGAGATGTCGCCATTCCCAAGTAGACAATCCAGTACAACAAGAAGAACTGCTGTGTGTCTGGGTCGATGGGATAGGCTGTAGTTTTGTCGACACTTTCGATCTGCTGCCGAACGAAATTTGCGATCTCGCCGTAGTGGGAATTCAGCTCAGCAACATCAAGCTGACCCGACGCATTCACAGTCCATGGATAAATGCCAACGTGGTTCTCGTTGGCTTCATGAACTCGCTTCAATGGTCCGAATCGAATGAACGATTCCTGAATCCAGTACTTTTCTTGAACAATTACTCGAAGGGCCTTGCGTATCGGGTCGCTGCTCGCAAATGCTCCGAGCTCCGCCAAGCTGCCGGGACTTTCAGCGATAACCAGAACGACCGAAGCTATTCGCGCGATGTCTTCCTCAAACGAGATTAGGTCCCCGTAGTGAGTGTCGCGATAAAGTTGGTTTGCAGCTTCTGCCAGGACCACTGCAGCCGGAAGCTCGTTCTCAATCGCTCGGAGGCGGAAAAGGTAGTCTCGTAGACTGGAAGGTTGGTCAGTGCCGCCGATAGGGCCGCCGCAGAGGAACAACGACTTTTTGGGTGGTTGCACTCTTAGCTTTTTCTGGTCCAGATCTCCAAAGAGCTGGGCTAGCGCGGACGGCAAGACTCTCTTTACCTTAATAGGCAGGAAGAAGACGGAGAGTTCATCGGCCGGAGGCGAGGTGCGAAGCGCCGAGAGATGAACTCTCCGTCTTCTTCCTGCCGATAAACCTCGACAATAACGAACTGTCTGGCGAAGCGCCCGACAAGCTGATTCAAAGCATTTGAATCAACCGATACGCGTAAAGAGGGGTATAGTTTACGCTGACACTCACTAAGAAATCAACGATCAGTTTGATTGCGAACAAAGGTTTTCCGGCACCGATATGAACCAACGAAGCTCAAGTCGCACGAAATCCAATGCAGCGTTACTTCTGGCCCTCATTTGGCTTGCTGGTACCGCTACGGCCGCCCACGCCCAACCTCAGACTTGGCCCGCCGAGGCGCAGCTCAAGCCGACGGTGGTCGGGCGTGAGTGCCTCGACTATCCGATGATGTATGAGGTGTCGGTCGACGCCGACACGATCGCCATCAACACGCCGCAGCAGAAGACACATCGCGTGTCGATCGCGACGGGCACAGCCTCGACGTGACCCGACAGCCCTCGCCCGGCATCCAGTCGCAGACCGCGGGCAATGCGCGCACCAACGACATGACGCCGCAGCAACGACCGTCGCATCACCCGCACAGCCAGATGTTCACCGCGAAGCGGCCGTCGGCGAAGGCGTCGCCGGGACAGGAGACCGTCTCGACCTCGTGACGCGCCGACGACGGAAACACCAGCAGGCTGTCGTGGGTGGGCTCGATCTCGATCGACCGGTCGCCACCCAGATCGAACAGCCGCAACCGGCCGCCGGTGAAACGGCGCGGCCGGCGATGAAGATAGTAGACCATCGTGAGACGCCGGCGGCCGCCGGGCGCGTATTCGTCGCCGGTGTAGGTGTCGGTGTGCGGCCGATAAAAGGCGCCGTCGCCGTGCGCCACCATCTCGATCTGCGGGTCGCCGGCCGGCGTGTGCGGCAGGTCGAACGCGGCTTCCAGGCCGTCCTGCAGGGCGAGCGCCCGGCGGCGCAAGGGATCCGCGAACGCGCCGAGATCCTTTAGCACACGGGACTGGCGCACCACGCCGTCCAGGCGACCGGCCCCATGATCGTTGAGCCGGGTCGGCGTAAAACGCGCCTCGGCGGCGAGGCCAAAGGCCAGCAGGCGGGCTGCCGCCGTCTCGCCCAGCCAATCGGGCTGGAGGCGATGCGGCGGGAACCGCCCGGCGAGGAATGACGGCTCCGACATGCCTCCTCTGTCGGCGTCCCGGCCCGCCCCGGCAAGGAAGAACCGGCGTGGCGCGCCGATCAGGCTTTGCGCCGGCGGTCGCTTTGTCGCAAAAGGCTGGCCATGAAAGTCCTCCACATGCTGGCCTTTGCCGCGATCGGCGCGCTTTTCTCGGCCGCCGGCCTCGCCTGGGCGCAGGCCGGCCGCCAGCCGGTCGACTGGCCGGCCGTGTCGCTGGAGTCGATCGGCGGCGGCAAGCTGCCGACCGCCGACTACGCGGGCAAGGTCGTGCTGCTGGTCAACACGGCGTCGAAATGCGGCTTCACCGGCCAGTACAAAGGGCTGGAGGCACTGTGGCGGCGTTTTGGGGACAAAGGCCTCGTCGTGCTGGGCGTGCCGTCGAACGATTTCGGCGGCCAGGAGCCCGGCAGCCGCGAGGAGATCAAGCGCTTCTGCGAGGCGGGCTTCGACGTCACCTTTCCGCTGGCCGACAAGCAGGTCGTGAGCGGGGCCGCCGCGCACCCGCTCTACCGCTGGGCGGCCGCGCAGACCGGCGCGCTCGGCGCGCCGCAGTGGAACTTCCACAAGATCCTGATCGGCCGCGACGGACGGGTCGTCGACTGGTTCTCGGCCGCCGGCGGCCTCGGCCCGAAGCTCGAGCGCGCGATCGAAGCGGCGCTGGCGGCGCCGGGCTAGAGGCGGCGGCGCGGACGGCGTCAGGCCGACCGCGACCGTCGCGGCAACTCGCGCACCACGAGGGAGATCGGCGCTTCGGGCCGCGGCGAGGGCGCCGGCCCCATGCTGCGCAGCCCGTGCTCGATGACGCAGACGTGGCTGTAGAGATTGGCCAGCCACTGCCGGCCCTCGGCGGTCAGGCCGAGAGCGTACACCGCCTCGCCGAGGAACGGCTCGACCTTCGACCAGAAGAAGCCGGGGTAGCGGTCGGCCACGTCGGCCGGCGTCTCGTAGCCCAGCCGCTCGCTGACGCCGAGCTCGGCGAACTCGTGGAACAGCGCGTTCAGCTTGCGCGGATAGAGCGGATCGCCGAGCTGACCGATCAGGTCGGCGGCGCGGACCAGGGCGGCTTCGGTGTCGGTCGCGCGGTGGTCGTCGTCGTCGGGCACCGGAAAGCGCGTCAGCTCGATGTTGCGGGCGAGGCGCTCGGCATCGACCAGCGGGTGGCTGGAAAACCGCTCGCGGACGGCGATCTTGGAGCGTTCGACATGGTAGGGCGCCAGGAAGGCATCGGACGCACCGCGCGGCAGCTCGATCATGGTGCCGTCGGCGTCGATGACGCAGTGGCTCACCGTGTCGCCGCGGCAGATGCCGCGCACGTAGCCGATGTCGTGCGTGAGCGCGGCCAGGATGACGTGGATCCAGGCGTTCTGCGACACTTCGCGGCGCAGGCGGCGGCCGCGCAGGATGTCCTGGGCCACCATGGTCACGAGCGCGGTGTGCTCGGCGGTGTGGTAGAGCGCGTCGCTGAGCGAGATCCGTTCGATGACGAGGCGGGCCGCCTCGCCCAGCGCCTCGCCGCGCTGGGCTGCGTCGCTGCCGAAGGCCCGCACGAAGGTCTGCGTGAGATGGTCGGCGAGTGAGTCGGCGAGAAGTGTCGTGGGCTGCAGCATGGAAGGCCTCGCAATCGTGAAGGATGGCGGATCGTCCCCCTTCAGCATAGGCAACCCGGCCGACGCTGCGTAGCCCGCGGCCCGCGAAAAGCGCCACTGCGGCCCGAATTTAACGAAAAGGTAACCCCGGGCCGCCGTTTGCAGGGCGGGCCTGCCGCCGCGGCGGCGTTTGGCCGGCCGCCGAGGGCCGGGCTATCGTCGCGCTCTCACCGATGGCGGGCCCCTCATGACTCAGGACAGCAGCACCTACTGGAAGAAATCGCGGGTCGAGCTCCGCGCCGCGGGCTTCGATCCGGACACGGCGGCGAAATCCACGGCCGTGGTGACGATCGCCAGCGCCTGGACCAACGCGCACCGCTGCAACAACCGCGTGCGCTCCATCGCCGACCTGCTGGTCGAGATTCTGGCCGAACGCGGCGGCCACGGCCTGGTGGTTGGCGCGCCCGCGGTGTCCGACGCGCTGACCCAGGGCACGCCGACGGCGGGCTACAGCCTGGTGTCGCGCGACGTCGTGGCGGACTGTTTCGAGATCGGCCACTACGCCCATCACGGCGACGCCATGATCGTGATCTCGGGCTGCGACAAGACCGGCGCCGCGGCGCTGATGCCGCTCGCCCGCACCAACGCCTTCGGGCTGGTGCTCTATCCCGGCACCAGCTCGCCCGGCCGCGTGTCGTTCGGCGCCTGGGCGGCCAAGGGCCGCAACCTCACCATCATGGACTATGTCGAAGGCCGCGCCGCCAACGAGGCCGGCCGGATCTCGGGCGAGGAACTGCTCGAACTCGAACGCAACGTGATGCCGGGCAGCGGCACCTGCGGCGCCATGTTCACCGCCAACACCATGAGCACCATCGCCGAGGCGATCGGCATGATG
>JAIETA010000292.1 GCA_019745575.1 Reyranella sp. | reverse complement strand
TCTGAGCAGCACCGCGCCCGCCAGCGCGCCCGCCACCACCAGCAGGCCCACCTGTTCCAGGGCGGTGGCGAAGCCCAGGCCGAACGCCTTGCCGATCGACTGGAAGGTCATGTCGGCGGCGATGCCGTAGACCACCACGGTGGCCATCAGGGCGAGGAAGGCGGGCAGCCGGACGCGCTGGACGAGCAGCACGATCAGCGCGACGGCGATCGGCACGAGCAGGGAGGCAAGAAGCATGGGACGAAGCTTAGTCGGCTGTTAGAGTAGCGTCATGCGTCTGCTGGTCGCCCTGCTGTTGATGCCACTTGTGTCGATTCTGGGTCTTGCCGCCCCCGCGACGGCCGCGGACCCGCTGGTCCGTATCGAAGGCAAGAACTTCGTCGCCCCCGACGGCGCAACGATTCACCTGAAAGGCATCAGCCTCGGCAACTGGCTGATGCCCGAGGGCTACATGTTCAAGTTCGAGGTGGCGAAGTCGCCGCGCCAGATTTTTGGCGCCTTCGACCGCCTGCTCGGGCCCGAACGAGCCGCCGCCTTCTGGCGGCAGTACCGCGACACCTACATCACCCAGGAAGACATCCGGTTCATAAAGTCGGTCGGCTTCAACATGGTGCGCGTGCCGCTGCACTGGCGGCTGTTCATGACGGAAGACGGCGGCATCGACGGCGAGGGCTGGGCGCTGCTCGACCGTGTCGTCGGCTGGGCCGCCGTATCGGGGCTATATGTGATTCCCGACCTGCATGCCGCGCCCGGCGGCCAGACCGGCATCAATCACGACGACGGGCCGGGCTATCCGCTGATGTTTTATGTGCCGCGGGACCGCGCGCTCACGATCAAGCTGTGGCGCGCCATCGCCGAGCGCTACGCCGGCAACCCGACGATCCTGGGTTACGACATCCTGAACGAGCCGATCGCGCCCTACCACGACACCGCGACGCTGAACGTGCGGCTCGAACCGTTCTACCGCCAGGTGACGGCGGCCATCCGCGCCGTCGATCCGGAGCGCATCGTCATCCTGGCCGCCGGACAGTGGAGCTCGAACTTCGACATGTTCGGCCCGCCCTTCGCCAAGAACCTCGCCTACACCTATCACTCGTTCTGGGCTTCTACGAAGCGCGACTCGATCCAGCGCCACCTCAACTTCGCCAACCGCTACAACGTGCCGCTGTTCCTGGGCGAGACCGGCGAGCTCACCGACGAGTGGAACGCGGGCTTTCGCGCCCTGCACGAGCGGCACGGCATCGGCTGGTCGTTCTGGACTTACAAGAACCTCGACACGCCCTCGACCGTGGTTTCCATCCCGCGCCCCGCCGGCTGGGCCGAGATCGTGGCCTTCGCCGACGGCAGGCGGGCGGACAGGCCGGCGGACGAGGTGGTGAACCGCGCGGTCGCCCAGTACCTCGACGGCATAAAATTTGGCAACGGCACGATCCGCTGGAGCTATCTCGCTTCACTGGGACTGAAGGCGGCGCCCTAACTTCATTGACATTGATCTGGCGCAAAGCATTGTTGGCGTTGCCGGCCTACCCGGTAAAGGCACGTCTCTGCAACCGAAGGGGGAGCTGTCATGTTGCACGCCAATCGCCGTATGACGTTGAGAATGCTGGGAGGCGCCGCGCTCGCGACGTCGGCCCTGCCGGTCCTGCCGCCCGGAGCGGCGGCTCAGCAGCAGGATCTCGTCGTGCCCAACAGCCTGCAGAACTTCAAGCGCGGCACGATCCATATCATCCATCCGCCGGTGCGCAGCTTCTCCATCATCTGGGAGGATCTCGGCCGGGTGAAGATGAAAGCCGCCGACCTCGTCACCAACTTCCCGTCGCTCAAGGTTGGCAACATCGTCGACGTCCACTGGTACGACTACATGGATTTCCTGATCGCCAAGAAGACGCCCGACTCGGTCGCGCGCGGCAAGGCGATGATGGCCCAGGGCGCGCGGCTCGAAGGCATTCCCGGCGCCCAGGAGCGCATCCGGCTGTGGAACATGGACGGCATGTGCACCAAGGTCGACGCGGCGAGCGGCACGATCTTCCTCATCAACGCCTCGGGCGGTGAGCCCGACAAGCCGGCACCCGACAGCGGCGAGGTCATCCAGCTGCCGCCGGTCGTGACGGCCGCCGGCAAGGCGGCCGTGAGGACGATCCAGCCGGGCGATATGCTCACGACGGTGTGGAGCCAGCAGACCGCCATCAAGGCCACCGTCATCCGCTGACGCGCCGGACTGACGCGGCGGCTCCGGGATCTAGGCCCGGAGCCGCCGCGCAGTCCGTTGATGATCGCCGGCGCGTTTTGTGCGAGTATCGCCGCGATGATTTCGCGTCGCTCTGCGTTAGGCGGTCTTGCCGCCACGGCCCTGCCGGCTCTTGCCGGCTGCGGCGGGCAGCCGCCCAAAGGGGCAGGCTTCGATCACGCCGCCGCGGCACCACCGCGCCATTCGGTGCCGGGGCTCGATGCCGTGATCGACATCAGCCACAATGTCACCGTCTCCGACCTGGCGGCCGTCCGCCGCAGCAACATCCTGGCCGTCTTGCACAAGGTGAGCGAAGGCGGCGACTGGTTCGACCCGTCGTTCGCGCCGCGCCGCCGCCAGGCCGAGGCGGCCGGGCTGCTGTGGGGCGGCTACCATTTCGGCACCCGCCAGTATTCCGGCGAGCGCCAGGCCGCCGCCTTCCTGTCGGCCTGCCAACCGGGGCCCGCCACCGTCATGGCGCTCGACCTGGAACCCAACGACGGCAACCCGCGCAACACCATGACGCTGGGCCAGGCCGAGGAATTCGTGCTGGCCGTCCAGCGCGCCACCGGCCGGCTGCCTCTGCTCTACACCCATCCGGCCTGGGCCAACGGCGAACGCTACGGCCGCCGGCGGCTGAGCCTCGACCGGCCGATCCTGCCCGGCTCGACCTTGGCACGCTGCGACCTGTGGCTGGCCGACTACCGCGAGCATCCGCAGATTCCCAACGCCTGGGCCGACCGCGGCTGGCGTCTGTGGCAGTACGTCGCCGACGAGACCGCGGCCAACTTCGCCCACGGCAGCCAGGCACGCGCCGTAGAAGGTGTCGGCCACTGCGACCGCAACCTGTTCAACGGCGACGAGGCGGGGCTCTTCCGCTTCTGGAAGTCCGGCGGCCGGACGGCCTGAATCGGGCAGCTTGAGTCGGGCGGCCCGAGGCCGCGCCTTACACCACGCAGCCCTTGTGGGCCGACGACACCAGCCGGATGTACTTGTCGTGCACCGAGCCCGGCCGCACGCGGCCCGGATCGGGCGGCCGCCACGCGGCCAGGCGCCGCGCGATCTCCGCGTCGGGCAGCTCGAGCGTGAGGGTGCGCTTGCCGGGATCGATCACGATCGTGTCGCCGTCGCGCACTGCCGCGATCGGCCCGCCGCGCGCCGCCTCGGGCGAGATGTGGCCGATCAGGATGCCGTGGCTCACGCCCGAGAAGCGGCCATCGGTGATCAGCGCCACCTCCTCGCCGAGGCCGCGTCCCTGGAGCTGGATGGTGAGCATCACCATCTCCGGCATGCCGGGCCCGCCGACCGGCCCCACGTTGCGCACCACCACGACCGTGCCGGGCACGATCTCGCCCGCCCGGATGGCCTTCATCGTGTCGGCCTCCGACTCGAAGACCCGCGCCGTGCCGCGGAACTCACCCTTCTCCAGCGTCTTGCCCGAGAGTTTCAGCAGGCAGCTCTCCGGCGCGAGATTGCCCTTGAGCACGCTGATGTGGTTGTTGGGCGGCGCGATCGGCTTGCTCACGGGCCAAACGATATCCTGCTTGCCGAGCTGATCGAGCGTCGGCACGGCCGCGAGGTTTTCCGCCAAGGTCTTGCCCGTCACGGTCATCGCGTCGCCGTGCAGCAGGCCGGCGCGCAGCAACTCCTTCATCACAACCGGCACGCCGCCCACCTCGTGCAGGCTCGCCATGGCGTAGGGCCCGTGCGGCTGCAGGTTGGCGATCAGCGGCACGCGCTCGCCCACCTGCTGGATGCGCTCGATGCCGATCGGCACCTCAGCCTCGCGCGCGATGGCCAGCAGGTGGAGATACATGTTGGTCGATCCGCCCATGGCGTAAACGGTCGTGATGGCGTTTTCGAAGGCGCGCTCCGTCATGATGTCGCGCGGTCGCAAGCCCAGCTCCATCAGCCGGTAGAGCGCCTCGACCGAGGCACGCGCCTGGGCGCGGACGTCGGCGTGCAGATCGCTGCCCGCCTCGTAGTCGGCCGGGTGCGAGGCGCCGCGCGGCAGCATCATGCCGATCGCCTCGGCGATGGTGCTCATGGTGTTGGCGGTGAACATGGCGCCGCAGGTGCCGCT
>JAIETA010000306.1 GCA_019745575.1 Reyranella sp. | reverse complement strand
TGCCGCCGCCGCCATCCTGAGCGAGCTCGGCCTGTACGACCGCCGGCACCAGCTCGCCGAGAACCTGACGCTGCCCGACCGCAAGCGGCTGGAAGTCGCCCGCGCGCTCGCCACCGAACCCAGTCTGCTGCTGCTCGACGAGGTAATGGCCGGGCTGCGCCCCACCGAGATCGACGTCATGGTGGCCTTCCTGCGCGACCTCAACGCCCGCAGTGGCCTCACCATCCTGCTGATCGAACACGTCATGCGCGCGGTGATGGCGCTCGCCGGCCACGTCGTGGTGGTGAGCTACGGCGAGAAGATCGCCGAGGGAACGCCGCAGGAAATCTCGCGTCACCAGGCGGTGCTCGATGTCTACCTCGGCGAGCAGGAGGCGTCGTGAGCGAAGCGCTGCTCCGGGTCGAGGGCCTCGACCTCTACTACGGCGACGCCCAGGCCCTGGCCGGCGTGTCGCTGGAGATCGCCGCCGGCGAGATCGTGGCCATCGTCGGCGCCAACGGCGCGGGCAAGAGTTCGCTGATCCGCGCGATCCACGGCATCGAGAAGCCGGCCCGCGGCGCCATCCGATTTGACGGCAGCGACATCGCCGGGTGGGCGAGCCATCGCGTTTGCGAGGCCGGCATCGGCCATGTCGCGGAGGGTCGCCAGGTGTTTCCCAACCTGACCGTGCTGGAGAACCTCGAAATGGGCGCCACGCCGCGGCGCGCCCGGGCCGCCGAGCGGGAGACGCTCGAGCGTGTGCTGAAAACGTTTCCGCGCCTGGCCGAGCGTCGCCGGCAGGCCGCCGGCACCCTGTCGGGCGGCGAGCAGCAGATGCTGGCGATCGGCCGCTGCCTGATGGGACAGCCGCGTCTCATCATGTTCGACGAGCCCTCGCTCGGCCTCGCCCCGACCATCGTGCAGGAGGTCTTCCGCATCGTACGCCGCCTGAACGAGGAAGGACTGACCATCCTGCTGGTCGAACAGAACGTCATGGCGTCGCTGAAGATCGCCCATCGCGGCTATGTTCTGGAGAACGGCCGCATCGAACTGAGCGGCAGCGGCCCCGAGCTGCTGACCAACGACGGCGTTCGCCAGGCCTATCTCGGTCTGTAAGCCGGCATCGCCGGGCAGTTGACGGCCGGTCGGGCGCCCTGCAATTCTGCCGCCTCCGGTACAGGCCGCTGTCGCGTGCGACGCGGATATTGTCCGGGTTGGTCCTGGCACTCCCGACGGCGGGACTGTCTACCTTCCCCGGCTCACTTTTTTTGGGAAGAGCCAGATGATCAATCGTCGCGACATGTTGAAGGCCGGCGTCGCCATCGGCGCGACCGGTTTCGTGCCCGGCCACGCCTCGGCCCAGGCGATCTATGCGCCCGTGCCCAAGGGGTGGCGCAGTTTCGTGCTGGCGGCACAGGTCGAGCCGATGGACGGCGCCAGCAAGGCGTGGATTCCGCTGCCGACCTTCGAAGCCGCCGACTGGCAGCGGCCTGGCAACGTGACCTGGAAAGGCAACGCCCGCATCGCCGAACGGGTGCGCGATCCGAAGTACGGCGCCGAAATGCTGCGGGTCGAATGGGCAAGCGACCAGCTGTCGCCGATGATCGAGGTTTCCGCGCAGGTCCGGACGCAGAACCGCGCGACCCGCTTCGGCCAGGCGTCTAGCGTGGCGCCGCTTGGCGACGCCGAGCGCCAGCTCAATCTGGCCGCCACCGAGCTGCTGCCGACCGACGGCCTGGTGAAGGAGACTGCGCAGGCGATCGTCCGCGGCAAGCAGGGCGATCTTGCCCAGGCGCGCGCCCTCTACGACTGGGTCGTGGAGAACACCTTCCGCAATCCCAGGACGATGGGCTGCGGCGTCGGCGACATCGCCTCGATGATCAAGACCGGCAACCTGAGCGGCAAGTGCGCCGATCTGAACGCGCTCTATGTCGGCATGGCCCGTTCCATCGGCCTGCCGGCGCGTGATGTCTACGGCATCCGGGTGGCGCCCTCCGAGTTCAGCTTCAAGGCCCTGGGCGCGGGATCGGAGGTCGTCAGCAAGGCGCAGCACTGCCGCGCCGAGGTCTGGCTGGCCGGGACCGGCTGGACTCCGGTGGATCCGGCCGACGTGCGCAAGGTCGTGCTGGAAGAACCGCCGACCAACCTCGCCATGAACGATCCCAAGGTCGTGGCGGCGCGCCGGGCGTTGTTCGGTTCCTGGGAGGGCAACTGGGTTGCCTTCAACGTCGCGCACGACCTGAAGCTGCCTGGCTCCGCGGAGCCGGCGATCCCCTTCCTGATGTATCCTCAGGCCGAGAACAAGGCGGGCCTGCTCGACTCGCTCGATCCGGACAAGTTCAAGTACCGCCTCACGGCCCGCGAGCTGACCGCGTAGTCTGCTTCGGCGTTTCCACCTCCGGCCCTGCCGGCTATACCGGCGGGAATGAACGCCCCCGTCCCCGCCACGCCGGCCGAGACCGCTGCGATCCGCCGCCGCTATCTGTGGATGATGGCGTCGGCCTATGTCGTGGATCTGGCATTCGCGCTCATTTTTTTGACCCTCATGGGCCAGTGGGCCTATGCGCCCTACACGCTGATCCCCGCTGCGGTTCTCATGCTGGGCGCGAACGTACTGCTGGCGCACTGGCTGTTTCGACCGATCGACCGCTTTCTCCGCGGCGATGCGACATACGACTCGGCGCAACGCCGTATCACGCAGTTGCCTCTGCTGTCGGCCTGCGCCGTCGCGGCACTGGAGATCCCGCTCACGGTCTATCGCCTCACGGCCCCGCTCTGGCTCGACGCCGCCGCCAGCCTGCCGCAGTCGCCCGCCGCCGACGCCATATCGACGACCGTCATCCTGATCGTCTTCTATTTCACCTATGCCTACTTCGTCATCAGCGACTACATCAGCAAACTTTGCGCCTTCATCTTCCGGCACCATGGACGGAATCTCGAGCTCTTCTACGGGCGCTACGCCGTCAAGCTCTTCGTGGCCCTGCTGGTCGCCTCGATCGGCCCGCTGGCGTTGGTCATCGTCGATCTCCTGTCTTACGATGGCGACCGGCTGCGCGAAGAGATCGCGGTCAATGCCGCGTCGGCCCTGCTCGGCGTCGCCATCGCCGCCTACTTCATCGGCCGGTCGCTGCTGGAGCCGCTCCGGGTCCTCTCGCGGGCCATGACCAATGTCGCGGGCGGCGACTTCAGCCTCCGCGTGCCGGTCACTTCCAACGACGAGGTCGGCGAACTCACGGGCCAGTTCAACACCATGGTCGAGGGTCTGCGCGAGCGCGAGCGCATCCGCGAGACCTTCGGCCGCTACGTCGACGAGAGCGTGGCCTCGACCATCCTGCACCGCGAGGGCCAGGGCGTGCTGGCGGGCGAGACGCGCGAGGCGACGATATTGTTCACCGACATCGCGGGCTTCACCACCATCGCCGAACACCTGGCGCCGGACCGCCTCGTCGAGGCGCTCAACGAATACCTCGAGACCGTGCTGGAGCCGATCCGCGCCCATGGCGGCGTCGTCAACACCTTCATCGGCGACGGCCTGTTCGCGAGCTTCAACATGCCGCTTGCCTGCGAAAACCACGCCGCCGCCGCGGTGCGTGCCGCCATCGACATCCAGCGTGCCGTCGGCAGCCGCACCTTCGGCGATCAGGGGGTGGCCTTCGCGACCCGGATCGGCATCAGCACCGGCAGCGTGATCGGCGGTTCGGTCGGCGCCGGCCAGCGCATGAGCTTTACGCTGCTGGGCGATACGGTAAATCTCGCCTCGCGGCTGGAAGAGTTGAACAAGCACCACGGCACGCGCATTCTTGTTTCCGAAAGCACCTGCACGGCCTGCAACGGCGAATTCCCGGTTGCGGCCCTCGGCAGCGTCGCTGTCCGCGGCCGCAGCGATGCGGTCGCCATCTTCAGTGTCGATCCCAACAGTCAGAAAGAGTCCCCATGAACGCGTCCGGATTGTCGCCCGATCAGGTCAAGCTGCAGGCGCGCGCCCGCGAACTGGCAGCAGGGCCGGTTGCCAAGCGGGCCGCGGAGGTCGACCGCACCGAGCAATACCCGTGGGACAATGTCGAACTGCTGAAAGACGCCGGGCTGATCGGCATGACGATCCCGACGCAGTATGGCGGCCAGGGCAAGGGCTGGCTGGAAGCGGTGCTGGCCATCGAAGCGCTGTCGGCCGCCTGCGCGGTCACCGGCCGCATCGCCGTCGAGACCAACATGGGGGCGATCAGCGCGGTGATGGCCTACGGCTCGGAAGAGCAGAAGAAGATGTGCGCCGACATGGTGCTGGCCGGCGACAAGCCCGCGATCTGCATCACCGAGCCCGACGCCGGCTC
>JAIETA010000341.1 GCA_019745575.1 Reyranella sp. | reverse complement strand
AGGCGCTGCAGGCACCGGCTCGACCGCCGGTGGCGGGGCCGCGGCCGTCGACACCGGAGTCCGCGGCGCGGGCGCTGCCGCAGCCGTCTGGGCTCTTGCCTCCCGTTCCGCCGCCTGACGTTCCTCACGCTGCTGGCGCGCCTTGGCATCGCGCTCGGCGGCTTCCTTCTCGACCGCTTCCCTCTGCGCCTTCTGCCCGCCGCGGCCGGCGACGATCGAGCCAACCTGTGGGCCGGTCCGCGTCTCGTCGACGGGCGCCACGCCGGACTCGTATTGGCGGCCGGTGTTGGCCGACGGCAAGGCGGTGCTGGCCGCGACCTGACGATCGGCGCCCGGACGCGGCTTGGCGATCGGCGCCGCGGGGCCGTCGAACATGCCGCAACCGGACAGGATGGCCAGCCCCGACACGCCGAGCAGACCCAGCCAGTGGTGCCGGCTGCCGATCGTGTCCTGTTGTCGCTGCATCTTCGTCACCCGATTGAAGCCTGGCCCGCTCAAGATGTTTAGCGAAAGCCGAGAGGAAGTTTGACCCGTCTGTTGTCGCAGCCTACCTAGGAGAAGGCATCCGGCGGCCCGAGCCGACACGCACAAGCTATGGTATCGGGGTATCGAAAATACCGCAAGAAACGCTATAAAGGCAATGATTCAGAAGGGGAAACCCATGTCGGACACGCCTGCCCCAACCACTGTTCCGGGACTGTCGTCCGCCGAGTCGGACAAGATGCAGGCCGCCTTCAAGGATATCGCCGAACGCAGCCAGAAGCTCCTGCAGGAGTTCGCCGACCGCTACACGAGCCAAGGCCCGCAACCGGTGGACCCGCTGAACCTCACCCGGACCTTCACGGACTTCACGGCCAAGATGATGGCCGATCCGAACCGGCTCGTGCAGGCCCAGATGGAGCTGTGGCAGCAGTACATGAAGCTGTGGCAGGTCACCGCGCAGCGCATGATGGGCCAGAAGGTCGAGCCGCTGGCCGAGCCCGCCAAGGGCGACAAGCGCTTCAACGATCCCGCCTGGAAGGATGAGGTGGCGTTCGACTACCTGAAGCAGTCCTACCTTCTCACGGCACGCTGGCTGCAGGGCACCATCAAGGAAGTCGAGGGCGTCGACGACAAGACCGCCAAGAAGGTCGACTTCTATACCCGCCAGTTCATCGACGCGATGTCGCCCTCGAATTTCGCGCTGACCAATCCGCAGGTGGTGAAGGCCACCGTCGAATCCAAGGGCGAGAACCTGATCAAGGGACTGCAGAACCTGCTGACCGACCTCGAGCGCGGCAAGGGCCAGCTGGCGATCCGCCAGACCGACATGAACGCCTTCAAGGTCGGCGAGAACGTCGCCACCAGCCCGGGCAAGGTCGTCTTCCAGAACGAACTGATCCAGCTGATCCAGTACGCGCCGGCCACTGCCGAGGTCTACACGATGCCGCTGCTGATCGTGCCGCCGTGGATCAACAAGTTCTACATCCTCGACCTCAAGCCGGAGAATTCGTTCATCAAGTGGGCCACCGAGCAGGGCTATACCGTGTTCGTGATCTCGTGGGTCAACCCCGACGAGCGCCTGACGGGACTGGTGTTCGAAGACTACATGAGACTGGGGCCGCTGGCCGCGCTCGACGCCGTCGAGAAGGCGACGGGACAGCGCCGCGTCTCGGCGATCGGCTACTGCATCGGCGGCACGCTGATGGCCGCGACGCTGGCCTACATGGCGGCGCGCGGCGATGACCGCATCGCCGCCTGCACCTTCTTCACTGCCCAGGTCGACTTCACCGAGCCGGGCGAGCTCGGCATCTTCATCGACGAGGAGCAGCTCGCCAGCATCGAGGAGATGATGTCGAAGAAGGGCTACCTCGACGCCAGCAAGATGGCCACGACCTTCAATCTGCTGCGCGCCAACGACCTCATCTGGTCCTTCGTGGTCAACAACTACCTGTTGGGCAAGGACCCCTTCCCGTTCGACCTGCTGTTCTGGAACGCCGACGCCACGCGCATGCCGGCGGCGATGCACAGCTACTACCTGCGCAACATGTACCAGAACAACCTGCTCAGCCGGCCGGGCGGCCTGGTGATCGACAACGTGCCGATCGACCTGCGCAAGATCGCGATCCCGGTCTACATCCAGGCCGGCAAGGAGGACCACATCGCGCCGGCCCGGTCGGTCTACAAGGCGACGCAGATCTTCAGCGGCCCGGCACGCTTCATGCTGGCGGGCTCGGGCCACATCGCCGGCGTCGTCAATCCGCCGCGCGCCAAGAAGTACCAGCACTGGCTGAACGAAACCGGCAAGAACCCGCCGACCCTCGCCGAATGGCAGGCCGGCGCCCAGGAACATCCCGGCTCGTGGTGGAACGACTGGGACAGGTGGCTGTCGGAGAAGTCCGGGCCCAAGGTGCCGGCGCGCGTGCCGGGCAACGGCGGCCTGCCGGCGATCGAGGACGCGCCGGGCAGCTACGTGAAGGTGCGCGTGGTCGAATAGCTGCTATAAGCCGGCGCTTCGGGACGGGCGCGAAGCGGTATCGAAGCGTTGTTGCGTTTGTGTGGATGACATGCGGTTGACGAGAATGCGTGTATCTCTGGCGGTGGTGGCCGCTCTCGTCCTGGTCGCAGGTGATCTGACGTCGGCTCATGCCCAGGCGCCCCCGGCGGCACCGGCGAACGCCGCTCTTGCAGCCCGGTGCGCACAGCTCATCGCCTTTTTCGACCGCTACGGCGTCAGTCGCAGCCTCAACTCGGACGGAGCGCGCAACCATACGCGGATCGATGCGTCTGTCGATTGTCAGCGCGGCGAGTACGCCAAGGGCATCGCGACCATGGAGGCTCTGCTCCGGCGGAAGGCGTTCAGCGTGCCGCCTCCCAACGTGCCTTACGACGAGCCCCAGGATCTCGGGATACCGGACAATGCCGTCCCGAAGCGCTGACGGCGCGGCCACGCCCCCGTCGTGGAACGGCGAAAGCTATTCCGCGGCTTTCGGGCGATCGCCGCGATAGGCCTGCGCCAGCTTGACGTAACCTTCCGCCGAGCGCCGGAACGACTCGATATCCTTCTCGGTGATGTCGCGCATCTTCACCGCGGGGTTGCCCGCCCACAGCTCGCCCTTGCGCACGATCTTGCGCGGCGTGACGACGGCGCCCGCCGCCACCATGGCGCCGCTCTCGACCACGGCCTCGTCGAGCACCGTCGAGTGCATGCCGATGAAGGCGTCGTCCTGCACTTCGCAGGCGTGCAACAGCGCCAGGTGGCCGACCGTCACGTTGCGGCCGACCACGGTGCCGACGCCGCGCGCGGCGATGTGGATCACCACGCCGTCCTGGATATTGGAGTTGTCGCCGATGCGGATGCCGGGCCCGTCGCCGCGCAGCACGGCGCCGAACCAGATGCCGCAACGGGCGCCGATCTCGACGTCGCCGATCAGCACGGCGGTGGGCGCGATGAAGGCCGACCCGTCGACCTTGGGCGTAAAGCCGTTGAACGGAACGATGAGACCGGACATCGGATGCCTCTGCCTGAAATGACGAAGGGCGCCTCGCGGCGCCCTTCGAAGATAGTCCAACCGCCCGATCAGCGCTTGGAGAACTGGAAGCGGGCGCGGGCGCCGGCCCGGCCGTACTTCTTGCGCTCGACCACGCGGCTGTCGCGGGTCAGGAAGCCGCTCGCCTTGATGGCGCCGCGCAGGCCGGGCTCGAACTTGGTGAGCGCCTGCGAGATGCCGTGGCGTACCGCGCCGGCCTGGCCCGACAGGCCGCCGCCCGAGACCGTGGCGATCACGTCGAACTGCCCGCCGCGCTGCGAGACGTCGAACGGCTGCTGGATCATCATGCGCTGGGTCGGGCGCGCGAAGTAGATCGTCTGGTCGCGGCCGTTGATGGTGATCTTGCCGGTGCCCGGCTTCACCCAGACGCGGGCGACCGCGTTCTTGCGCCGGCCGGTGGCGTAGGCGCGGCCCTGGGAGTCGATTTCCTTCTCGCGGATCTGTGCCGTCGCCTGGACGCCGGCCGGCGGCGCCTTCTTCAGTTCGGCAAGCGATGAGAGTTCAGTAGCCATGTCAGCCGATCCTCGAATTCTTGCGGTTCATTGCGGCAACGTCGAGCTTCTCCGGCTGCTGGGCCTCCTGCTCGTGCTTCGGTCCGGCATAGACGCGCAGGTTCTTCATCTGCGCGCGGCCAAGCGGACCGCGGGTGATCATGCGCTCGACGGCCTTGATCAGGACGCGCTCCGGGAAGCGGCCTTCGAGGCGCTTGCCCAGGGTCTCGCCCTTGATGCCGCCGGGATGACCGGT
>JAIETA010000298.1 GCA_019745575.1 Reyranella sp. | reverse complement strand
TCTTGCCGTGGTCGACGTGACCGATCGTTCCGATGTTGCAGTGCGGCTTGTTCCGCTCAAACTTCGCCTTCGTCATGATCTTTGGTCCCTAATCAATCGGTCCTGGTTCGGTCGGCGGCTTCTCAGCCGGCCAGCTTGGCGACGACCTCGTCCGCCACGGCCTGCGGGACAGGCGCGTAGTGGTCGAACGTCATGGTGTAGGCCGCGCGGCCCTGGGTCATCGACCGCAGGGTGTTCACGTAGCCGAACATGTTGGCGAGCGGCACCATGGCATCGATGACCTGCGCGTTGCCGCGGGCATCCATGCCGAGGATCTGGCCGCGCCGGCTGTTCAGGTCGCCGATGCAGTCGCCCATGTAGTCGTCGGGCGTCACCACCTCGACCTTCATGATCGGCTCCAAGAGCTTGCACTGCGCCTTGGCGAGGCCGTCGCGGAACGCCGCACGGGCGGCGATTTCGAAGGCCAGCACGCTCGAGTCGACGTCGTGGTAGTTGCCGTCGATCAGCGACGCCTTGAAGTCGATCACCGGGAAGCCGGCGAGCACGCCGGTCTCGCGCGACGCCGCCAGGCCCTTTTCGACGCCCGGGATGAACTCCTTGGGAATCGATCCGCCGACGATCTTGCTCTCGAACTGGTAGCCCGAGCCCGGCTCGCCCGGCTCGAACACGATCTTGACGCGGGCGAACTGGCCGGAGCCGCCGCTCTGCTTCTTGTGGGTGTAGTCGATCTCCGCCTTGCGGCCGAGCGTCTCGCGGTAGGCGACCTGCGGGGCGCCGACATTGGCGTCGACCTTGTAGGTGCGGCGCAGGATGTCGACCTTGATCTCGAGATGGAGCTCGCCCATGCCCTTGATGACGGTCTGGCCGGTTTCCTGGTCGGTCGAGACGCGGAAGGTCGGATCCTCCTGGACGAGACGGCCGAGCGCCTGGCCCATCTTCTCCTGGTCGGCCTTCGACTTGGGCTCGATGGCGAGCTCGATGACCGGGTCGGGGAAGTCCATCTTTTCGAGGATCACCGGATTCTCCGGCGCGCACAGCGTGTCGCCGGTGGTGACGCTCTTGAGGCCGGCGAGCGCGATGATGTCGCCGGCGCGCGCTTCCTTGACGTCCTCGCGGTTGTTGGCATGCATCAACAGCATGCGGCCGATGCGTTCCTTGCGGTCCTTGGTGCTGTTCAGCACGCCGGACGAGGATTCAAGCACGCCCGAGTAGACGCGCGCGAAGGTGAGCGAGCCCACGAACGGGTCGGTCATGATCTTGAAGGCGAGCGCCGACAGCGGCGCCTCGTCGTTCGACGGCAGCGTGATCGGCTCGTCGGTGCCCATCTTCACGCCCTTGACGTCGGGAACGTCGATCGGCGCCGGCAGGTAGTTGACCACGGCGTCGAGCATGGGCTGCACGCCCTTGTTCTTGAAGGCCGAGCCGCACAGCACCGGCACGAAGGCGTAGGAGATCGTGCCCTTGCGGATGCACTTGATCAGCGTGTCGTAGTCGGGCTCCTCGCCGGCCAGGTACTTCTCGAGCGCCACGTCGTCCTGCTCGACGGCCATCTCGAGCATCTTGTGGCGCCACTCGGCGGCCTGCTCCTTCATGTCGGCCGGGATCTCGACGACCTCGTACTTGGCGCCGAGCGTCTCTTCCAGCCAGATGATCGCCTTGTTGGACACCAGGTCGATCAGGCCGCGGTAGTCCGACTCGACGCCGATCGGCATTTGGGTGACCAGCGGCTTGCTGCCGAGGCGGTCGCGGATCATGTCGACGGTGCGCCAGAAGTTGGCGCCGGTGCGGTCCATCTTGTTGACGAAGCAAATGCGCGGCACGCCGTACTTGTCGGCCTGGCGCCACACCGTCTCGGACTGCGGCTCGACGCCCGCGACGCTGTCGAACACGCAGACCGCGCCGTCGAGCACGCGCAGGCTGCGCTCGACCTCGATGGTGAAGTCGACGTGGCCGGGCGTGTCGATGATGTTGATGCGGAAGGTGGGGCCGGCATAGGGGCCGGTCTCGGCCTTCCAGAAGCAGGTCGTGGCGGCCGACGTGATCGTGATGCCGCGCTCCTGCTCCTGCTCCATCCAGTCCATCGTCGCGGCGCCGTCGTGGACTTCGCCGATCTTATGCGACTTGCCGGTGTAGTACAGGATGCGCTCGGTCGTCGTCGTCTTGCCGGCGTCGATATGCGCCATGATACCGATATTGCGGTAGTGCGCGATGGGTGTGGTGCGAGCCATGGACTGGGCTTTCTGGGAGGGGACCGGGGGCGCGCTTACCAGCGGTAATGCGCAAACGCCTTGTTGGCGTCGGCCATCTTGTGGGTGTCTTCGCGCTTCTTGACCGCGTTGCCGCGGCGGTTGAAGGCATCGAGCAGCTCGGCCGAGAGCTTCTCGGTCATGCTGTGGCCCGAGCGGTCGCGCGCGGCCTGGATGATCCAGCGGATGGCCAGCGCCTGGCGGCGCTCCGGACGGACTTCGACGGGCACCTGGTAGGTGGCGCCGCCGACACGGCGCGAGCGGACTTCGACGGCCGGCTTGACGTTCTCCAGCGCCTCGTGGAAGGCCGGCACCGGATCCTGCTTGAGCTTGCCCTGGATCTCGTCGAGGGCGCCGTAGACGACGCGCTCGGCAACCGACTTCTTGCCCCGCTCCATGAGCGTGTTCATGAACTTCGACAGAACGATGTCGCCGAACTTGGCGTCCGGCAGGACTTCGCGTTTTTCGGCGGCGCGACGGCGAGACATGTGTTCCTCCCCGCCTTACTTCGGACGCTTGGCGCCGTACTTCGAACGGCGCTGGCGGCGGTCCTTGACACCCTGCGTATCGAGGGTGCCGCGAATGATGTGGTAGCGCACGCCCGGCAGGTCCTTGACGCGACCGCCGCGGATCATGACGACCGAATGCTCCTGCAGATTGTGGCCTTCGCCGGGGATGTAGCTCACCACCTCGTAGCCGTTGGTCAGGCGCACCTTGGCGACCTTGCGCAGCGCCGAGTTCGGCTTCTTCGGGGTCGTGGTGTAGACGCGGGTGCAAACGCCGCGCTTCTGCGGGCAGGCTTGCAGCGCCGGCACCTTGTTGTGCGACGTGAGGCCGTGGCGCGGCTTGCGGATCAGCTGGTTAATCGTCGGCATCGAATTTCGGTTTCCTTAACGCCGTATCGGATCCGCCCAACATCGCACCGTGGCGCAAAGCAGATGCGCGGGCATAGCGGCAAGAGCGCAGCCCCGCGCGAAGGAAAAGCTTTACGGCCGAAAGGCCTGACTTGTAGCGGTCCTCGACGTCGGGCTGTGTCTAGGCTGTCACGCCTACAATCCAGCCCCCCGGCGAGGTGGCGCGCTTATAAGATCGCGGCGCCGGGGCGTCAAGCACGCGCCGGTGCTTTTCTCATTGATATCGTTGGCTATTCCGGCCCCTCGCCCGACGACTCGTTCCTGACCCGAAGCCGGCGAGCAGCGCAATATTCTGTCGACTACATCTGGTGGTATCGAAAGGACAGAGCTACCAGAAGGGAGCCGCCTCGCCGATCCGCGGATCCGAGCAATTCCGGCAGGCCCCGGCCTTCCAGCGACGGTCTTTTCGGCATCGGCACAGGCAGGGAACGCGCCCGACCAAAAGAAAAGGCCGTCTCCTTGCAGGGACGGCCTTCGATTTTGCGATCGGGCGGCGATCAGTCGGCCGCACGCTCCTCTTCGAGGGTCGGCACCGGGCGGTCCTCGCCGTCGGCGCCGGCGGCCAGGATGGCCCGGTCGCGCTGGGCGGCGATCGCCTTCAGCCGGTTGACCACCCCGCCGGTGCCGGCCGGGATCAGGCGGCCGACGATGACGTTCTCCTTGAGACCCTGCAGCGTGTCGACCCGGCCCGAGACGGCAGCCTCGGTCAGCACGCGCGTCGTCTCCTGGAAGGACGCCGCCGAGATGAACGACTTGGTCTGCAGGCTGGCCTTGGTGATGCCCAGCAGGACCGGATCGGCCTTGGCGGGCTTCAGTTTCTCGGCCACGAGCTTGGCGTTCTCCAGCTCGTACTCCTGCTTGTCGACCTGCTCGCCGATCAGGAACGTCGAGTCGCCGGCGTCGGTGATCTCGACCTTCTGCAGCATCTGGCGGGCAATCGTCTCGATGTGCTTGTCGTTGATCTTCACGCCCTGCAGCCGGTAGACCTCCTGGATCTCGTTGACCAGGTACTCGGCCAGCTTCTCGATGCCCAGCACGCGCAGGATGTCGTGCGGCACCGGGTTGCCGTCGATCA
>JAIETA010000169.1 GCA_019745575.1 Reyranella sp. | reverse complement strand
GTGGCGGCGGGCGATGCCTTCCTGCTGCAGGGCGGCGACTGCGCCGAGAGCTTCGCCGACTTCACCGCCAACAACATCCGCGACACCTTCCGCGTGCTCTTGCAGATGGCCGTCGTGCTGACCTACGGCGCCGGCGTCCCGGTGGTGAAGCTCGGCCGCATGGCCGGCCAGTTCGCCAAGCCGCGCTCGTCCAACGTCGAGAAGGTGGGCGAGGTCGAGCTGCCGTCCTACCGCGGCGACAACGTGAACGGCTTCGACTTCACGCCCGAGGCGCGCCGGCCCGACCCCGAGCGCATGGTGCAGGCTTATAACCAGTCGGCGGCGACGCTCAACCTGCTGCGCGCCTTCGCCCAGGGCGGCTACGCCGACCTGCACGAGGTCAACCGCTGGAACCTCGACTTCGTGCGCACCTCGCCGGCCTCGGAGAAATACGAGGACCTGGCGGCCAGGCTCGACGAGACGCTGAACTTCATGGCCGCCTGCGGCCTCACCTCGGCGACCACGCCGCAGATCGCCGAGACCGACTTCTTCACCAGCCACGAGGCGCTGCTGCTGCCCTACGAGGAGGCGCTGACCCGCGTCGATTCGACCTCGGGCGACTGGTACGACTGCTCGGCCCACATGCTGTGGATCGGCGACCGCACCCGCCAGCCCGACGGCGCCCATGTCGAGTTCCTGCGCGGCGTGCGCAATCCGCTGGGCTTCAAGGCGGGCCCGACGCTCTCGACCGACGACCTGCTGCGCCTGATCGACACGCTGAACCCGGCCAACGAGGCCGGCCGCATCGTGCTGATCGCCCGCATGGGCGCCGACAAGGTGGCCGACAAGCTGCCCGCCCTGGTGCGCGCCCTGCAGCGCGAGGGCCGCACGGTGGTGTGGTCGTGCGATCCCATGCACGGCAACACCGTGACCGCCTCGAACGGCCGCAAGACCCGCCACTTCGACGCCATCCTGAGCGAGGTCAGGGACTTCTTCGCCGTCCACCGCGCCGAGGGCACCCATCCCGGCGGCGTCCATTTCGAGATGACCGGCCAGGAAGTGACGGAGTGCATCGGCGGCGCCACCGACATCACCGTCGCCAATCTCGACGAGCGCTACGAGACGCAGTGCGATCCCCGGCTGAACGCCAGCCAGGCGCTCGAACTCGCCTTCCTGCTGGCCGAGCAGCTCAAGGCCGAACGGCTCTCGGTCGCCCGCGCCCGGCCGGCGGTCTGAGCATGATCATGAGGCGAGCCGGAGGCGCGCGGTCCGGAAGATCATGAGTCTTCCGGACCGCGCGCGTCCCGCGCGCTCATCCTCAAGCGATCCCCAGGGAGCCCGGGAGGGCCGATGACGCATCCGACCAACGGCGAGATCGAACGCTACACCGACCACTACTTCAATCGCTCGAAGCAGGTGATCGGCAAGTTCGGCGACTGCCGCGTGACCTACGCCATCTTCATGCGCCGCCCCGTGGTGTTCGCGCCCCGGCTGGCGCTCGACTGGCTGGCCGAGACCGGCCGCGACCGCAACACAGAGGTCGAACTCGACCTGCGCTACGGCGAGGGCAAGTGGGTCGGCGCCGGCGAGCCCATGATGTACATCACGGGCTCCTTCTTCCATCTCGTCGACCTCGAGACGATCTTCCTGCAGAAGCTGGGGCCGGCCTGCGTCGCCGCCTACAACGCCTGGACGATGTGCGCCGACATGCCGAAGACCGCCTTCCTCGCCATGGACGCCCGCCACTGCGCCGGCCAGGAGATGGCCGAGATGATGGCCTATGCCGCCTCGGTGGGCTCGGCGCGGGCCAGGCGCAAGATCGGCGCCGTGGGCTTCATCGGCAACGCCACCCACGCCACGGCGCACTTCTTCGGCCGCGACAAGGGGCTGGGCACCATGCCGCACGCCCTGATCGGCTACGCCGGCTCGACGCTGCGCGCCGCCGAGATGTTTTTCGAGACCTTCCCGGGCGAGCCGATGACCGTGCTGGTCGACTACTTCGCGCGCGAGATCTCCGACTCGCTCGAAGTCTGCCGGCGGTTTCCCGAGCTGGCGGCCAAGGGCCTGCTGTCGCTGCGCCTCGACACCACCGGCGGCCGCTACGTCGAGGGGCTGGATCCCGCGACCTCCTACGCCGTGCTCGAACGCTTCTCGCCCGAGTCGATCCGCGGTTACAGGAGCGAGGAGGAGCTGCGCTACCTGGTCGGCACCGGCGTCTCGGCGGCGGCGATCTTCCACCTGCGCGCCGAGCTCGACCGCACGGGCTTCGACAAGGTCAAGATCGTGGCGTCGTCGGGCTTCGGCCCGGCCAAGTGCCGCATCATGGCCGAGGCCAAGGCGCCGATCGACGTCGTTGGCTCGGGCTCGTTCCTGCCGTCCAACTGGACCGAGACCTATGCGACGGCCGACATCGTCGAGTACGACGGCCAGAAGCGGGTGAAGATCGGCCGCGAGTTCCTCCACCGTACAAGGCCCGACGGCAGCACCCGGCCGCTTTAGAGTCTTCCGGACCGTACTGAAGAATCCTCACCCTGAGGAGCACCGCGAAGCGGTGCGTCTCGAAGGGTGGGCAACAGTCGTGCTGCTCGTTCCCACCCTTCGAGACGCATGCCTGCGGCATGCTCCTCAGGGTGAGGTCTATGCGATTCCAGACGCGCGGAATGTGCTCCAGACCAAACAGCCCCTCATCCTGAGGAGCGCCCGAAGGGCGCGTCTCGAAGGATGAGGCGTTAGGCATGCACAGAAAAACCTCACCCTGAGGAGCGGTCC
The DNA here is from genome assembly GCA_019745575.1 of Reyranella sp. Classification (GTDB taxonomy): domain Bacteria; phylum Pseudomonadota; class Alphaproteobacteria; order Reyranellales; family Reyranellaceae; genus Reyranella. Next base: position 1,430 of record JAIETA010000169.1, on the reverse strand, counting down.
GCAGGACCGCATCTCGAAGGGTGAGAACCAGTCACGGCCTATGTCCGTCTTTTCGCCAGGGACTGGATCGTCCCGTAGTCGCCCCGGATCAGCGCCTCTTTCTTGGCGCGCGACCAGCCTTTGATCTGACGCTCGACGGCAATCGCATCCGTGATGTCGAGAAAGTGCTGCGACCAGACCAACACCACCGGCAGCCTCCGGGACGTGTAGCCGCCGTAGGTCGCGTTGTTGTGCTCGGAAAGCCGCCGCTCCAGCCCCAGCCGCGCCGACCCGACGTAGTAGCTGCCGTCGGCGCAGCGCAGCATGTAGACATGGGCGCCTCGTTCTTCGGACATGCGACCTTTACGGTAGCCCATCCTTCGAGACGCCGCGCTACGCGCGGCTCCTCAGGATGAGGTGGGGCTTTGTCCCGAGAACGTACCCTCAGCCCGCGACGAAGCTGCGGTACATGAATTCGAGGTCCTGGGTTTCCTGCGGCGTGATCTCGCCGTCGAGCACGCGCGCTTCGAGGCCGCGCAGCTTGCGCTTGATCTCGGAGGGCGTGCGCGGGCTCAGCAGCACCATGAAGAACTGCTCGTGCGGCGACAGTGCGCGCTGGTCGCGGCGGTAGCCGAAGGGACCGGCTCCTGTTGCCATGTCGCGCACGGCGCCGGCGGCCCGGGCGGGCAAGGCGGGAGCCGCGATCTCGGGCGCCAGCACCTGTTCCCAGGTGAGGCCCGCCTCGCGCACCATGGCCGAGGCGAGCTTGGCCGCCGCCAGCGCCTCGCCGGCGTGGCTGCTGTCGAGGATTTCCAGCACCTTGACCAGGGTGGTCCGGTTGAAGGTCGACACGGTTCTGGCTTCTTTGACTATTGGATGAGGAGGCGTCACTAAGTGTCTACAAGATATAGTCTGTTTGCCCGTCAATCAAGCAAGATCCTGTGACACCCGCCTCGTGACCCCGCCGCGCACCGCCTTTCCCGCCTACCTCGCGGGCCTCGCCAGCTGGTTCGTGCCGCTCGGCATCCAGATGGTGCTGTTTCCCTGGCTGGTGGCCGTGGTGCTGCACATGGACGCCTTCGCCGTGGGCGTGGCCCAGGCCGCCCTCATGGCGCCGTCGCTGCTGTTCCTGCCGCTGGGCGGGCTGGTGGCCGACCGCGGCAACCCGCGCCGCCTGCTGCTGCTCTATCACGTCCTCTACGCCCTGCCGCCGCTGGCGCTCGCCCTGGTGCTGTGGGGCGGGGGCCTCAGTTACCCGCTGCTGATCGCCTACGGGCTCCTCGCGGGCTCGATCGGCGCCTTCGCCGTGCCGACCCGCGACGCGCTGCTGCCGGCGATGGCGCCCAGGGATGGGCTGCCGCGGGCGGTGGCGCTGGCCACGGCGCTGCAATTCGGCGGCCAGCTTCTGGGCATCGCCTGCGCCTCGACCGCCGACCGCTTCGGGCCGCTGC
>JAIETA010000194.1 GCA_019745575.1 Reyranella sp. | reverse complement strand
GCGCATCCCACCGAGCTGTCGCTGCCCGACCCGTCGGTCGGCCGGCCGCATGCCCGCCTGCTGTGCGCGGCGGGGCGCCTCGGCCTGGAAGACCTCGGCAGCCCCGGCGGCACGCTGGTCGACGGCGCCCGGCTGCTGCCCGAGCATGGGCCGCGCGACATCAGCGCGGCGCGCACCATCCGGATCGGCAGCATCGACCTTGCCCTCTCCCGGGTCTGATCCGCCGGCCTGAAATAGGCTTGTGATCGGCATTCCCCGCCGAGTAGGGTGCGCGCGGCCGGCGGTCCGCCGGCGTGGGGAGCGGAGAGCCGATGCTGTCGCTGGCGGTGCTGATCGACAAGGTGATCGATATCTACACCTGGATCGTGATCGCGGGCGCGATCATGAGCTGGCTGGTGGCCTTCGGCGTGGTCAATGTCAGCAACCAGTTCATCCGGATGATCGTCGACGTGCTCTACCGCCTGACCGAGCCGGCGCTGCGCCCGATCCGGCGGATTCTGCCCAACCTGGGCGGCGTCGACATTTCTCCCGTCATCCTGCTGCTTGGCCTGTTCTTCCTCCGCAGCCTGCTGTGGGAGTATGTCTGGCCGGCGTTCGTGGGCTAGCGGCCCGCCTTGGCCGACGGACTGCGAAGCATGGCTGACGCCCGCGTGATCGATGGAAAAGCCATCGCGGCCGGCCTGCGCCAGCGCGTCGGCGCGGGCGTGGCCGAGTTGGTCGCCACGGGCGCCCCGAAGCCCGGCCTGGCGACGGTGCTGGTCGGCGCCGATCCGGCGAGCCAGGTCTACGTGCGCAGCAAGGGCAAGCTCGCGGCCGAGCTCGGCATGGCAAGCTTCGACCACCGGCTCGCCGCCGGGACCACCGAGGCGGACCTGCTGGCGCTGATTGCCCGGCTCAACGCCGACCCGGCGGTCAACGGCATCCTGGTGCAGCTGCCGCTGCCCCGGCACATCGATACCGCGCGCGTGCTGCTGGCGGTCGATCCGGCCAAGGACGTCGACGGCTTCCACCCGATCAATGTCGGACGCCTGGGCTCGATCGCGGCCGGCGCGCCGCTCGACTTTCCCGTGCCGTGCACGCCGCTCGGCGTGTCGATGATGCTGCAGCACGCCCGGGGCGCGCTGGCCGGCCTGCATGCCGTGGTGATCGGCCGCTCCAACCTGGTCGGCCGGCCGGTGGCGCAGCTCCTGCTGCGCGCCGACTGCACGGTCACCATCACCCACTCGCGCACCCGCGACCTGCCGGGCCTCTGCCGCCTGGCCGACATCGTCGTCGTGGCGATCGGCCGGCCGGAGTTCGTGCGCGGCGACTGGATCAAGCCGGGCGCGACGGTGATCGACGTCGGCATCAACCGCGTGGCGACCGCCGACGGCAAGAGCCGGCTGGTGGGCGACGCGGCATTCGACGAGATCCTGCCGGTCGCCGGCCACATCTCGCCGGTTCCCGGCGGCGTCGGCCCGATGACGGTGGCGTGCCTGATGTTCAATACGCTGCAGGCGGCACGACGCGCCGCGGGACTGGCGATGGTGGCGGCCTGACCGCCCGTCGTCCCGACTCGCGCGGAGTAGTCTCCGCGCTGAAGCGCGTAGCGCGGAGCGGAGGGACCTTCTCTCCACGACAAGCCGCTTCCGGTAAAGGCAAGGCCCCTCGGCTACGCTCCAGGGCGGAGGTTACTCCGCCCGAGGCGACGGTGGACCGTCAGTTCTTCGACATCCCCGCGACCAGCGCCGTCGCGTTGTGGCGCATCATCTTCTCGTAGGTCGCCGCCGGTCCCTCAGGCTTCGACAGCGCGTCGCTGTAAAGGCGCGGCCCGACCACGGCGCCCGATTCGCGGGCGATCTGTTCGACCATGCCGGGGTTGGTCATGTTCTCGACGAACAGCGCCTTGATCTTCTGCTCGCGCACCTGGCGGATCAGCGCCGCCACGTCCTTGGCCGACGGCTCGGTGCTGGTGTTGTAGCCGCGCGGCGACAGGAATTGCACGCCGTAGGCCTTCGCGAAGTAGCGGAACGAGTCGTGGCCGGTGATCGCCTTGCGCTGGTCGGCCGGCACCCTGGCGATTTCGGCCCGGACCCAGCGGTCGAGCTCGGCCAGCCGCGCGTCGTAGGCGGCGGCTCGTTCGCGATAGAGGGCGGCGCTGGCCGGATCGGCGGCGGCCAGGCCCTTGGCGATGTTGTCGACGTAGCGGCGGGCGAGGGCGACGTCCTGCCAGCAGTGCGGGTCGGGGCCATGGCCGTGACTGTGGCCGTGGCTATGGCCGTGGGAAGGGCCGGCGGCGATGGTCGGCACGCCGGCCGAGGCCACGACCGCGCGGCCCTTGAAGGGCGCGGCCTTGGCGAGGCGGTCGATCCAGCCCTCGAAGCCCAGCCCGTTGCTCACCAGCGCCTGGGCGTCGGCCAGCGTCCGCGCATCGGCCGGCTTGGGTTGATACGTGTGGGCGTCGGTGTCGGCCCCGACCAGGGTCGCGAGTTCCAGGCGCTCGCCGCCCACCTGCTCGACCAGGTCGGCCAGGATCGAGAAGGTCGCCACGACCTTCAATTTCGCCTGGGCCGAGGCGGGACCGGCGGCCAGCAGCAGCGTCGAGGCGAGCAGGAAGCGGCGATTCATAAGGTTATAGTATTACGTCAAATCGGAAAGTCCAGCCAACACGGGGCATGGCCGGTGGCCTCGAAGAACCGCAGCAGGTCGGCCGCCGCGACCGCCGTCGTCATGGTGTTGACCAGGGGATGGGCGTTGACCGGCCCGCCTTCCGCCAGGCCGCGGTCGAGGGCCAGCCGGACCACGCGGGCGTCGTCGTTGATCAGGGCGAACGGCGTCACCGATCCCGGCTCGACCCCGAGATGGCGCCTCAGCCGCTCGGGGCTGCCGAACGACAGCCGTCCCGCGCCCAGCGCCTCGCCCAGCCGCTTGAGATCGACCGCGCGATCTTCCAGCGCCACCACCAGCCACATCTCTTCCTTCTTGTTGCGCAGGAACAGGTTTTTGATGTGATGCCCCGGCAGATTGCCGCGCAGCGCCTTGGCCTCCTCGACGGTGAAGACCGCCGGGTGCTCGACCGTGCGCTGGGGGATATCGAGCGCCTCGAGCCGGGCGAATAGTTGTTGCGGGTCGTACATGGCGCCTGTCTACAGTGTCGGGATGAAAGGTATCGTTCTGGCCGGCGGCAGCGGCACGCGGCTCTACCCCATGACCCGGGCCGCCAACAAGCAGCTCCTGCCTGTCTACAACAAGCCGATGGTCTACTACCCGCTGACCACGCTGATGCTGGCGGGTTGCCGCGAGATCCTGCTGGTCGTCAATCCGCACGACCTGGAAGCCTACCGCCGCCTGTTCGGCGATGGCCGGCAGTGGGGCCTCGAGATCGGCTACGCCACCCAGCCCAAGCCCGGCGGCATCGCCGAGGTCTTCGTGATCGGCCGCGACTTCGTTGGCCAGAGCCGCGTCGGCCTGATCCTGGGCGACAATCTCTTTTATGGCGATTCGCTCCCGACCGTGGCCGAGCGCGGCGCCACCGGCAGCGGCGCCGTGGTCTATGCCTACTGGGTGTCGGACCCGAGCGCCTACGGCGTCGTCGAGTTCGACGCCGGCGGCCGGCCCACCAGCATCGTCGAGAAGCCGAAGAACCCGCGTTCGAACTGGGCGGTGACCGGCCTCTATTTCTACGACTCCGACGTCTGCGATGTCGCCGCGCAGATCCCGCGCTCGGCACGCGGCGAACTGGAGATCAGCGACGTCAACGCCCACTATCTGAAGCAGGGCCGCCTCACCGTTGAAAAGCTCGGCCGCGGCTACGCCTGGCTCGACACCGGCAGCCCGTCCAGCCTGCTCAAGGCGGCGCAGTTCGTGGAGACCGTGGAAGATCGCCAAGGCCTACAAATCGGCAGCCCCGAGGAGGTCGCCTGGCGCAAGGGATTTATCGACGATGCCGCCTTCGAGCGGCTGATCGAGCCCATCCGCGACAGCGAATACGGCAAGTACCTGCAGCGTCTGCTGGCCCGCGGCTGAGGGGTTGGGCGGGCTTGTCCCGCCCCTTGCCAAGCCGGGGAAAACCCCCTATCACCACCGCCTTCCGGCACCTACCCGGCCGGATCGGAGCGCGGGCGTAGCTCAGGGGTAGAGCACGACCTTGCCAAGGTCGGGGTCGAGGGTTCGAATCCCTTCGCCCGCT
>JAIETA010000220.1 GCA_019745575.1 Reyranella sp. | reverse complement strand
GACTGGATGCGCAGCTGCTGGGCCAGCATCTGGTTCTTGTCGATGTCGATCTTGACCAGCTTGACCGCGCCCTTGGCGGCCTTGACGACCTTCTCGATGGTCGGCTGCAGCGTCTTGCACGGCCCGCACCACGGCGCCCAGAAATCGACGATCACCGGCACCGTGCGCGAGGCCTCGATCACGTCCTTGGCGAACTTGGTCTGGTCGCTGTCCTTGATCAGGTCGGCGGGGACAGGCTGCGGCGCGGCGCCCGACAGTAACGTTTCCATGGGTCCTCGGAGGGGAGATTTTGGTTCGGCCGCAATGTGGCCCCCGCCCCCCCATGAAGCAAGGGGCGGGACGGCCGATGTCACAGCCGGTTGTCACACCAAGTTGAGACAAATGTTGTGACACAGGTTTAGCGCCCACCTGTGATATTGCCGAAAAATCAGCGTTTCTGCGGCCCCGCCTCGGGCGGCCACGGAGGACTGTCACAACCCAGCGCTCGGATGCGTTGCCCGCATCGCGGTCCACCCACTTGCCGGACAGTCGTCGGCGGGGTGTCCTTTTGCTTGCTACTCACGGCGCATGACCGCGGGACGGCCCCTTCTCCTCAATTGGAGTGTACCCGGCGGGCGCGCCGGGCGGGGCATGGTCAAAGATTTGAGAGCGGAATCGCTCCTCCCCGGCGATCCGGGGGCGATAGGGTCTTCTTAGTCAGACCTCGTGCGATAGTATAGAAAACATAGCACGAATCCTGCTGAATCTGTTCAAATAATTTCGCACACCAGCCTTGCATGTTTCGCGGGTCTGCTTCATTTGCCGCGCCGTGCTCGACATAGGCCAGTGAATTGCATTGTAGTTATAAAATAACTACACTATAGGCATGACCGAACTACGCTTCGAGTGGGACGCGCGAAAGTCGGCGAGCAACGCCCGCAAGCACAAGGTCACGTTCGAGGAGGCGCGTTCGGCTTTCGCCGATCCGAACGGTCTGGTCATCGACGATCCGGACCATTCCGAAGAGGAGGAGCGCTTCCTTCTTCTGGGCTTGAGCTACGCCGTGCGCCTGCTCGTGGTCAGTCACCTCTTCCGGGCGGACTCCATCCGCATCATCTCCGCACGCAAGGCAACGCCCCGCGAGGCCACGACATATCGAAGGAACAGATGACGATGCGCAAAGAGTACGACTTCTCCGCCGCCCGCAAGAACCCCTACGCCGCGCGCCTGAAGAAGCAGGTCACGATCCGGCTCGACCAGGAATCGATTGCCTACTTCAAGGCGGTGTCTTCCGAGGTCGGCATCCCCTACCAGAGCCTGATCAACCTCTACCTGCGAGACTGCGTGGCCGCCCGCCGCCGTCCCCGTCTCGACTGGCCGGCGGCAGCGTGACGACGCTCGGCCGAAGGACCGAGACGATCGACGCCTTCAGATAGTTGATGAACCCAAACGCTTGATGTCCACTCGGTGGATAGCCACCACGCTAGTTGTGCCGGAGATGATTACGGCTTTCATTGCTGGGAGCGCGCCACTCCAGTGGCGCTCATCGTCATGATGCGCCACTGGAGTGGCGCGCTCCCAGCAATGAGTCCACGCCACCCTCGTGTCTGATGTCGACCGCTACCGATCATCGACCCGGGCGACGATGCGATGAACGTCGGCCGGCGCGAAGACCGGCACCGAGCAGGCGCCGTTGGCGCAGGCGTAGGCCGCGGCCTGCGGCATGTCGGGATAGTCGACGTCGGCGGCGGGCAGCGGCCCCTCGCGTCGGTCCAGCCATTCGATGCGGAGGTAGCGCGTGGGATAGGTCCGCGCCGCCTCATACAGGGCGCGCGCGGCGGGATCGTCCTTGCCGCCCACGACCGTGACGTGCGCCGGCTCGCGCGCCAGTTCGCGGTCGGCCAGAAGCGCGCCCGGCACGACGAGATCGTCCTCGGCCAGCGAGATCAGCCAGCGCATGCCGTGCTCGGCGGCGGTGCGCAGCGCGGGCGTCGCGGTGTTGCGCGCCAGCAGATTGAGCAGGCGGACCACCGCGACATTCTCGTCGATCTGCCTGACCGGCCGGGCGAGCACGCCGCGGGCACCGGGATCGGGCCGGCGCACCATGAAGCCGCCGCTCGGGTCGCGGTGGTCGCGGACGATGACGTCGCCGAACTCGACAGCGAGCGCGAGATAGCGCCGCTCGGCGGTGCTGCGATAAAGCGCAAGGGCCGCCTCGGCCATGGCGAGCGTGTCGCCGAGATGGGTGTCGTCGTCGGTCGCGCGGGCATGGCCGAAGCCGCCGTTGGGCGCGCGCCGGTGGGCGAGCGTCCAGTCGAAGGCGCGGCGGGCGGCCTCGAGCAGGGCCGGGTCGCCGGTCACGTCGTGGAGCGCGGCCAGGCTCGCGACCGCCCAGCCGTTCTCGCGGGCGTAGGCGTTGCGGTCGATCGGCGGCTGCGGGCCGGCCCGGCGCTCGGCGTCGCTGCGGGCGTAGAAGGCGTCGCCGTGCAGGTCGGGGCCGGCGTCGGCATCCTGGCTGGTGTAGAAGGCGCCCTCGGGGCTCCGCATAAAATCCATCAGCCAGCGCGCGACCGCGCGGGCGGCGTCGAGGTGGGCCGGATCGCCGTCGATCTGGAAGGCGAGCACGTAGGTGCGGATGGCGTCGCGCTGGATGTTGAGCAGCTTCTCGTAGTGCGGCCCCGACCAGTCGAGCCGGTCGGAATACTGGAACATGCCGCCCCACACCGGATCGATCAGGCGGCGCGCGCCCGCCAGCGTCTTTGCGGCCACGTCGCGCCAGGGCGCCGGATCGGCATTGCGTTCCAGCGCGCGGCCGCGTTCAAGCGCCCATTCGACCGTGTCGCCATGGATGAAGCGGTGGGTGTCGCCGAAGCCGCCGTTGTCCCTGTCGAAGTTCTTCAGCACCAGCGCCTCGACGGCGGCGCGGCGCTGCGGCGACAGCGCCACTGTATCGGGATCGATCGCGGCGCCCATGGCGAAGCTTCGCAGCGCCGACGGGTCCTCGATCACCGCCGTCAGCAGCTTCTGGAACAGTTCCGGCGGAATGTAGCCGCGGCGCTTGAAAATCTCGTTGCCGTCCTTGTCGAGCATGACGGTCGCCGGCCAGCCCCAGTTCTCGTAGCGGTAGGAGAGGGCGGGATCGCGGTCCTGGTCGACGCGGACGGGAATGAACTTCTCGCCGATGGTCTTCTGGATGGCGGGGTCCTTGTAGGTCGTGCGCTCCATGACGTGGCACCAGTGGCACCACACCGCCGCCATGTGCAGCAGGATGTATTTGTCCTCCGCCGCGGCGCGGTCGAACAGCGCCGGCTCCCATTTCTGCCAGGGCAGCGACGGGGTTTCGGCCCATGGCCTGGAGGTTGGGACGATGCCGGTGACGGCAAGCAGGAAGAGGACGAGGCAAATGCGCATGCCGAAGACTACGCTTCTTGCAGGCCCCCGGATGGCAGTCTCGCGATCATGTGACTATCGGTGAAGCTGGTGCTTCATCGGCTCGTCGCCGAGGCGGCCGGCTTCTTCGCGGTGCCCGATTCCTTCTCTCACCCGGCCCGGCGTTTACCCTGTCAGCGGGCAGGGGCGCGTGACCGGGGCCGCAGCTTTCCGGCTTGGACATCTGGACCTCTGTTGGACAGGAAAAAGCCCGCCAAGATCTGCTTTTTCTGATCACGATCGTGCTGATCTTGTCAAACTATGTTGGAACTATTTTCAGTGCCGGCAGTGCTAGCAGTCAGGGTGGCAATCTCGACCCTTTTCTTCAAAGTTGAGAAGCAAGACTCTTGAAGGATGTGTATGCCGTCGACCGAAGAGGGCAAAATGCAAGCTACAGCCAAAGGCTGTCTTGATCGGGCGAAACTGCTTCTCGCTGCTGGAGATGAACAATCCATCCGTTACGCATGCTTGGAATTGCGATTGGCGATTGAGTACATCGTCCTTGATCTTTTTCGACGGCATTTGGATGAGTCGCCTGAAGATGTGGCGTGGAAATGGACACCACGACAAGTAATCGCGGAATTGTTGGAGATTGATCCTTTAGTTGATCGCAGTAGTACAATCTCAATTGGAGAAGAAGCAACTCCTGGGGTTCCAGCTTCGCAAATGCGTATCCTCGGAGAGGTGACCTGCCCCCGGGTTTTCGGACCGCGGATTAAGTTGAGAGAGTGGCCTCCGTATTGGAGGCAGATATGCGCA
>JAIETA010000329.1 GCA_019745575.1 Reyranella sp. | reverse complement strand
CGTTCCGCCCCAAGACCTGCCAATTCTAGATTGGCTCAACATTCAACCCGTCAAAACCTCTGTGACGAGCTACTAGAATGGGCCATGATACATCGACTGGAACTCGTGCGCGCATGGGAGCAGGCGCGGCGGCGCGAGCCGATCGATCCCATTGATCCGCTGGAATAGGCCGATGCTGCGTGATGTTGTCGAGGCAAGGTCCCTGGGGGGCCACCGTCTTGCGCTGACATTCGACGACGGTGTCCGCGGCGAGATCGACGTGGCCACGATTGTTCCGTTCGTCGGGGTCTTTGCGCCGCTGCAGTCGGAGGCGGAGTTCGCCCGCGTTTTCGTCAATCGCGAGTTGGGCTCGGTGTCCTGGCCTTGCGGCGCCGACCTCGACACCCAGGTGCTCTATGCGCGCGTGCGCCGGGATCGGCAGGGGACCGAGGCACCTGCTGCTTCTTGACCCCCCCGACCCCCATCCCTAGATTGCCGGCCCTATGTTGATCGGGGCCCCCCAGGAGCGAATTATCCGCCCGGTCCGCTGACCGCGGCCGGGTCGTCCTGTCTGTTCGTGGCCGCCCGCCGGGTGGTCGCCCATCGCTCCTTCGCACCGAGTTTCTCGTGACAACTGACTATAAATCCAGCGTCTTCCTGCCCAAGACCGACTTTCCCATGCGCGGCGGCCTGCCCAAGAAGGAGCCGGAGCTGCTGAAGCGCTGGGCCGACATGAAGCTGTGGGACCGCCTGCGCGCCGAGAGCCGGGGCCGGCCCAAGTTCGTGCTGCACGACGGCCCGCCCTACGCCAACGGCCATCTCCATATCGGCCACGCCCTCAACAAGATCCTGAAGGACCTGGTGAGCCGCACCCAGCAGATGCTGGGCAAGGACAGCCACTACGTGCCGGGCTGGGACTGCCACGGGCTGCCCATCGAGTGGAAGATCGAGGAGGACTATCGCGCCCGCAACCAGGACAAGGACCAGGTGCCGGTCGGCGAGTTCCGCCGCGAGTGCCGCGCCTTCGCCGACCACTGGATCGGCGTGCAGCGCGAGGAGTTCAAGCGCCTGGGCGTCGACGGCGACTGGGACAACTACTACTCGACGATGAAGTACGAGTCCGAAGCCACCATCGTGGCCGAGCTCGGCAAGTTCCTGATGAACGGCGGCCTCTACAAGGGCTCCAAGGCGGTGCTGTGGAGCGTGGTCGAGAAGACGGCGCTGGCCGAGGCCGAGATCGAGTATCACGACCATACCTCCGACACGATCCATGTGCGCTTTCCGGTCGTGACGTCGGCCGGCGGCAAGCTCGACGGCGCCGCCGTGGTGATCTGGACCACGACGCCGTGGACCATCCCGGGCAACCGGGCGCTGGCCTACGGGCCGGAGATCGCCTACGCGCTGGTCGAGGTCGAGGCCGTGGGCGAGGGCAGCAAGGCCCGGCTGGGCGAGAAGATGGTGCTGGCGCGCGAGCTGGTTGCCGCAACGGCCGAGGCCGGCAAGTTCACCGCCAGGATCCTGGGCGATGTCGCGGTGTCGGATCTGGACGGCCTGATCGCCGCCCACCCGCTGCGCGGCCAGGGCTTCGACTTCGACGTGCGGCTGCTGGCCGGCGGCTTCGTCACCGCCGACGCCGGCACCGGCTTCGTCCATATCGCGCCGGGCCATGGCGCCGACGACTATGAGCTGGGCACGGCCAACGGCGTCGAGGTGCCCGACACCGTGGCCGAAGACGGCAGCTACTATCCGCACGTGCCGCTGTTTGCGGGCAAGCGCGTCTATACCCCGGAAGGCATCAAGGGCGACGCCAACCGCGCGGTGATCGGCGCCCTCGATGCCGCCGGCCACCTGCTGGCGTCGGGCCGCATCAAGCATTCGTATCCGCATTCCTGGCGGTCCAAGGCGCCGGTCATCTTCCGCAACGCGCCGCAGTGGTTCATCGCCATGGACAAGCCGATCGCCGAGATCGGCGGCACGTTGCGCCAGAAGGCGCTCGAGGCGATCGACGCGACCCGGTTCGTGCCGCCGGCCGGTTACAACCGGCTGCGCTCGATGATCGAGCAGCGGCCCGACTGGTGCGTGTCGCGCCAGCGCGCCTGGGGCGTGCCGATCGCGGTGTTCGTGGACAAGAAGACCGGCGAGCCGCTGCGCGACCCCGAGGTGATGGGCCGCGTCGTCGAGGCGTTCCGGGCGGAAGGCGCCGACGCCTGGTTCGACAGCCCGCCCGAGCGCTTCCTCGGCAACAGGTACGACGCCCAGAATTTCGAGCAGGTCACCGACATCCTCGACGTCTGGTTCGATTCCGGCTGCACGCACGTCTTCACGCTCGAGGGCAACCCCGACCTCAAGTGGCCGGCCGACCTCTATCTGGAGGGTTCCGACCAGCATCGCGGCTGGTTCCATTCCTCGCTGCTGGAGAGCTGCGGCACGCGCGGCCGCGCGCCCTACGACGGCGTGCTGACGCACGGTTTCACGCTCGACGAGCAGGGCCGCAAGATGTCGAAGTCGCTGGGCAACATCACCGCCCCGCAGACGGTGTGCGACCAGTATGGCGCCGACATCCTCCGGCTCTGGGTGGTCGGCACCGACTACACCGAGGACCAGCGCATCGGCCCCGAGATCCTGAAGCATCAGGCCGAAGCCTACCGCCGGCTGCGCAACACGCTGCGCTACCTGCTGGGCAGCCTCGACGGCTTTGCCGGCGGCGAGCGCGTGGCCGCGGCCGACATGCCCGAACTCGAGCGCTGGGTGCTCAACCGCCTGGCCGAACTCGACGGCGTGCTGCGCCAGGCGGTCGACGACTTCGACTTCCATACCATCGCGACCGAGCTGCACAATTTCTGCGCCGTCGACCTCTCGGCGTTCTATTTCGACATCCGCAAGGACGCGATCTACTGCGACGCCGCGGACTCGCCGCGCCGCCGGGCGGCGCGCACGGTGATGGCCGAACTTTTCTCGTTCCTGACCGCCTGGCTGGCGCCGATCACCTGCTTCACCGCCGAGGAGGCGTGGCTCGCCAGGCCGCAGGACATGCCGGACGGCCAGGCCGAGAGCGTCCACCTCAGGCTTTATCCCGAGATCCCGGCCGGCTGGCGCGATGCGGCACTGGCGGAGAAGTGGGCGACGGTGCGCGAGCTGCGCCGCGTCGTCACCGGCGCGCTCGAACTGGAACGTGCCGAGAAGCGCATCGGATCGAGCCTGCAGGCAGCCCCCGAGGTCTACCTCGCGGCGCCGTACCTGAAGGCGCTGGAAGGACTCGATCTGTCAGAGATCTGCATCACCTCGGGCGGTACGCTGTCGGCCGGCGAGGCGCCGGCGGCAGCCTTCACCCTGCCCGAGGTGGCGGGCGTGGCCGTGGTGCCGCGGCTCGCCCAGGGCAACAAGTGCGCCCGCTGCTGGCAGGTGCTCGAGGAGGTCGGCGCGTCGGCCGGCCATCCGCTGCTCTGCCGGCGCTGCGAAGAGGCGGTCTCGTGAGGCCCCTCGAACGCCAGGCCATGGCCCTGATCGCCGTCACCCTGGTGGCCGACCAGGTTTCCAAGGAGCTGCTGCTGGGCTACCTGCTGAAGGTCGGCGCGGTGGTCTCGGTCATCGACGGGTTTTTCCGCCTGGTCGTTGTGTGGAATCGCGGCGTGAGCTTCGGCATGCTGGGCGGCGATCGGGCGTTGCCGCCTTGGGTGCTGTCGGCGGTCGCCATCGCCGTCTGCATTGCCCTGTTCATCTGGCTGCGGCGCATCGAACGGCCGCTGGGCGGCTGGGGCATCGGCCTTGTCATCGGCGGTGCTATCGGCAATGTTATCGACCGTGCCCGTTGGGGAGCGGTTTTCGATTTCGCCGATTTCCACATTGGCCAGTGGCATTGGCCGGCTTTCAACGTCGCCGATTCGGCGATCGTGGTCGGCGTCGGGCTGATGCTCATCGACTCTTTCATCGGCGAAAGACGACGCGCGCCCTGATGCGGCCATGATCAGCGGACAGAAGCGGACCCCGAAGGACGGACGATGCAACCGACGACCCTAATCCCGGTGACCCTCCTCGCACTCGGCGCCCTGACCCTGGGCGGCTGCGGCGCCCTCGAAAACTTTGGCGGCGCCAAGAAAGTGTCGCCCGACGAATTCAAGATCGTCTCCCACTCGCCGCTC
>JAIETA010000223.1 GCA_019745575.1 Reyranella sp. | reverse complement strand
CAAGGCGCGCATCGTCGACATCGACACCGTCGAGATGGCGCAGACCATGACGGCGGGCGAGGTGCCGATCGTGCCGGGCTTCCAGGGCGTCGCGCCCGACGGCCGCGTCACGACCCTGGGCCGCGGCGGCTCGGACACCTCGGCGGTGGCACTGGCGGCGGCGCTGAAAGCCGATCGTTGCGACATCTATACCGACGTCGACGGCGTCTACACGACCGATCCCAGGATCGTCGAGAAGGCGCAGAAGATCGATCGCGTGACCTACGAGGAAATGCTCGAAATGGCCTCGCAGGGCTCGAAGGTGCTGCAGACGCGCTCGGTCGAGTTGGCGATGAATCATCATGTACGCGTGCAGGTGCTGTCGTCGTTCGACGCCGCACTGGGCAGCGATCTGCCCGGCACGCTGGTAGTGGACGAGGACGAAATCATGGCCCAGGGACTCGAGAAATCCGTCGTGAGCGGCATCGCCTTCTCCAAGGACGAGGCCAAGGTCACCGTCACCCACGTGCCCGACCGGCCGGGCGTCGCGGCGGCGATCTTCGGGCCGTTGGCCGAGGCCAACATCAACGTCGACATGATCGTGCAGAACGTCTCGCTCGACGGCAGTTCGACCGACATCACCTTCACGGTGCCGCGGGCCGACCTTGCCCGGGCGGTGCAGCGGCTGGAGGAGGCCAAGGCCGATCTCAAGTTCGCCGAGGTCAAGTCCGACATCAATGTCGCCAAGGTGTCGGTGATCGGCGTCGGCATGCGCAGCCATGCCGGCGTGGCGCTCAAGATGTTCGAGACGCTCGCGGCCAAGGGCATAAACATCCAGGTGATCTCGACGTCGGAGATTAAGATCAGCGTCCTGGTCGCCGCCGAATACACCGAGCTGGCGGTCCGGGCGCTGCACACGGCCTACGATCTCGACGCCGCGTGATCGCATAAGTTTCTCTCTTGCGCGCGCGAATAAGCCGGTAGGCAGCTCGGCGCGGGTCTTGCTATAAGCGGACCATGCGCGCGCAAGTCACCTGCAAGGCTTGTTCCAAGGCTCGTCCGGTCAACGCCCGTCCGTTGGCGGCGTGGCGGGCTTCTGCCTGCGCCATCGATCGCAGCTTCGTCGTCATCCGACTCAAGCATCCCGCGGTCTGACCATGGAGAGGACAACTCCACCGGCCGGACCGCGAATGCTCCTCAAGCGGCTCCGGGACACGATGGCGCGTGCCGGTTCCGTCGAGGACACGCTGGGCGAAGTCGTGCGTCTTGTGGCCAACGAGATGGTGGCCGAGGTCTGCTCGATCTACCTGCTGCGCGCCGGCGAGGTGCTGGAACTGTTCGCCACCCAGGGCCTCAACCCCACGGCCGTGCACCGCACCCGCCTCAGGGTCGGCGAGGGTCTGGTCGGCGACATCGCCGCCCACGCCCGGCCGCTGGCGCTGGACGACGCGCAGAGCCACCCGCAGTTCGCCTATCGCCCCGAAACGGGTGAGGAAATCTATCATTCGCTGGCCGGCGTCCCGATCGTGCGCGCGGCCCGGGTGCTCGGCGTCCTGGTGGTGCAGAACCGCACCCGCCGCCAGTACGACGAGGAAGAGATCGAGACCCTGCAGACCATCGCCATGGTGCTGGCCGAGCTGATCGCAGCCGGCCACATCGTGAGCCCCAACGAGATGCAGCAGGTCGACGGCATCGGCCTTCTGCCGCTGCGCGTCGACGGCGTGCAGCTGACGCCCGGCGTGGCGGTCGGCCGCGCCGTGCTGCACGAGCCGCGAATCCTGATCCAGCGGGTGGTTGCCGAGGATGTCGACCTCGAGCAGGAGCGCTTCGACGATGCGCTGCGCGGCGTGCGGGCCGACGTCGACCGCATGCTCGAGGCGCACGACATGCAGTCGGGCGAGCAGCGCGAGATCCTCGAGACGTTCCGCATGTTCGTCGACGACCGCGGCTGGATGGAGCGCGTGCGCGAGGCGGTGGCCTCGGGCCTCACCGCCGAGGCGGGCGTACAGCGCGCCTTCGACGACGTGCGCACCCGGCTCGGCCAGTCGACCGACCCCTACATCCGCGAGCGGCTGAGCGACCTGCAGGACCTCAGCAACCGGCTGCTGCTGCGGCTCACCGGGCGGGTCGCCGTCGATCCGAGCTCGCTGCCCGACGACATGATCGTGATCGCCCGCGACATGGGGCCGGCCGAACTGCTCGACTACGACCGCACGCGGCTGCGCGGCGTGGTGCTGGAGGAGGGCTCGGCGCTGAGCCATGTGGCGATCGTGGCGCGCGCCCTCGACATCCCCGTGGTCGGCCGCGCCCCCGACGTGCTGTCGCGGGTCGAGGCGGGCGACGCGATCGTGGTCGACGGCGACAACGCCCAGGTGCTGGTGCGGCCGGCCGAGGACGTGCTGCAGACGGTGCATGCCGCGATCGACGCCCGCGCCGAACGGCGGCGCAAGTACGCGGCGCTCCGCGACCTGCCGTCGGCGACGCGCGACCAGGCGCGGATCTCGCTGCAGATGAACGCCGGCCTGCTGATCGACATGCAGCATCTCGACGACACCGGCGCCGACGGCGTCGGCCTCTACCGGACCGAGATCCCGTTCATGGTGCGGTCGGAGTTCCCCGACGTCGATGCCCAGGCCTGGCTCTACGGCCGCGTCCTCGATCTCGCCGACGGCCGGCCCGTGACGTTCCGCACGCTCGATGTCGGCGGCGACAAGGTCCTGCCCTATGTCGGGACCTTCGGCGACGACAACCCGGCGATGGGGTGGCGGGCCATCCGCATCGGCCTCGATCGGCCGGCCATGCTGCGCCGCCAGCTACGCGCCTTGATCCAGGCGGCGAACGGCCGGCCGTTGTCTGTCATGTTTCCGATGATCGCCGAGGTGGCGGAGCTGCTGAGCGCCCGTCGGTTGCTCGACCTCGAGCTCGACCGGGCCGCGCGGCGCGGTCAGGCGGTGCCCGAACGGCTGCGCGTGGGCGTCATGTTCGAGGTTCCGGCGCTGGCCTGGCAGCTCGACAGCCTGCTGCCTCACGTCGACTTTCTTTCAGTGGGCACGAACGATCTGTTGCAGTTCCTTTACGCCGCCGACCGCGGCAACAGCCGACTGGCCGGTCGCTACGACAGTTTGTCGCCCGCCTTGCTTCGACTGCTACATTTTGTGGTCGAGAGGGTCCGGCCGGCGGGCGTCGACCTGGCGGTCTGCGGCGAAATGGCGGGGCGGCCGGTCGAAGCCCTGGCGCTCCTCGCCATCGGCGTGCGGTGCCTGTCGATGTCGCCGGGCGCCATCGGGCCGGTGAAGGCGATGATCCGGTCGCTCGATCTCGGGGAGGCAACTGGTTTCATGACGGCTGCGCTTTCCCAGCGGGACCGGCCGATGCGGGAGACGTTGCGCCTCTTCGCCGCCGACCATGCGATCGAAATTTAACGGCAAGAAGTCGAATCGCTTTTGCCCTGTCATTGAGCCTCTGCTAAGAGTCGGCTGCGAGGGGAAAGCAGGGTCTATTCATGCCAGATCAGGTTGATTGGCGAGCGGTCGAACGCGAGGCCACGCCGGGCCGCGCGGTTGGTCGCCTGCTGCGCGACCAGCGCGAGGGGCGCGGTCTTAGCCTATCGGCCGTCGAGAAGAGTCTCCGAATCCGGCGCGGTCACCTCGAGGCGATCGAAGAAGGCCGGTTCGACAAGCTGCCCGGTGCAGCCTACATCCCGGCGTTCCTGCGCGCCTATTCGGTGCATGTCGGGCTCGATCCGGACAAGGTGCTGACCGCCTATCATCTGTCCGGTCCGGTTCCCATCAAGCGTCCGATCGCACTGCCGGCCGACTTCCCGATCGTCGAGAAGCGGGCGCCGGTCGGCTTGGCGGTTCTGACCGTCCTGCTGGTTGTCGGCGTGGGCTACGGCGCGTGGAACTATCTGCCGCGCGAGCAGTCGACGGTGGCCGAGAAGGTACCGCCGGTGCCGGATCGCCTGCTGGCCGCGCGTCCGGCGGGCACGTCACCCACTTCTTCGTCTCCGGCGAGCGAGTCCGCTTCGCCGACGACCGGTGCGCCGACGACCGGTGCGCCGACCGCCGGTGCGCCGACGGCCAGTGCGCCGCCAACCCAGGACTCCCGCAGCACGACCGGCGCGCTGCCGGCCGA
>JAIETA010000348.1 GCA_019745575.1 Reyranella sp. | reverse complement strand
GCCGGCTGGAACGGCTGTCGACGCCGGGCCGCCGACGCGGCGCCTTCCTCGGCCACTTCGCGCGCTGCCGCACCATCGCCGAGGCGGCGGCCCGCGCCGGCATCGACCGCCGCACCGTGCATCGCTGGCGCAAGACGATCCCCAAATTCGACGAACGCTGCCTGGAAATTCTCGAGACGCGCCGCCGCGAGGCGGTCGAGAACGTCATCCTGGGAGCGGGCCAGGTCGAGGTCCGGCCGGTGTTTTACCGCGGCCGGCGGGTCGGCGAGGTCACGCGCCGCGACCGCACGCTCGACCTCTACCTGGTGAAGCAGGCCGATGCCGCGCTGGCGCGCGCCGAGAAGAGGCGCGAGGCCGAGGCCGATTTCGAGGCGCGCGTGGCCGCGGAGGTGGCGCGCCGGCTGGCGGCCCTGTCGCCGCCCGCCGCGCCGGCGGCGGAGCCGTCACCGGCGCAGCAGCCTGCCCCGGCGGCCTCGGTTGACTCCGCCGCCGCCCCCGAGGACACGCCGGCGATTCTAAAAACGTCCCCTTCTGCGGGACATGAGGTGTCCCCGCCGGCGGGCGAAACACCCTGCCCTGCCAACGACTTGGCGGCAGCACCACGAACGGTGCCGTCCGGCCTTAGCGCCCCGGAAAATGTCCCCGACCGCGGCGCCTAGGAATCCTCACAATCGCCCCCGACCATCGGTCGATGGCGCGGACGATTTCCTGGTTCGGCATGCCGCTGGTCGCGGTTCTCTGCGGCGGCTGCGTGATCACGCCGATCGCGGTCGCCACCTCGGTGGCGACGTCGGTCGGCACCAACGTGGCGGCGAGCCTGCTGTTCAGCGAGGACAAGCTCCGGCGCGACGCGCGGGCGGCCTACGAGCGCGCGCCGCCCTGCGCCGCCATGGTCCGCGGCGTGCAGAACGGCCGCGCCGTGACCGTGGTGCGCGACAGCGCGTGGTTCGACGTCTACGAGTTCGGCGACGGCCGCCGCCTCGCGCCGTCCGCCGGCCAGGGCCTGGTGATGGTCGACTACGAGGTCGCCAACCGCAGCGACGCCGACATCGTCGTCGCGCCGCGCCGCCTCACCGTGACCGACGCCCAGGGCCGGCTGTTCAACGAAAAGGCGGGGGTAGGCGGCATCCAGACCGACGAGAGCACGCCCGACGAGGGCGCGATCCTGCCGGCCGGCCAGTCATGGGTCATGCTGTCGGTGTTCGAGCTGCCGCCCGGCGCCTATGCGCTGATGGTGCCGAACGGCCGCACCGAGGCCGATCCCGAGCCGAGCTGGATCGACGGCTGCCGCCTGCCGCCGCCGCCGGGCACGGCGGCGAGGGCGATGACGGCAACCGACGCCTGAGCAGGGCTCCGTCAGCCGGCGGCGTCCTCGATCATCATCGCCGCCGCCTTGTCGGCGATCATGAGGGTGGGGGTGTTGGTGTTGCCCGAGGTGATGGTGGGCATCACCGAGGCATCGACCACGCGCAGCCCTTCCAGGCCGATGACCCTGAGGCGCTCGTCGACGACGGCGGTCGGGTCCGACGGCAGGCCCATCTTGGCGGTGCCGATCGGGTGGAAGATGGTGGTGCCGATGTCGCCGGCCGCCTTGGCGAGCGAGGCCTCGTCGTCGCCGACACCGGGGCCCGGCAGGTATTCCTCCGGCCGGTAGCGCTGCAGCGCCGGCTGCTTCATGAGGCGGCGCGTGACGCGGATCGCATCGGCCGCCACGCGGCGGTCCTCCGGCGTCGAGAGATAGTTGGGCGCGATCAGCGGCTTGGCCGCCGGATCGGCCGAGCGCAGCCGGATCGTGCCGCGCGACGTCGGGCGGAGGTTGCAGGCGCTCACCGTGATGGCCGGAAAGCGATGCAGCGGCTCGCCGAACCTGTCGAGCGACAGCGGCTGCACATGGAATTCGATGTTGGCGCGCTCGTGGTCGGGCGAGGACATGGTGAAGATGCCGAGCTGCGAGGGCGCCATGGTGAGCGGGCCGGTGCGGAACAGGGCGTATTCCAGGCCCATCAGCGCCCGGCCGAGCAGCGAGTGGTAGGTCGTGTTGAGGGTTTTTACGCCCTGCACCTTGAAGATGGCACGCTGCTGCAGATGATCCTGCAGGTTGCGGCCGACGCCCTGACGATCGAGCACCGGCGCGATGCCATGCTCGCCCAGCCAGTCCGCCGGCCCGACGCCGGAGAGTTGCAGGATCTGCGGCGAGCCCACGGCGCCGGCCGACAGGATCACCTCGCCTTTGGCCCGCGCCTCGACGACCTGGCCGTTCCGGCGGAAGCGCACGCCTGTCGCGCGCCTGCCCTCGAACAGCACCTTCTCGACCAGCACGCCGGTTTCCAGCCGCAGGTTCGGCCGGCCGAGCGCCGGCTTCAGGAATGCCTTGGCCGCGGACAGGCGCAGCCCGCGCGTCTGGTTGACGTGGAAGTGGCCGACACCGTTGTTGTCGCCGGTGTTGAAGTCGGCCGTCCGCGGGATGCCCATCTCGGTGGCGGCCTGGGTGACGGCGTCCAGCACCTCCCACTTCAGGCGCATCTCCTCGACCCGCCACTCGCCGCTGGCGCCATGATGCTCGGTGTCGCCGAGGAAGTGGCCGTCGAGCTTCCGGAAGATCGGCAGCACGTCGTCCCAGCCCCAGCCCGCGAGGCCGAGCTGGCGCCAGTGGTCGTAGTCGGCGGCCTGGCCGCGCATGGAAATCATGCCGTTGATCGCCGAGCAGCCGCCGATCACCTTGCCGCGCGGATAGTTGAGCGCGCGGCCGTTCAGCCCCGGCTCCTTCTCGGTCTGGAACATCCAGTCGGCGCGCGGATTGCCCATGGCGAAGAGATAACCCACCGGAATGTGGAACCAGATCCAGTCGTCGCGGCCGCCGGCCTCCAGCACCAGCACGCGGTGGCGCGCATCGGCCGACAGCCGGTTGGCGAGCACGCACCCTGCGGAACCCGCGCCCACGACGATGTAGTCGACCTCTTCCATTCCCGCCCTTGCCCAGTCCGCGACGCGACGCGCATACTTTAGCGAAAGAATTCATCGGGAGCGATGCCATGCAGTACAAGCGCATTTCGGCCGACAGCCATCTCGACCTGCCGTGGATGCCGCCCGATCTCTTCACGTCGATGGCGCCCAGCGCGCTGAAGGACCGCATGCCCTACGTCGTCGACACCGACGAGGGGCCGAAATGGACGGCCAGGAGCGGCGCCACCTTCGGCTTCAAGAACGGCGTGGGCCCAGCCGGGCAGAAGTACGTCCCGGGCAAGCATCACCGCGTCGACATCATGGCCGAGACCGGCCTCTACGCCGACGGCGCCAGGGACATCCGCCGCGTCTCCGATCCGCACCTGCGCATAAAAGACCTCGACCGCGACGGCGTCGACGCCGAGGTGATCTACGGCATCCTGGGCGCCGCCAGCCGGCTGAACGACAAGGACGCGGCCAACCAGATGCTGCTGATCTACAACGACTGGCTGAGGGAGTTCTGCAGCCACTATCCCGAGCGCCACATCGGCCTCGCCTGTCTGCCCTACGGCGACATCGACGCGGCGGTGAAGGAGATCCATCGCGTGGCGCGCATGGGCATCAAGGGGCTGGAGCTGTCGTGCTCGTGGGACATGGAGCCGATGTGGCATCCGATGTGGGAGCCGCTGTGGCAGGCGGTGAACGAGGTCCAGCTGCCGCTGCACTTCCACACCTTCCCGGCGGTGCCGCCCGACACCATCCAGAAGCATCCCGGCCGGGTCGGCCGCTCGGTGTTCTTCACCATCGTCTCGGGCTTCCAGATGAACCTGGTGAACATCCTGGCCGCCATCATCGGCGCCAACGTGCTGGAACGCTATCCCAACGTCCGCATCGCCTTCGGCGAGTCGGGCTCGGGCTGGATCCCCTACGCGCTCGACCGCATGGACTTCGAGTGGGAGGACCGCTTCACCGACCTCGGCCTGAAGATGAAGCCCAGCGACTACTGGCGGCGCCAGTGTAAGGCGACCTTCCAGTTCGACCGCATCGGCGCCAAGCTGATCGACGAGATGGGCGCGGAAAGCCTGATGTGGGGCTCCGACTACCCGCACGGCGACGGCGTGTGGCCGCACTCCGACAAGTACATCAAGGAGCAGTTCGCCGA
>JAIETA010000208.1 GCA_019745575.1 Reyranella sp. | reverse complement strand
CGCCTATGCCCGACCTCGACACTGTCCCAACCAGATGGTCTTCGAATATGCTTAAACTTCCCCGGACAGCCCTGCCGTCGTCGGGGGAGGTGCCCCGTAAGGGGCGGAGGGGTCTTCGACTCCTAAAACACGGTGCCGTCGCTGGCCACGGCGATCGGCGGGCCGCCGTCCTTGCGCAGGCGGGCCGCAAGCTGGCGGCCGGCGAACCAGGTGCCGGCCTCCAGCACCTTGCCGAGCGGCAGGGCCTCTGCGTCGAGCTTGAGATGGGCCCGCAGGTGGCCCGCCAGGCGGTCGAGCAGCGCCACGGTGAGCGCCCGCCATTCGACGATCGGCTCGTCGCCCGGCATAAAAGTCTTCTCCAGCAGGAGTCTCTGCTTGGGTTTCAGGGCGCCCGAGTCGACCAGCAGGCCGCCGTTGCGATACTCCGGCAGGCCGGTCAGGGCATCGAGGTCGACCACGGTGAGCCCGGCGCCCTGCAGCGGCTCGACCATCGAGTAGGAGAGCCACTGCGACAGCTTGTGGAACGGCACCGCGCCCACGACCGGATGGTCCCAAACGTCGCCGCGCGGGTTGGGCCAGATCGCCGAGAGCTTGTCCAGCACCGCCGCCAGGATCGCCTCGGCCCTGACCTCGGGGCCGCCGGCCAGGAGATCGAACAGCGCGCCCGGCCGGTCCAGCCCGATGCCGCCCAGCTTGCGCAGCAGGCCGGCGCGGCCCTCCAGCCCGAGCAGCGAGTTGTGGCCGCGCACCTGGAAGCCCATGGCGAGTTCGTTGGGCGTGAAGCGCGCCAGGCGCTCGGCGTCGACGCGCAGCGGATCGTTCTTCGAATCGCGGCTGAAGGCGCCTGATGCAAACATGTTGAAGCTCGCCACCGCCAGCCCTTCGGAGCGCACGAACGACTTGCCGCTCGCCGACTCGCGGTAGGACCACAGTCCGCCCGCGCCGGCATCGAGCAGTACCGAGACGACGGCGAGGTCGATGCGGCGGCGCGCCACCTCGTCGGGCGGCAATCCTTTCAGCCGCTCGGCCAGCCCCGCCCAGCGGTCGCGGCCGCCCGCCTCGAAGTGCCGCCAGCGCGAATGGAAGGGAATCCTCGCCGGATCTGGGAAGCGCTGGCGTGTGACGGCGAGCGTCGTCTGCACCGCCTGCTCGAGGCCCGCCGCGTCGCTGGCGAACCAGGCCGATCGGCCGTCCTCGACATACTTCAGCATCGCCTCCGCGCGGTCGCGGATAGCGGCCGGCGTGCGGAGCCAGACGGGATCGTCACTCATGGGAGCGCGCCACTCCAGAGTGTGGGAATTCAGTCGATACACCGTGGTCGAACGGGACGATGAGCGCGCAGGATGCGCGCGGTCCGGAAGAGTCATGATCTTTTGGACCGCGAGCGTCCCGCTCGCTCATGATGCGGGCCTGGAGGCCCGCGGTCCGTCTTGATCTACTCATCGAGCCCTCGTCCCTTCGGCCGCTTCAGTTCATTGGACCCGGGCTTGCTGGCGCTGAAATAGCCCGCCGCCTTCTTGGCATCCATCTCGACCTGGGCATCGGCCGGGATCAGCTCGTCGGGGATCGCCACCTGCTCGACGATCTCGATGCCCTGCTCGCGCAGCGCGTCGGACTTCAGGTTGCTCATCGAGGCGAAGCGGTCGATGCGCGATATGCCCAGCCAATGGAACAGGTCGGGCATCAGCTCCTGGAAGCGCATGTCCTGTACGCCCGCCACGCATTCGGTGCGGTTGAAGTACTGTGCCGCCGAATCGCCGCCGGGCTGGCGCTTGCGCGCGTTGTAGACCAGGAACTTGGTGACCTCGCCCAGCGCACGGCCTTCCTTGCGATTATAGATGACGACGCCCAGCCCGCCCTGCTGCGCCATTTCGATACAAATCTCGATGCCGTGCGCCAGATAGGGTCGGCAGGTGCAGATGTCGGAGCTGAAGACGTCGGAGCCGTTGCACTCGTCATGGAGGCGGCAGGCGATTCTGGTCTCCGGCTTGCCGATCTTCGCCATGTCGCCGAAGAAATAGATCGTGGCGCCGCCGATCGGCGGCAGGAAAAGCTCGAGGTCGGGCCGCGTGACCAGCTCGGTGTACATGCCGCCGGTCTGCTCGAAGAGCGTGCGGCGCAAATCGACCTCGGGTACGCCGAAGCGCCGGGCGATGCCGGGCAGCCACCACACCGGCTCGACCGCGGCCTTGGTGACGCGGACCTCGCCGTTCTTCTTCAGGATGCCGCCGTCGGGCCTTAGCCGGCCGGCCGCGATGGCGTCCTTGATCTCCGGCATGGTGATGTGCGCCTTGGTGACGGCGATGGTCGGCCGGATGTCCCAGCCCGCCTTCAGCTTGTCGGCGAACACCGACGCCACCAGATGACCCCACGGATCGAGCGACACGATCTTCGCCGGATCGAACCAGCTCTCGAACGGGCCGATCAGCTCGGCCGGCGACGTGTCGGTGAAGTCGGGCCGGTGATCGGCCTTCAGCTCGTGGGCGGCGATCGCCAGCGCCCGGTAGATGCCGTAGCTGCCGGAATGGACGCCGATGGCGTTGCGCTTCGTCGGGTCGGCCACGGTGCCCACGACCGGCCCGCGCACCGCCGGATCGCGCGCGCCCCACACCACCGGCGGCGCTTGTACGCCGCCCTGGGAAGGATGGGTGTTCAGCCTGATGTGCGCCATGTGCTTTCCAGATCGTCGAACGCCGGGAAAGCGGCGCAGTGTAAGGCCCGGGGACCGAGAAGGAAAGGGACGTCGAGAAGGGGGCGATGGGGCCGTCACCTGCGGCGCACGGGGCGCCTGCGCCGTCGCCACGGCTGTGTTGCCCGGCTATCGCCGCACCGCCAGCGCCACCAGCCGCCGCACCTGCTCCGCGATCCCCTCCGGCGTCATGAGCGCCGCCAGCTTGGCAGCCATCGCCGCACGCGCCCGGGGCCGCAGATCGGGCGGCAGGTAGGCGAACAAGTTGCCGAACGAGCTTGCCTCGTAGAGGCGCACCACCGCCTCGGGCGAGGCATGCATCCGCACGATCGGGCGCACCTCGATCAGGGTCGGCGCAAAACCCGCCGCCTCCAGGAGCCGGCGAATCTCCCCGGCGTCGACCTGGACCACGAAGCTGGTGCGCGGCCGGGGATGGCGATCGAACGGCGGCTCGGCCATGGCCTGCGTCATGGCCTCGAAGATCGGCTGGCGCACGGCGTCGGCGCCGTTGGGCGGCCGCGTGCTGATGCCGATCCGCCCACCCGGCCGCAGCACGCGCGCGAACTGGGCGAGCGCGCGCGGCTGGTCGGGCAGCCAGTGGAACACCGCGTTCAGCAGCACGACGTCGAAGCCCGCCGGCGGCAGGGCGCCGAGATCGTTGGCGTCGCCCACCTCGAAGGCGAGGTTGGCGCGTGTTTTGGCTTGCGCCACCTCGATGCGCAGCGGCAGCGGATCGATGCCGAGCACCCGGCCGTCGGCGCCGACGAGGTCCGCGACGTGCTCGGCCAACAGGCCGGTGCCGCACCCGACATCGAGCACGCGTTCGCCGCGGCCGATGCCGAGTTCGGCCGCCAGCCCCTTGCCGGTCTCGAACTGCCGCGTGACGCTCAAGCGCTCGTAGTCGGCCGCCAGCGCGTCGCTGTCGTGCGCCAGCGACGGTGCGCCGGCCGGAGGCGACCTCGGGTCCGCCGTCACCGCCCTCTCCTGCCGGTCACGGCGGCGTCGCCGCACACTTCTTCTTCAGCGCCTCGAACAGCGCCTCGCTGGGCTCGCCCGTGTCGGCCTCGCCCACCGCGAGCTGGAACTCGCGGATCGCCGCCTGGGTCTGCGGCCCCACCGTGCCGTTGGTCGTGCCGCGATAGAAGCCGAGGTCGCGCAACATCATCTGGAGGATCTGGCCCTGATCCAGCTTGCCGGCCGGCCAGCGGCCGAGGTCGGCCTTGCATACCGTCTTCAGCGGTTCGGTCTTTGGCGGCTCGGCCGTCGGCGGCTCGGTCCTTGTCGCGGGCTCGGCCTGCGCCGGTTCCGGCTTTGCCGGTGAGGCGGCCGGCGGGGCGGCCTCGCGGGCAGAGACTGGGGCGGGCGCCGATGCCGGCGCTTCG
>JAIETA010000121.1 GCA_019745575.1 Reyranella sp. | reverse complement strand
TCATGCGCTCGCGGATCGCCCGCTCCATGCGCAGCAGGCCGACGCGATACTGATTCTCCATCAGCTCGCCGACCGACCGGACGCGACGGTTGCCGAGGTGATCGATGTCGTCGATCTCGCCGCGACCGTCCTTCAGGTCGTGCAGCACCTTGACGACCGAGAGGATGTCCTCGCGGCGCAGCGTGCGCTGCGAATCGGGCACGCCCTCGAAGTCGAGCCGCATGTTCATCTTGACGCGGCCGACCGGCGAGAGGTCGTAGCGGTCGAGATCGAACAGCAGGCCCTGGAACAGGGTCTCGGCCTGGTCCAGCGTCGGCGGCTCGCCCGGGCGCATGACGCGGTAGATGTCGAGCAGGGCCTCTTCGCGGTTGGAGTTCTTGTCGGCCGCCAGCGTGTTGCGGATATAGGGCCCGACATTGACGTGGTCGATCGCGAGCGTCGGCAGGACGTCGATGCCGACCTCCTCGAACTGGTCGAGCACCGCCTGGGTGATCTCCTGGCCGGCCTCGACGTAGATCTCGCCCGTCTTCTCGTTGATGATGTCGAGCGCGGCGTAGCGGCCGATCAGCTCCTCCGGCGAGACGCGCATCTCCTTCAGGCCGGCTTCCTTGAGCTTGGCGAGCAGGCGCGGCGTCATCTTGGCGCCGGCGTCGGCCACCGCCTTGCCGGTCTTGCCGTTGACCAGGTCGTGCGTGAGCTTGACGCCCTTCATCGACTCGGCAATGAACGGCGTGTTCCAGCCGTCCTTCTCGCGCTTGTAGACGACCTGGCCGTAGAAGGCGGCCAGAATCTCCTCCGGCGACAGGCCCTGGGCCTCGGCCGGATCGAGCGTCTGGTTCTTGGCGATGGCGGCGGCGCGCTTCTTGGCGGTGGCGTCGTTGTCGAGCGCGAGCAGCAGCGTCGTCACCGGAATCTT
This sequence comes from Reyranella sp., assembly GCA_019745575.1. Lineage (GTDB taxonomy): Bacteria > Pseudomonadota > Alphaproteobacteria > Reyranellales > Reyranellaceae > Reyranella. The sequence goes on along the minus strand of JAIETA010000121.1, from coordinate 3,110 downwards.
GCGGCGCCGGTCGATGCGGACATGGATGAGATCCTTGGCATCGAACTCGAAGTCGAGCCAGGAGCCGCGGTAGGGAATGATGCGCGCGGCGAACAGGTACTTGCCCGAGCTGTGGGTCTTGCCCTTGTCGTGATCGAAGAAGACGCCGGGCGAACGGTGCATCTGCGAGACGATGACCCGCTCGGTGCCGTTGACGATGAAGGTGCCGTTGTCGGTCATGAGCGGCATGTCGCCCATGTAGACATCCTGCTCCTTGATGTCGCGGATCGAGCGCGAGCCGGCTTCCTCGTCGATGTCCCACACCACGAGCTGCAGCGTGACCTTGAGCGGCGCGGCGTAGGTGATGCCGCGCTGCTGGCATTCCTCGACGTCGTACTTGGGCTCTTCGAACTCGTACTTCACGAACTCGAGGCTGGCGCGCTCGGCGAAGTCCTTGATCGGGAACACGCCGCGGAAGACCTCCTGGAGGCCTGACTGCGTGCGCTTGGCCGCCGGAATCATCCGCTGCAGGAATGTCTCGTACGAGGACTTCTGAACCTCGATGAGGTTCGGCATCGGCGCCACGGATTCGATGTGGCCGAAGAAACGACGGATTCGCTTACGTGTATTGAAGGCCGTGGCCATCCTGCGTCCTCGATATGGTTCAAGGGCGACGACTCACCCGCTGCTGTCTCGGAACGTCCGGCCCGCCAAAGCCGATCGCCCCATCCATTGCAGAGGGCCACTTATCGAAGCGGATCGAAATCCGCTTGGAAAAGGGGCCCGTCTGGACCGGCCTCCCTTCGGGAGGCCGGTCCAGACGGAAAACCACCTACTTGAGTTCGACCTTGGCGCCCTCGGCCTCGAGCTTGGCCTTGAGCTTCTCCGCGTCGGCCTTCGGCACGCCTTCCTTGACGGGCTTCGGCGCGGCTTCGACCAGGTCCTTGGCCTCCTTGAGGCCGAGGCCGGTGATCTCGCGGACCACCTTGATGACGTTGATCTTCTTGTCGCCGGCGGCGGCAAGAACGACGGTGAACTCGTCCTTGACCTCGACCGGAGCGGCGGCAGCACCGCCAGCGGCCGCAACGGCGACCGGGGCAGCGGCGCTCACGCCCCACTTCGTCTCGAGCAACTTGCTCAACTCGGCGGCCTCGAGGACCGTCAGGGCCGAAAGCTCTTCGACCAGCTTCTCTAGATTGGCCATTGTCTGTCTCCTGTAACCTGAACTTCGAATGATCGTGATGTCGATTGGCTAACGACCGGCTTACGCCGCCTTCGCGCCGTCTTCCTTGGCTCCGTACGCTCCGAACACGCGCGCGAGTTGACCGGCCGGCGCCACCAGCACGCCGGCGATCTTCGTCGCCGGAGCCTGCAGGAGACCGATGATCTTGCCGCGCAGAGCATCGAGGGAGGGCAGTGTGGCCAGGGCCTGGACGCCAGCGACGTCCAGAACATTGCCACCCAGTGCACCACCGACGATGGTCAGCTTCTCGTTGTCCTTGGCGAAGGCCGAAACGACCTTCGCCGCAGCGACGGGATCCTTGGAGTAGGCGATGGCAGTCGGTCCCGTGAACATGGGGCCGAGCGCCTTGAAGGGCGTGCCCTCGAGGGCACGCAACGTGAGCCGGTTCTTCGTGACCTTGTAGCTTGCGCCGGCTGCCCTGATCTTGCGACGCAGGTCCGTGACCTCCTGAACGGTCAATCCCGACTGGCGAGTGATCACCATCAGGTTGGCGTCCATAAAGGTACGGTTCAGCTCGACGATCGCCTCGGCCTTTTCCGAACGATTCACGGCTTTCTCCAACATTGGCCCAACCCGGAGGATCCGGATCGGACCGGCTGCGTTCAGACCACGCAGCCTCCGTTAGCGGCTCAGCGCGAACGGAGACCTCGCGGTCCGGTTCGCCTGCCCCGGAAGTTCAGGCCCGTGCGCGCACACCGAAGTGCAGCGTCGATTCCCTTGCCCCCGTCTATCGCCGGCGGGTTGCCCCATTACGCTCGTCCCGAAAGACGAAGCACCTGCGGTCTCGGACAGGTGGAGCTGAAAGCCTTGCGGCCTCTTCGCTCCGTCCATCGCCGACCGAAATCGACGACGGAATCTCGAAAACTCTTGCCTAGGCGCTCGTGAGCGCCGTGGCGGGGTCGAGCTTGATGCCCGGGCCCATCGTGGAACTCAGCGAGACCTTCTTGATGAAGGTGCCCTTGGCGCCGGCCGGCTTGGCGCGGTTGATCGCGGTGACCAGCGCCTTGACGTTGGCGGCGATCGCCTCCTCGCTGAACGAGGCCTTGCCGACGCCGGCATGAACGATGCCGGCCTTCTCGGCGCGGAACTCGATCGAGCCCGCCTTGGCGGCCTTGACCGCGGCGGCGACATCCTGCGTCACCGTGCCGAGCTTGGGGTTGGGCATCAGGCCGCGCGGGCCCAGCACCTTACCCAGCCGGCCGACCACACCCATCATGTCGGGGGTGGCAACGCAGCGCTCGAAATTCATCTCGCCGGCGTTGATCTTGTCGGCGAGATCCTCGGCGCCCACCAGATCGGCACCGGCCGCCTTGGCCTCTTCGGCCTTGGCACCACGGGCGAACACCGCCACGCGCACCGATTTGCCGGTGCCGTTGGGCAGGGCGATCATGCCGCGCACCGCCTGGTCGGCGTGGCGCGGGTCGATGCCCAAATTCATGGCGACTTCGATGGTCTCGTCGAACTTCGCCTTGGCGTTCGCCTTGACGATCTTCACCGCCTCCTCGAGCGGATAGACCTTGTCGCGGTCGACCGTGGCCGACGCCGTCGCGTATCGCTTGCCCCTGCTCATGGCGCTACTCCACGACCTGAAGGCCCATCGAGCGGGCAGAACCCACCACCTGGGCCATTGCCGACTCGACCGAATCGCAGTTGAGATCCGGCATCTTCTGCTTGGCGATCTCCTCGACCTGCTTCTTCGTCACCTTGCCAACGATCTGCGTGCCGACCGTCTTGGCGCCGGACTCGATGCCGGCTGCCTTCTTGAGGAAGAAGCTGACCGGCGGCGTCTTGGTCACGAAGGTGAAGCTGCGGTCCTGGAACACGGTGATGACCACCGGGATCGGCATGCCCGCTTCCATCTTCTGGGTGCGCGCGTTGAACTGCTTGC
>JAIETA010000028.1 GCA_019745575.1 Reyranella sp. | reverse complement strand
CCAACGCCTGGCTCGCCAGCGTCAGCCGCGGCGTGGCGCGCGACAGCCAGCACATGAACGGCAACGCCATGGACATCCGCCTGCCCGGCGTGCCGGTCCACCAGATCCGCCAGGCCGCCCGCGCCCTCAACATGGGCGGCGTCGGCTTCTATCCGCGCTCCGGGTTCGTCCATCTCGACACCGGTCCCGTTCGCTACTGGTAGACTGATGTGAGCGGCATCGAGATCGTCCAGGGCGACATCACCCGCCTCGACGTCGATGCCATCGTGAACGCCGCCAACGAAAGCCTGCTGGGCGGCGGCGGCGTCGATGGCGCCATCCACCGTGCCGCCGGTCCCGAACTCCTCGCCGAATGCCGCACGCTGGGCGGCTGTCCCACCGGGCAGGCCAAGATCACCCGGGGCTATCGCCTCACGGCCCGCCACGTCATCCATACCGTGGGCCCGGTGTGGCGGGGCGGCGCGGCCGGCGAACCCGACCTGCTCGCCAACTGCTACCGCAATTCCCTGGCGCTGGCGGTCGTGCATGGTCTCGGCAGCATCGCCTTCCCGGCGATCTCGACCGGCGTCTACGGCTATCCCAAGGAACCCGCGGCCGAAATCGCCGTGCGCGAGGCCCGCCTGATCGGCATGCCCGAGCGCATCGTCTTCTGCTGCTTCGATGCCGTGACCGCCGACCTCTATCGCGATCTGCTGGGCGGGTAGCCCCGGCTCACTGGCCGAAGCGGTTGGCGTCCTTGAGATACTCGAGTTCTTCCGCCGTGCTCGGCCGGCCGAGCGCCTCGTTGCGGTGCGGGAAGCGGCCGAAGCGGGCCACGACGTCGCGGTGTTCCCGGGCATACTTCAGCGTGTCCGGTTCGCCCAGCGCCGCGCACAGCGCGCAGCAGAGTTCCTGGTCGGCCAGCGCCTCGCTGTGCTCGAACGGCAGGTAGAAGAAGGTGCGGATGGCCGGCACGAAGCCCACCGGATAGAAGCGGGCCAGCGCAAGCCGCGCCGTCGCCCGCGCATGGCCGTCGCCCGCGAAGGCGCGCGCGGTGCGGCGGAACAGGTTGCGCGGAAACTGGTCGCAGAGAACGATCAGCGCCAGCGCCCCGTCGGGCGACTCCCGCCAGGCATCCAGCCCGCCCGCGATCGCCTGCTCGACCGCCGCGCCAAAGCGCGCCGCGATCGCCGCATCGAACTCGGGCGTGGCCTTCCACCAGACCTCGCGGCGCCGGCCGTGCCCGGGATCGCCGAGCGGCAGGAACCAGAAATCGAGGATGTCGCGGATGGACGGCCTGTCGGTCATGGGCTTTAGATAGAGGCAACGGGCCGGGGAGGAAAGCGCGCGTGGGCAAGGTCAAAAACGTTCTGTTCATCATGTGCGACCAGCTGCGCGCCGACCACCTGTCCTGCGCCGGCCACCCGCACCTCGAGACTCCGGCGATCGACGGCCTCGCCCGCCGCGGCGTGCGCTTCCCGCGCGCCTATGTGCAGTCCGGCGTCTGCGGCCCCTCGCGCATGAGCTTTTACACCGGCCGCTACATGACCAGCCACGGCGCCACCTGGAACCGCGTGCCGCTCTCCCTGCGCGAAAAGACCCTGGGCGACTATCTGCGGCCCGCCGGCCTGCGCGTGGCGCTGGCCGGCAAGACCCACGTGCTGCCCGACACCGACGGGCTGGAACGCTACGGCATCGAAGGCGGCTCGGCGCTGGCCGCCCTGATGCGGGCCGGCGGCTTCGAGGAGCTCGACCGCTACGACGGCCACTCGCCGCCGGGCAGCGAAAGCCACTATGCCGACTATCTCCGCCGGCACGGCTACGTTTCCAACGATCCGTGGAGCGACTACGTGATCGCCGCCGAGGGGCCCAACGGCGAGAAGCTCTCGGGCTGGCACATGCGCAACGTGGTCCATCCCGCCCGCGTCGCCGAGGAGCATTCCGAGACCGCCTACATGACCCGCGAGGCCATGCGCTTCGTCGACGAGCAGGGCGACAGGCCGTGGTTCCTGCACCTGAGCTACGTCAAACCGCACTGGCCTTACATGGCGCCGGCGCCTTATCACAACATGTTCGGGCCGCAGCACTGCCTGCCGTTCAACCGCGATGAATCCGAACTGGTCGACCAGCACCCGGTGCTGGCCGCCTACCGCCGCCACGAAGAGTCGGTCTCCTTCAGCCGGCCCGACGCCCGCGCCACGGTGGCGCCGGCCTACATGGGCCTGATCCGCCAGATCGACGACTGGCTCGGCCGCCTGTTCGACCACCTGGCCAAGGCCGGCCGCCTCGACGACACGCTGATCGTCTTCACCGCCGACCACGGCGATTTCCTGGGCGACCACTGGCTGGGCGAGAAGGAGATGTTTTACGAGGAGGCGCTGCGCGTGCCCTTCATCGTCGTCGATCCCGACTCCGCCGCCGACGCCACCCGCGGCACCGTCGACGACCGCCTGGTCGAGGCGATCGACGTCGTGCCGACCGTGCTGGCTGCCCTTGGCCTGCCGCCGCACGAGCATCTGGTCGAAGGCCGCTCGCTGCTGCCGTTGTTGCGCGGCGCCAAGACCGAGACCTGGCGCGACGCCGTCTTCTCCGAACTCGACTACGCCTTCCGCGAGGCCCGCCTGCTCCTGAAGCGCGGCCCGCGCGACTGCCGCGCCATCATGGTCCGCACCGACCGCTGGAAGTACGTCTGGTGGCAGGATTATAGGCCCATGCTGTTCGACCTCGCCCACGATCCGCAGGAGCGTCGCGACCTCGGCGCCAACGACTCCTACGCCCACATCCGCCACGAGATGGAGCAGCGCCTGGCCGCCTGGTCGCGGGCGCGCAAGACCCGCGTCACCGTCGACGACGCCTACGTCGAGGCCCGCACCGCCACCCACAAGAAGCACGGCATCTTCTTCGGTCAGTGGTGAGGCGGGTGGCGGCCTGTGCCGCCGCCGCTACATGTTGCGCAGGCAGACCAACATCGCGTTGCTCACCGCATTGGTGCCGCTCAGAGACACCTGCCAGGGCGAGACCTTCTGGCCATCGAAGCGGACGCGCATCTGGTTGGCGGCGCGGAACTCGTCGACGAACTGGTCGATCTTGTCGAAGTCGATCTCGAATTCCAGGCCGGCGTCGCCGTCGCTGAAATGCATGCCCGTCGCGGCCGCGCGCCAGGGGCTCGCGCCGTCCATCGACAGGAACAGCGTGATCTTGGCGCCGTCGTCGACGGTCCATTCCTTGCTGCCGAGCTGGACCGTGAATTCCTTGTCGCCCGAATAGTATTTGATGCCGAAGTAGCGGCCGCCGGCGGAATACGAGACCCCGCAGACGCGCTGCTTCTTGTCCTTGGTCGTGCCGCCGAACGCCTCCCACGCCCCGGCGCTCGCCAGCGTCCTGGTCTGCGCCTCTGCCGGTCCCGCGCTCCCCAGGGCGCCCCACAGCACGCCCGCCGCGACGATCGACACGACGAATTTTTCGACGGCCGGCCACGCCGCCGCATTTCCCACACGATGGATCATGATCTGCCCCGTTCCCCTCGGGGTGCAGCATCCTAGCGCGGCGCCCGCCCGGCGTGCCAGTCTCCTGCGGCAGCGGGGGAGACGGTCGGGCGATGTACAAATCCATTCTTGCGATTTCCGAGGGCGGGCCGGATGCCGTCCCCTCGTTCCGCCTGGCCGGCGCCATCGCCGCGGCGTTCGGCGGCACCGTCGATGCCGTGCATTTCTCCGAGACCCATCCCGGCGATCCCGACATCGCGGCCCAGGCCATGCCGTTCCTGCGGCGGCTCACCGACGACCGGCTGAAGGCGCGGGCCCGCGAGTCCGAGCGCGCCTTCCGCGAGCTGATCGCGGCGCTGCCCGGCGCCACCTTCACCGGCGGCGCGCCCGACGGAAAGAGCGTCGTCACGCGCGAGAAGCTGGTCGAGATGACCCGCTTCGCCGACCTGCTGCTGGTGGGCCGGCCGGGCGGCGACGCCGAGAACATCGCCCCCGAGACGGTGCGCGCCGCCCTGTTCGACGGCGCCCGCCCCGTCCTGATCGCGCCGCCCAACCCGGC
>JAIETA010000016.1 GCA_019745575.1 Reyranella sp. | reverse complement strand
ATGTTGTTGGCGGTGAAGTCGGCGAAGCTCTCGGCGCAGTCGCCGCCCTGCAGCAGGAAGGCATCGCCCGCCGCCACCTTGGCCAGCGCCGACTTGAGCTTGCGCGCTTCGCCGGCGAAGACCAGCGGCGGGTAGCGGCGCAGCCGGGCCTCGGCGCCGGCCAGGGCCGAGGCATCGGCATAGACCGGCATCTGCTGGGCCGGCCGGCCGCGCCAGCTGGTCAGCGACCAGTCGGCCGCGCTCGAGCTGCGGGACTGCGCCTTGGCGGCCGTGCGGGCCGTTGCCCGGGATGAGCCCTGGATCGCGGTCATCGTCTCCTCCTGAACCCTTCGACCGCCCACTATCTCCTCCCCTGCGCATCGCGCGGGGGAGGAGAAGAAAGCGGCACCCCGGCAAACGCCGGGGTGGGTGAACCTATACGCGCTGTGGATAAATTGCCAGACGGGCGAGGCCCGTCACTCCGCCGCGGCCCGGGTGGGGGCGGTGTCGGCCCGCGCCGTGCGCATGGTGACGAACTCCTCGCCGGAGGTGGGATGGATGCCCACCGTGGCGTCGAAATGCGCCTTGGTGGCGCCGGCCTTGACCGCCACGGCAAGCCCCTGGATCAGCTCGGCCGCGTCGTCGCCCACCATGTGGATGCCGACCACCCGGTCGGTCGCGGCTTCTACGATCATCTTCATGAAGGTGCGCTGGTGGCGGCCCGAGATCGTGTGCTTCATCGGCCGGAACGCCGCGGTGTAGATGCGCAGCTCGCCCAGGGTCCGCCGGGCCTGCTCCTCGGTCAGCCCGACGCTGGCGAGCTCGGGCTGGCAGAACACCGCCGAGGCCACGTCGCGATGGTCGGGCTTGCGCGGCTTGTTGCCGAACTCGGTATCGGCGAAGCAGTGCCCCTCCATGAGCGCGACCGGGGTCAGGTTGATCCGGTCGGTGACGTCGCCCACCGCCCAGATGTTCGGGGCGGTGCTCTTCGACCATTCGTCGACGGCGATGGCGCCCGCCTTGTCGAGCTGCACACCGGCCTTCTCGAGGCCGATGCCCCTGGTGTTGGGGGCGCGGCCGGTGGCGTACATGACGCAGTCGGTCTCGAACATGCCGCCCAGCGGCGTGTGGGCCTCGTAGGGGCCCTTGCCGTCCGCGCCCTTCGCCACGATGCGGCCGACCTCCGTCTCGGTGCGCACGCGGATGCCGCTGTCGATCAGCGCCTGGTGCACGGCGGTGCGGCACTCCTCGTCGAAGCCGCGCAGCACGCGGTCGCGGCGCAGCACGATATCGACCTTGGCGCCCAGGCCGTTGAAGATGCCGGCGAACTCCACGGCGATGTAGCCGCCGCCGATGATGGTGACGTGCCGCGGCATCTCGCGAAGATGGAACGCCTCGTTCGAGGTGATGGCATGCTCGCAGCCCGGGATCGACGGGATCACCGGATGGCCGCCGGTCGCGATCAGGATCTTGTCGGCGGTGATCGTCTCCTCCCCACCCTCGCTCTTCGTGACGTGGATGGTGTGGCGATCCATCAGCCGGCCGCGGCCCATGTGCAGTTTTACGCCGGCGCCGTCGAGCAGGCGGAGATAGACCGCGTTCAGGCGATCGACTTCCTTGTTCACGTTGTCGCGCAGCGTCGCCCAGGAATGGCTGGGCGGGGACAGCGTCCAGCCGAAGGCTGCGGCATCCTCGAACTCGTGGGCGAACTTCGACCCGTAGACCAGCAGCTTCTTCGGGACGCAGCCGCGGATCACGCAGGTGCCGCCGACGCGGTAGTCCTCGCAGATGCCGACGCGGGCGCCGTGGCCGGCGGCGATGCGCGAAGCGCGCACGCCGCCCGAGCCGGCGCCGATGACGAAAAGGTCGTAGTCGTAAGCCATGTGGATACCTTCGATGGGCGAGGAGAACAAAACCCCAACGCGGCCACAATTCGGTCGCGCCGCCGACTATATCGGCGCCTAGACGGCCGGGTAAGGGAAATGGCGCGTGCATCTCCGTCTCCCGACACAACTTTTAGGACATATCGCCATGCCGAACTTCACCGCGCTCTCCGTTGCCCTGCTGCTGCTCGCCGGCCCCGCGATGGCCGCTCCCGGCGACAGCCCGGCGCCCGCCCCTGCTCCGGCGCCTGCCGACAAGTCCGCCCGCCCGCCGAGCGGGCTGATGCGCTACGACACCAACAAGGATGGCGCGGTCGACCGCGCCGAGTGGAAGGCGGGCCAGGAGGCGCGCTTCAAGCGGCTCGACGCCAACGGCGACGGCCGGCTGGGGCAGGACGAGCTGTTTGCCCGCACGCCCGCCGCCGCCAACAGCGTGCTGCCTACCGACCGCCAGGCCGAGCGCCAGTCGGCCTATTTCCGGCGCCTCGATGCCGACCGCGACGGCACGGTCGCGCTCGCCGAGTTCATGGCGGCGGCCGAGCGCAACTTCGCGCGCTGCGACCTCGACAGGAACGGCCGCATCGACACCGCCGAATGCCGCCAGGCGCTGCAGCGCCCGCCCGCCGGGCGCTGAGCAGCATCGTCTTCCGGACCGCGCGCGGGGGACGCGCGCGGTCCGGCGCAAAGAAAAAGGCCGCCGGAAACCGGCGGCCCTCCTCACGTTCGCTGGCGCGGCGATCAGGACCCTTCGGCCGACATGATGTCGCCGAACAGCTCCCAGCTCTCGCCCTTGAAGCGCTGCAGCTGGACCGACTGGATCGGGTAGAAGTCGGTCGGGCTGGTGTTGACGGTGATGCCCGGCAGCAGGCAGGGCACGCGCTCCTTCTGGAAGTTGGCGGCCTGGCGCATGAGGTTCTCGCGCGTCAGGTTGTCGCCGCACTTCTTCAGCGTCTGCTCCATCAGGAAGGTGACGCCGTAGGCGTAGACATAGTTCACGTCGGACTGGTTGGCGCCCGGCATGTACTTGTTCATCCATTCCCGCCACGCCTTGATCTCGGCATCGTTTTCCCACTGCTTGTCGGTGGGGTCCTTGAGATAGGCCGCGGTGATGACGCCCTGCACGTTCTCGAAGCCGGCCGGCTTCATGGTCGTCGACACCTGGGCGGAGACGTTGTTGAGGTACTGGGCGGGCTTCCAGCCGATCTCGGCCGCCTTGCGCATGGACTGGGCGGCGAACTTCGGGATCGAGATGTTGAAGAAGACGTTGGCGCCGGAGTCCTTCATCTGGATGGTCTGGCTGTCGACGGTCGGGTCGGTGACCTCGTAGGTGACGTGCTTGACCACCTTGTTGGCGTCCTTGCCGAGGCCTTCCTTGAAGCCTTCCCAGTAGTCCTTGCCGTAGTCGTCGTTCTGCATCAGCACGGCGATCTTCGGGTCCTTGACGTTGGCCAGGGCATGCTTGGCGTAGATGACGCCCTCGGTGTGGTAGTCGGGCTGGTAGCCCATCGTCCACGGGAACTCCTTGGGCTTGCCCCACTTCGAGGCGCCGGTCGCGACGTAGAGCTGCGGCACCTTCCGCTGGTTCATGTAGCGGTGGATCGCCGTGTTGGTCGGCGTGCCGAGCGTCTGGAACATGCAGAGGACTTTTTCCTGCTCGACCAGCTGGCGGACCAGCTCGACGGTCTTGGGCGGCGAGTAGCCGTCGTCCAGGGTGATGAACTTCACCATGCGGCCGTTGACGCCGCCGCGGTCGTTCACCGACTTCCAGTAGGCTTCTATGCACTTGCCGATCACGCCGTACGACGACGCCGGCCCGCTGTAGGGGTTGGTGTTGCCGATCTTGATTTCCTTGTCGTTCGCGCCGTCGTCGTACTTCTTCTGGGCGAACGCCACCCGGCTGCCCGAAAGCACCGCCGCGGCCGAGGCGCCGGCCACGAATGTACGTCTGTTCGTCTTCATGTCATTCCTCCCGTAGTAAGTGGACTTCATCTTGCACTGACTTCACGCTCGAAAAAAGGCGCTGCCGGGGCGGCGGCCCCGCCGGCTCAGCCGCGGCGCAGCCGCTGCCAGGCCAGGTACAGTCCCCCCGCAATGCCCAACGGCATCAGGT
>JAIETA010000227.1 GCA_019745575.1 Reyranella sp. | reverse complement strand
CCGTGGCCGGGCCGCGCGCAACGCCTCGGCGTCGCCCCTCAGGCGGTGGCCCAGCAGCACGTTGTCGAGCACGCCGAGCCAGGGCAGCAACAGGTCGTGCTGTGCCATGTAGGCGACCGGCTGGGTCCGGGAGGCGTCCGGCAGCAGGCCGGCCAACCAGCGCAGCAGCGAGGTCTTGCCGACGCCGCTGCGGCCCAGCAGGCAGGTCGTGCGGCCGCCGGGGAAGTCGAGGTTGAGGTCGGCGGCCACCACGCGCTCGCCAAAGGCGATACGCGCGCCGCGCACGGAGAGAGAAGGAGAAGACACCACAGAAGTCACCAGTCCCTACGCCGGCATTAACCGGATCAGGTTCCCGGGGTCGTTCTTGCGAACCTCTCAGCCGCGACGCGGCTCCCCCCGATGATCGAACCCCACTATGGGAAACCGCCCCTTGTCACGCAAGTGTCTTGAGTTTGACGAAATCGGTCCGCAGGCTCTATCCCATGAGCATGGCATTCGCAGGCTTCGATCGGCGGCTCGGCCGCCGTCTCTTTTTTGCCGCCCCCCTGGCCCTGGCGGCGGGTAGTGCGGCGGGGCAGGGCGCGGACATAAAATTCAAGCGCTCGTCGCTGGTCATCGAGACCGGCGGGCGCGAACTCAAGTTCGAGGTCGACATGGCGACCAACGACGCCGAGCGCTCGCACGGGCTGATGTTCCGCAAGAGCCTCGGCCCCTACGAAGGCATGCTGTTCGACTTCCACCAGGAAGCGCCGGTCAGCTTCTGGATGAAGAACACGCTGATCCCGCTCGACATGATCTTCATCGCCGCCGATGGCACGATCCGGCACATCCATTCCAACGCCGTGCCGCTGTCGACCGAGGCCATTCCCAGCCAGTTCCCGGTCCGCGGCGTGCTCGAGATCAACGGTGGCAGCGCCAAGCTGCTGGGAATCAAAGCCGGCGACAAGGTGAGACACGCGATCTTCGGCAACGCCTGAGAACGCGTCTAGCGCTTCAGCGCGCAGGTCATGCCGTCACCTGTGGCAAAAAGTGCGACGTCGACGCGCTCGTCGCCTTTCAGCTTGGCGTTGAGCGCCCGGATCGCCTGGGTGTCGGCGGTCATATTGGCCAGGTTGGCGACGGCGCCGCCCCACAGCACGTTGTCGATCAGCACGAGGCCGCCCGGGCGCACCAGTCTCAGGCAGCGCTCGTAGTAGGCGTCGTAGTCTTCCTTGTTGGCGTCGATGAAGGCGAGATCGAGCTGATTCGCCAGGCCCTGGGCGAGCAGCCAATCGAGCGTGCCGAGCGCCGGGCCGATGGTGAGTTCGATACGGCCGGCGACACCGGCCTCCTTCCAGGCGCGGCGCGCCATCGCGGTCCAGGTTTCGCTCACGTCGCAGCACCACAGCTTGCCGTCGGCCGGCAACGCCTCGGCGATGCAAAGCGAGGAGTAGCCGGTGAAGGTGCCGACCTCGACGGCGCGGCGGGCGCCGACGGCGCGCGCCAGCAGGCCGATCTGCTGGCCCTGGTGCGCCGAGATCTGCATTCCGGCCTGCGGCAGGCGCGCCGTCTCCTCGCGCAGCCGACGTTTTGGCGGGCTCTCGCGCAGCCAGTTGGCGTCGGCATAGTCAGCCAGGGCGCCGTCGAGTCGCGGCCAGCTCTTCATGGTCTCTCCTGTTGGCGGCCAACGCGGGCCTCGCTAGGGTCGCGCCCACTGAACGACGGGATTTGGGGTTTTGGGAATGTCCGATATCGAGATCGCGCGGCGCGCCACCAAGAAACCTATGAACGATGTGGCCGCACGGTTGGGCATCCCCGCCGAGGCCCTGGAACCCTACGGCCGGGACAAGGCCAAGCTCGACGCCACCTTCGTGAAATCGCTGGACGGGCGCAAGCCCGGCAAGCTGATCCTGGTCACGGCGATCAACCCGACCAAGGCCGGCGAGGGCAAGACGACCACGACGATCGGCCTGGGCGATGCGCTCTGCCGGCTGGGCAAGAAGACCGCCATCGCGCTGCGCGAACCCAGCCTCGGCCCGTGCTTCGGCCAGAAGGGCGGTGCCACCGGCGGCGGCCAGGCGCAGATCGTGCCGATGGCCGACATCAACCTGCATTTCACCGGCGACTTCCACGCCATCACCACGGCGCACAACCTGCTGGCGGCGATGCTCGACAACCACATCTACTGGGGCAATGCGCTGGGCATCGACGCCCGTCGGGTGTTCTGGCCGCGCGTGCTCGACATGAACGACCGCGCGTTGCGCGACGTCGTGGTGAGCCTGGGCGGCGTCGCCAACGGCTTTCCCCGCCAGGGCCGCTTCGACATCACGACGGCGTCCGAAGTCATGGCGATCCTCTGCCTGGCACGTGACCTGAAAGACCTCGAGGCGCGGCTGGCCCGCATCGTCGTGGCCGAGACACGCGAGGGCAGGCCGGTGACGGCGGGCGATCTCAAGGCCGCGCCGGCGATGGCGGCGGTCCTGAAAGACGCGGCCAAGCCCAACCTCGTGCAGACGCTGGAGAACAACCCGGTGCTGATCCACGGCGGGCCCTTCGCCAACATCGCGCACGGCTGCAATTCGGTGATCGCCACGCGGGCGGCACTGGCGCTTGCCGACTATGTCGTGACCGAAGCGGGCTTCGGCGCCGACCTCGGGGCGGAGAAGTTCCTCGACATCAAGTGCCGCCAGGCCGGCCTCAACCCCGAACTCGCCGTGGTGGTGGCCACGGTGCGGGCGCTCAAGCTGCATGGCGGGGCCGACGAGAAGGCGCTCGGCAAGGAGGATCTCGGGGCGGTCGAGCGCGGACTGCCCAACCTGCTGCGCCACGTGGAAAACCTCGGCAAGTTCGGCCTGCCGGTGCTGGTCGCGATCAACCGCTTCCTGAGCGACACCCCGGCCGAGCTCAAGCTGATCGAGGACAAGTGCGCCGCCGCCGGCGCCAAGGCCTATCTCTGCGAGCACTGGGCCAAGGGCGGGGCGGGGGCGGAGGCGCTGGCCCGCGCGGCCGTGGCGACGCTCGACGAGGGCAGGGCCGCCTTCAAGCCGCTCTATGCCGACGAGCTGACACTTGCGCAGAAGATCGAGACGGTGGCCCGCGAGATCTACCGCGCCGCAGGCGTCGCCATCGCGGGCCCGGCGCTGCGCCGCCTGAAGGCGCTCGAGGCGATGGGTTATGGCGGGCTGCCGGTGTGCATCGCCAAGACCCAGTACAGCTTCGCCGCCGACCCGGACCTGCGCGGCGCCCCCACCGGCCACACGCTGCCGATCCGCGAGGTCCGGCTGTCGGCGGGCGCCGGCTTCGTGGTCGCCCTGGCGGGGGACATCATGAGCATGCCAGGCCTGCCGCGGGTGCCGGCGGCCGAGCGCATCCGCCTCACCGAAGACGGCGAGGTCGACGGCATCTTCTAGTTCGGGCGGAAGGCGTACTTCTTCAGGTCGTCGAGCGACACGACGCGCAAGGTCGCGGCATGGGTGGCCTCGAGCACGACCTGGGGCGCGGCGCCTCCCACGAGGGCTTCCTGCCAGCGCGCGGCGCACAGGCACCAGCGGTCGCCCGGTTTCAGGCCGGGGAAGCCATATTGCGGCATCGGCGTGCTGAGGTCGTTGCCGTGCGCGCGGGAGAAGGCCAGGAACGACGCCGTCGTGACGACGCAGACCGTGTGCAGGCCGATATCCTCGGCGCCGGTGTTGCAACAGCCGTCGCGGTAGAAACCGGTCACCGGCTGGATCGAGCAGGGCTGCAGGGTACCGCCCAGCACGTTGACCGACGGCGCGCGGCCGGGGCGGCCCTCCTCGGGCGTTTGATCGAACATGGCCCCTTATAGCATCCGGAATTTGCGCTTTCGAGGGACCGCCGCCGCTGGTAGAAGTCCCCGCCTGCAAGTCCTTGCGGCGGGGCGTAGCGCAGTCTGGTAGCGCGTCTGCCTTGGGCGCAGAAGGTCGTCGGTTCGAATCCGGCCGCCCCGACCACG
>JAIETA010000119.1 GCA_019745575.1 Reyranella sp. | reverse complement strand
GCCGCTCGGCGACGCGCTGCTGCGCGCCGGCACGCCCACGATCGTGAATTTCTTCGCGAGCTGGTGCACGCCGTGCCTGGCCGAGCATCCGCTGTTCACGCGGCTCGCGTCGCGCGACGGCGCCGTGATCGTGGGCGTCGCCTGGAAGAACAAGCCCGAGGAGGCGCTCGCGTGGCTGAAGAGGCTGGGCGATCCCTACAAGTTCGCCGGCCTCGATCTCGACGGCCGCACCGGCCTCGACTGGGGGCTCTCCGGCGTGCCCGAGACATTTCTCGTCGACGGCCAGGGCATCGTCCGCCGCCATTTCCGCGGTCCCATCACCGAGCGCGACGTGAACGAGACGATCCTGCCGTTCCTGAAGGGCGCTAAGTGAAACGCCTGGCCGCCCTCGTCGCAGCCCTGCTGCTGGCACTTCCCACGCTCGCCGTCGAACCGTCGGAACGGCTGCCCGACCCGGCGCTGGAGTCGCGGGCCCGCGACATCGGTCGGGCGTTGCGCTGCGTCGTCTGCCAGAACCAGTCGATCGACGATTCCAATGCCGAGGTGGCGCGCGACATGCGCCGCGCCGTGCGCGAGCGGCTGGTGGCGGGCGACGACGATCCGAAGGTCTTCGCCTACATGGTGGCGCGCTACGGCGACTACGTGCTGCTGAAGCCGCCGTTCAAGGCCGGCACCTGGATCCTGTGGCTGGGCGGGCCGCTGGTGCTGCTGGTCGCAGGCGGGGCGCTGCTGCTGGCCGTCCGCCGCCGCCGCGCGGTGCCGCCGGCGCCACCGCCACCGCTCAGCGACGAGGAGCGGCGGCGCCTCGACGCGCTGCTGAAGAACTGATGCTGGAATTCCTCCTCGCCCTCCTCACCACGGCGACGGTCGGCGCGTTGCTGGTGCCGTTGCTGCGCGCCAGTGCGCGGCGCACCGAGCGGCTGGACAGCGCGCTCGCCATCTACCGCGACCAGCTGGCCGAGATCGAGCGCGCCCGCGCCGACGGCACGACGCCGGAGGCCGAGGCCGCCGCCGCCCGCCTCGAAGTCGAGCGCCGCATTCTCGCCGCCGCCAACGCCGCCGACTCCGCCGCGCCAAAAGACTCCTCGACGCTGCACCGCGTCCTGCCGGCCGCCCTCGCCCTCGCGCTCCCGCTGCTGGCGCTGGGCGTCTATCTCAACCTCGGCCGCCCCGGCCTGCCGGCCTCGCCGTTCGGCGCCCGCCCGGCGCTCGAACATCCCAACCCCGGGGAACAGATCACGCCGGCGCGCCTGTTGGCCGAGGCCCGCGCGCGCCTGGCCGATCGGCCCGACGATCCCGACGCGCTGTCGGCGCTGGGCGAGGCGCTCACCCTGGAGGCCGACGGCACGGTGACGCCGGCCGCGCTACAAGCGTTCAACAAGGCGCTGGCCGGCCAGCCCGACGATCCGCGCGCGCTCTACTATCTCGGCCTGCACGAGGCGCAGAGCGGCGACTCGAAGGCCGCGATCGCGCGCTGGCAGGCGCTGGAGGCCAAAAGCCCGCCGGACGCGCCGTGGCTGCCGATGCTGCGGGCCGAGATCGCCCGCGTGGCGCGCGCGGCGGGAATGCCGATTCCGACCCGCGACCAGGTCGAGGCGATGCAGAGTCTGGCGCCGGAGCAGCGCCAGCAGGCGATCCGGTCCATGGTCGAGGGCCTCGACGCCCGCCTGAAGGACAATCCCGGCGACCGCGCCGGCTGGCTGCGGCTCGCCAACGCCTGGAAGGTGCTGGGCGAGAACGCGCGGGCGGCCGAGGCCTATGGCCGCGCCGATGCGCTGGGCCCGCTCGACACCCGCACGCTCACCGACTGGGCCGAGGCGCTGGTGCGCGTCATCGCCCCCGGCGCGCCGCCGCCGCCCGCCGCCGTGGCCGTGCTCGAACGGCTGGAGAAGGCCGAGCCGCGCAATGCGCTGGCGCTGTTCTATCTCGGCGCCGCCGCCTTCGCCGCGGGCGACAAGCCGGCGGCGCTCAAGCGCTGGCGGACGCTGCTGGCGCTGCTGCCCGCCGACGCGCCGATCCGCGGCCTGCTGGAGGAGCGGATCAAGGCGGCGGAGTAGAGGGCGCAGATAGTCCTAGGTGAATGGCCTCCCAGGCCCCATCTAGAGGGTATTGGCCGGCGCGACAGAACAATCCGCGCCCGTTCCCGGGAAGGGATCCATCAATGTCCGCAAAAGATGTCCGTTTCGGCGCCGATGCCCGTACCCGAATGCTGCGCGGCGTCGATCTTCTTGCCGATTCGGTCAAGGTGACGCTCGGTCCCAAGGGCCGCAACGTCGTGCTGGCCAAGCCCTACGGCGCGCCGCGCATCACCAAGGACGGCGTGACGGTCGCCAAGGAGATAGAAGTCTCCGACCGTTTCGAGAACATGGGCGTGTCGCTCTGCCGCGAGGCCGCCACCCGCACCTCCGACGCCGCCGGCGACGGCACCACCACCGCCACGGTGCTCGCCCAGGCGATCGCCCGCGAGGGTGCCAAGTCGGTGGCCGCCGGCATGAACCCGATGGATCTCAAGCGCGGTGTCGACCTCGCCGCCGGCTGGGTCATCGAGGAGCTGCAGGCCCGGGCCCGCAAGGTTTCTACCCCGGAGGAAATCGCCCAGGTCGGCACAGTCTCGGCCAACGGCGACAAGGCGATCGGCCGGATGATTGCCGACGCCATGAAGAAGGTCGGCAACGAGGGCGTCATCACCGTCGAGGAGGCCAAGAGTCTCGACACCGAGCTCGACGTCGTCGAAGGCATGCAGTTCGACCGCGGCTGGCTCTCGCCCTACTTCGTCACCAACGCCCAGAAGATGACGGTCGAGCTGGAGAACCCCTACATCTTCATCCACGACAAGAAGCTTTCCAGCTTGGCAACCATCCTGCCGCTGCTGGAGCTGGTGGTGAAGTCGGCCCGGCCGCTGCTGGTCATCGCCGAGGACATCGACGGCGAGGTGCTGGCCACGCTGGTGGTCAACAAGCTGCGCGGCGGGCTCAAGGTCGCGGCGGTCAAGGCGCCGGGCTTCGGCGATCGCCGCAAGGCGATGCTGGAAGACATCGCCATCCTGACCGCTGGCAAGGAGATCTCCGAGGAGCTCGGCATCAAGCTCGAGAACGTGACGCTCGACATGCTGGGCTCGGCCAAGCGCGTCGTCATCGACAAGGACAACACCACCATCATCGACGGCGCCGGCAAGAAGAAGGACATCGCGGCCCGCGTCGCCCAGCTCAGGAAGCAGATCGACGAGACCGAGTCGGAGTACGACCGCGAGAAGATCCAGGAGCGCCTGGCCAAGCTGGCGGGCGGCGTCGCCATCATCAAGGTGGGCGGCGGCTCGGAATTTGAGGTCAAGGAGAAGAAGGACCGCGTCGAGGACGCCATGCACGCCACCAAGGCCGCGGTCGAGGAAGGCGTGGTCGCGGGCGGCGGGGCGGCCCTCCTCTACGCCACGCGCATTCTCGCCGGAAAGAAGGGCGCCAATCCCGACCAGCAGGTCGGCATCGAGATCGTGCGCCGCGCCCTGCAGGCGCCGGTGCGCCAGATCGCCCAGAACGCCGGCCACGACGGCGCCGTGGTCGCCGGCCACATGCTGGAGCAGAAGAGCGAGAGCTGGGGCTTCGACGCCCAGAAGGGCGAGTATGTCGACATGATCAAGGCGGGCATCATCGACCCGGTGAAGGTCGTCCGTGCCGCGCTGCAGGGCGCCGCCTCCATCGCCGGCCTGCTCATCACCACCGAGGCCATGATGGCCGACCATCCCGAGGAGAACGGCGGAATGGGCGGCGGTATGCCGGGTGGCATGGGCGGTATGGGTGGCGGCGGCATGGGCTTTTAGGCCTTTCCGATCAGACATCATCTTCATGCCCCTCTCCCCCAACTTGTTGTATGGACCGGGGACAAGGTGAACGTGTGTTCGGGGACATGGTGGACACATTTCAGATTAGCTCAGGTTATTGA
>JAIETA010000155.1 GCA_019745575.1 Reyranella sp. | reverse complement strand
CTGTCAGGCATCTATCGGGTTGCTCAGCCTTTGTCGAGGCTCATGACCCCATCGCCCTCGTAAGACGAGGGCACTTCCCCTTCGCGGACTCCGCGAAGGGGAAGAGAGGTTAATTGCCCAGCTCTTCCTTCAGCATCTCCAGCTCCAGCCACTCCGTTTCGGCGGCGTCGATCTCGGCCTGGGCGGTGGCCAGACGGGCGCTCTTGGCGGCGAAGCCCTTGGGATCGCGGCCATAGAGGCCGGGATCGGCGAGGGCCTCGTTGATCGCGGCCATCTCGGCCCGCAGCGCGTCGATCTTCTTGGGCAGTTCGACCAGCGCCCGCTCGCGCTTGTAGCCGAGGCGCGCCTTGGCTTCGCGCGCCGGAGAGGCCGGCTTCGCCTTGGCGCGCGAGGGCGTGACGCCCGTCGGTTCCAGGCGCGGGCCGCGCTGGCTCACGTAGTCGCTGTAGCCGCCGGCATATTCGATCGCTGTGCCGTCGCCTTCCAGGGCGATGGTCGAGGTCACGAGGCGGTCGAGGAAGTCGCGGTCGTGGCTCACCAGCAGGACAGTGCCGTCGTAGTCGGCCAGGGCCTCCTGCAGGAGGTCGAGCGTGTCGGCGTCGAGATCGTTGGTCGGCTCGTCGAGCACGATCATGTTGGAGGGGGCGGCCAGCGCCTTGGCCAGCAGGAGGCGGTTGCGCTCGCCGCCCGACAGGGTCCGCACCGGCTGGCGGGCCTGCTCATCGCGGAACAGGTATTCGCGCAGATAGGTCATGACGTGAGTGGGGTGGCCGCGCACCAGCACATGGTCGTTGCGGTCGGCCAGGATCTCCCACGGCGTCTTGTCGGGATCGAGGGCGACGCGGCGCTGGTCGATCACCACCGGCAGCAGATTGGCGCCGAGCTTCACCGTGCCCGAATCGGGTTCGAGGTCGCCCATCAGCATTCTCAGGAGCGTCGTCTTGCCAGCCCCGTTGGGGCCGATCAGCCCGATGCGGTTCTTGCGGAAGATGCGGGTGGAAAAATCCGCGACAATGACCTTGTCGCCCCAGCGCTTGGAGATGTTGCGCGCGGCCACGACCAGCGCGCCCGAGGCTTCGGCCTGGCCCGCCTCGATGGTGGCGCGGCCGACCGGGCCGATCTGCTCGCGGCGCTGCTGGCGGAGCGCGTTCAGCGCCCTGAGACGGCCCTCGTTGCGCGTTCGGCGCGCGCGGATGCTCTTGCCCGCCCATTCGGTCTCGCGCTCGATCAGGCGGTCGAGCTTGTGCCGCTCGGTGGCCTCGCGCTCGACGATGTCGGTCGACCAGGCCTCGAACTCGCCATAACCCCGGTCGAGGCGACGGACGATACCGCGGTCGAGCCACAGCACCGCGCGCGACAGCGTGGTCAGGAACCGGCGGTCGTGGCTCACCAGCACATAGGCGCCGCGCCAGTTCGCGAGCTTGTCCTCCAGCCATTCGATGGTCGGGAGATCGAGATGGTTGGTGGGCTCGTCGAGCAGCATCACGTCGGGCTCGCCGACCAGCACGCGGGCGAGCGCGGCGCGCCGGGCCTCGCCGCCCGACAGCTCGCCCGGCGCACGGTCGCCGTCGAGCTTCATCTCCTCGAGGATGGCGGCCACGCGGTAGTCCGGCGGCCCCAGCGACTCGGGGAGTACCGATGCCACATAGCCGGCCACGGTCGCATGGCCGGCAAAATCCGGCTCCTGGGGAAGCGTGGCGACGGTGGCGCCGGGCTGGGCGAAGCGCGTGCCGCCGTCGAAGATCGGCTGGCCGGCCAGGATGCGCAGCAGAGTCGACTTGCCCGCGCCATTGCGGCCGACCAGCGACAGGCGTTCGCCGGGCGCAATACCGAGATCGACGCCGTCCAGGATGGTCTGGTCGCCGAGGTGAAAGCGGATGCCGCTCAGGGCAAGGAGGGGCGGTGCGGCCATGGTCAGGAAGGTTGGTGGGCCGGTGTCATGGCCGAAGCGGCCGCGATGGGCAACCCCGATGGGGAGCAACCCCGATGGGCAAGTGCCGCGGAGATCGGTAGGATCGCACATGCTGCGGGTCGTGGGCGAACCGAGGCGGATCGATCGTGCCATCAGGCGCCTGCAGGGCGCCCTGAAGGGCGTGCCCGCGCGCGGCGTGCGGCTGACCTGGCGCGGCGGCGAGCTCGTCACCACCATCCACTGGGCGCGCGACGACCATTTCTGGTGGGCCTTCGAGCCGCGCGCGGCGAAGCTGGACGGCGGCGGAAGATCGATCGGCGCGCGCCACGCCCTGCTGCTGGGCCACGCCGCCCATCCGCCGACCCGGCGCGAAAGCATCACCTGCGAGATCAACCTGCCGCTGGGCGGCGCCGACCGCAAAGTGGCCGGCATCATCGCCGCCGACGCCGAGGGCGCGCTCTATCTCGCCCATTCCGGCCGCATGGGCGGCGCGCGGCCCGGCCAGCGCAAGGCGGGTTTCCGCGACTTCGTCGCCGACGGCGTGTGGCGCCGCGCCATCTGGCCGGACGGCGCGGAGTCCGAGGCGCTGGTGGTGGCACCGCTCGACAGCCCGCGGCTCACCCGTCTGCTCGGCCAGTTCGTCGACACCGTGCGCCGCTTCAAGGCGGGCGACGCGCCATTGGCGCGGACCGGGCTTTGCGTAGAACCGTCGCCGGTCGACTCGGCCGCGGCCGCCTGCGACCGGCGGCTGGTCGACACCGCACTGCACGAGGAGCTGCTGAAGCGCGGCCTGTTCGGCGGCGCGGCCGACCTCTTCTCCCTCGGCGGCGAGCGGCCGCAGCCGCTGTTCGCCGTCGTGGCCGACGGCCAGCCCGAGGAGCTCGCCATGGCGGTGGGCGCGCTGTCGCTGGCCACGGCGCGGGGCGGGCCCGACGTCAGGCCGATCCTGATCGCCCCGGCGGCGCTGGTCGCCCGCGACGACGCGGCGCTCGGCGCCCTGCCCTTCACCTGCGTGCGGTTCCGCTGGCGCGGCGCCCGCGCCGTCTTCGACGGCCTCGACGATGCGCTGGCGTAGCGAGGCCTAGATGGTGATGGGCCTCACGACCGGCCTGTGGGTGAGCGCGCAGGTGCGGCTGTGCGACCGCGCCTTCATCCCGGCGACCGTGGTGCGCCGCGGCGACCCCGATGCCGGCACCGTGCTGCTGAAAATCAACCGCTTCGAGGCCGGTGTCACCGTCTACACCCAGGCGAGCACGGTGGACGACGCACCAGCCTGGAGTCGCGGCACCGGCCCCAGCCCCGTCCCCGAGGCCGAGGCCGACGCCTACATCGCCCGCCAGGTGGCGCGCGACCCCGATCTGTGGGTGCTGGAGATCGAGGACCGCAAGGGCGCCTACAAGATCGACGGCAAGATTGTGTAAGCGAACTCTCCTCCCCTGCGCGGACTCCGCGCAGTCGGTGCTAGGGCGCGAAGCGACCTAGCACCTGAGGTGGCGCCGTCTCGCGGCTTGTAACCAAGCCGCTGAGGCGGCGGAGGGGTCATACGCTACCGATGTTGCCGCACATGACCCCTCCGCCCGCGAAGACGCGGGCACCTCCCCTTGGCGGAATCCGCCAAGGGGAGGAGAAGCGCAATCACGGCGGCGGCAGGACGGTCATCGGATCGAGGGTCTTGTTGCCGCGCCGGACCTCGAAGTGGATTTTGGAATCGGCCTTGGCGAGGGTCTGGCCCTTCTTCACGACATCGCCCTTCTTCACGTCGAGCGATTCGTTGTTGGCATAGGCGGTGATCCAGCCGCCGTTGTGGCTCACCAGCACGAGGTTGCCCATGCCGCGCACCTCGTTGCCGGCATAGACGACGGTGCCCGCGTCGGCGGCCTTCACGGCGGCGCCCTTTTCGGTCTGGATGTCGATGCCGTCGTTCTTCTGGCCGGCGGTGGTCGTGCCGTAGCTGCCCACCACCTTGCCCTGGACCGGCCAGGCGAAGCGCGGCGGCGG
>JAIETA010000150.1 GCA_019745575.1 Reyranella sp. | reverse complement strand
CGACCCAATCTGTCACCCACCCTCCCGGTCCGTAGTGTTACCATTCGTCCCGGTTGCTCAAAGGGGGCGGAGGGGGTCGGAGGCGCGAATTGATCGCACTCAGATCAAAGACATTACGGTCGGGCGTAAGCCAGCCGGCCGGCGACATAGGTGGCCTGCACGGCGCGGTCGTCGCCCAGGGTCATCTGCACGAAGAGCTGTTCGGCGAAGTCCTCGGCCTGTCTCATGCGGTAGTCGATCAGCGGCGTCGACCGGAGGTCGAGGACGACGAGGTCGGCTTCCATGCCGGGAGCGAGGCTGCCGATTCGGTCGTCGAGATACATCGCCCGCGCCCCGCCGCGCGTGGCGAGATAGTAGGCATGGCCGGCCGACAGGGTTTGGCCGTTGAGCTGGGCGGCCTTGTAGGCGGCGTTGAGCGTCGACAGGATCGAGAAGGTGGTCCCGGCGCCAATGTCGGTGCCGAGGCCGACACGGACCGGCCGGTCGGCCCGCATGGCGCGGGCGATGTCGAAGGCGCCGCTGCCGAGAAAGAAATTCGAGGTCGGACAGTGCGCGATCGCCGCCCCGGTGGCGTGCAGGTGCTGCATCTCGGCGTCGTCGAGCCAGATACCGTGGCCGAAAACGGCGCGCCGGCCGCACAGCCCGTGATGGTCGTAGACGTCGAGGTAGCTCCGCCGATCGGGAAACAGGCCGGCCACCCAGGCCACTTCGTCGCGCGTTTCGGCGATGTGGGTCTGCATCAGGCAGTCGCCGTGCTGCCGCCACAGGGCGCCGGCGGCGGCGAGTTGCTCGGGGCTGCTGGTGCCGGCAAAGCGCGGCGTGATGGCATAGAGCAGGCGGCCGCGGCCGTGCCACCTGGCGATCAGCGCCTGCGAGTCGTCGTAGCCAGACTGGGCGGTGTCGCAGAGCGCCTCGGGCGCGTTGCGGTCCATCAGCACCTTGCCCGCCGCCAGTCGCAGGCCGATCTTTTCCGCCTCCTCGAACAGCACATCGACGGAGTGCGCGTGGACGGTGCAGTAGACACAGCTCGTGGTGATGCCGTTGCGCAGGTTTTCCTGCAGGAACACCCGGGCGACGTCGCGGGCAAAGGCCTTGTCGGCGTACTTCAGTTCGGTCGGGAAGGTGTACCTGTTCAGCCAGTCGAGGAGCTGGGCGCCGTGACTGGCGATCATCGGCGTCTGCGGATAGTGGACGTGGCTGTCGACGAAGCCGGCCGAGATCAGCGCATCGCGACCCCAGTCGCGGACCTCGGTGCCGGGCGGCAGCAGCGGCGCGATCCGCCCGGCCGGGCCGAAATGGCTGATGCGGCCGCCGGTCATGGCGACAATGGCGTCCGGCTCGTGGACCATCGTGGCCTCGAGACCGTCACGGAACGGATCGCCGGTGAAGCTGAGCGCCGGGCCGCGCACGGCCGTCATTCGAACGGGGGGAGCGATCATTTCCGCTTCTTCGGGTTCTCGTGCCGCCGCCTTCGGGTGGCAGCGAACCACGTTCGCATCGAAAGCAGCCGGAGGGAAGGCGCCCGGCAGCCCCGCGAAAAAAGCAAGGCAGGCCTGCAAAGAAAAAGTTGCAGGATCAGCAGACTATAAGCTATCTTTCTGTCAAGCTGACGCTTGTTCCGCGTCGGCCTTTTGTTTGGCCATACCCGCCCGGCGCGCCCGCCGGGTCAACGCCTGCGAGGTCCAGGGGAGGTCCCGCGGTCTTTGCCGAGTACGGAGCACCGAGTGCCGGGCACTGAGCCGTGAGTAGCAAGCAAAAGGACATCCCCGCCGATGACCGTCCGGCAGGTGGATGGACCGCGATGCGGGCAACGCATCCCAAAGCCTGATTGTGACAGTCGTCTGCGGCCGCCCGAGGTGGGGCTGCAGGGGCGGATTTTCCGCGATGTCACAGGTGTGGGCGCAAAACCTGTGTCACAACATTTGTCTCAACTTGGTGTGACACTTTTAGGTGTGACACCAATGGGCGAGCCGGTTAGCGGGCGCAGAGGACCGGCAGCCTGGAGAGCCCTTCGATCGAGCAGGTCTTTTCCGGGAACAGGGCCCAGACGGCGGCCAGGACGAAGGCCACGAGCAGGACCGGCCTCAAGGCACGCAGAACGGCCGGCACGGCGACCCGCAGCGCCCAGTAGGCGAAGGCGAGCGCCACGGCGATGGCCAGCACCCGGTACTCGGGGGACCAGGCGTTCCACGACGCGCTCAAGTCGGCCCGCCCGGCCAGCTCCTTCAGATATTCCACGCTACCGCTTTCGTTGCTGCGACCTCTACAGGGTCGCCGTCGGGATCGCCAGCCGGCCGGGCATGGCTACCGGCAGCAGGCCGGAGGAGGATCCGGAAACATGACACCCGGAGCGCGCCGCGCCGTCACAGGAACGTGACGCGCGTCTCCCGGGCCAGCGTCTGCGGACTGCCGGCCGCCTCGTCGAGTTCGATCTCGACCTCCACGAGATTGACGATCCCCTCGCCGAAATCGGCCTGGCTGCGCTTCAGGCGCCGCACGACCGGTACGACGCGCGATATCTTGCCGGTGTAGACCTTGGGGCTGCCGCGGAACGTGACTTCGACCTTGCCGCCCAGCGCCACGCGGCCGAGATGAAGGTCGTCGACGTCGGTCAGGATGCGCAGCTGATTGAGGTCGACGATCTTGGCAATGCCGTTGCCCGAAACACGCTCGCCCTGACGCGTGAAGATCTGCACCACCACGCCGTCGAGCGGCGAGCGCACCAGGGCCTCCTCGCGGCTGACCCGCGCATGGTCCAGCTTCGCGCCAACAATGGCGATTTCGATGTCGATCTGGGCAAGGTCGGTGGCAAGCGTTTCCTGCATGACCCGCAGCTTGGCTCTCTGCTGATCGAGCTTGTGCTGCGATATGTTGATCTCGAGCTGCTTCTGGTCGGGCGGACCGTCCGTGCGCTGCAGTTGGACCGTCTTGAGCTTGGTTTCCTCGAGCGCCGTGCGGACCTCGATTTCCTGCATGGCGATTTCGGCGGTGCGAAAGCCTGACACCATCGCTTCGCGTTGCTGCCGGGCTTTCACCAAGCTGGCCTCGGCCTCGCGCACGGAAATCTCGGCCGTCGGGTAGTTCGACAACACGGCAATGATGTCGCCGCGCTTGACCTTCTGGCCGTCGACGATGCGCAACTGGTAGAGCACGCTGCCGCCCGCCTCGAGATTGCCGGCGACGACGACAGTGCCGGCCGGTGCCTCCGTGTAGCCACGGGAGATCAGCGGGCCAACCGCGCTGATGGCCTCGCGGCCGGCGCTGCTCTGGCGATTGGGGCCCAGCCAAACGACAAGGCCGGCAACGACGGCCGTCGCTGTAGCGCCGATGGCTATGGCGTATTTTCTGGTCGGTCGTACCATCCGAAACTATCCTGACTGTTCCCTGCGGGCACAATAAGGCGATCACGCTGCTTTGGGCGACTATGCCCACGACCTCAAGCGCGAAAAAGCCCCGTCAGCGTCCGCCGATGGGTTCCCGCAAAATCGAAGGGCTTAGCCGTCGCCGGCTAAGCCCTTGATTTAGTTGGTGGAGCCAAACGGGATCGAACCGTTGACCTCTACAATGCCATCGTAGCGCTCTCCCAGCTGAGCTATGGCCCCGAAATCCTGGGTCGCGGCGCGAGGTATAATTCCTGCCCCGCGGGCTGGCAATAGGCGCTAGCGGTCGCCTTCGCCCTTGTCGTCTTCGACTTCGACCTCGACCTCGATGTCGTCGGCCTCGTCGGCGAGATCGTCGGCCTCGAGCGCGTCGTCGCCCTCCACGTCAGGTATCTCGTCGCCGGCCAGCGCCGCATCATCGGCCTTCTTCTTGGCGGCGGCCTTCGCCGCTGCCGCCGCGGTTGCCGCCGCCGCCGCCGTGGCAGCGGCTGCCGCAGCCGCGCCC
>JAIETA010000315.1 GCA_019745575.1 Reyranella sp. | reverse complement strand
TGACGGCGGCGACCAGCGTGGTGTGGTCCTTCGAGTTGGAAGCGTTCTCGACGATGTTCTTGCTCGGCATCATCGCCGCGCCGCCGACCATCGGGTTCTGGGCGAAGACAGGCGCGGCCGCTGCGAGCGAGAGGCCGGCCAACGCCGCAATCAGTGTATGACGCTTCATGATGAGATGACTCCAAATTTTTGGGAAAGGTCGTTCGGCCGGCGGCGGCGCGCACGCCGCCGGCGAGAGGCGGCGGCACGGCGTGCCGTCGTCTCCTGCTTGTCCTACGACCGATCACGGGAGCCGGTTCACAAAGTCGGGCGCCGCGACGCCAAATACATCGCGGCCAAAACAAGGCGGCGCGGGTTGTCTATTCCGGCGTGATGCCGAGCGCCAGGATGCGCGGGATCACCGTGGCCTTGAGGACCTCATAGTCCTTCATCACTTCCTCATGCGGCATCGGCTTCTCGGTAAGGCCGAAGCCTTCCATCATCTTGCGCCCGGGTTCCGAATCCGCCGCGGCGACCCAGAGATCGGACATGCGCTTGACGATCTCCTTGGGCGTCGCCGCCGGCGCCGCCAGCGCCAGCCAGCCGCGCACCGTGAAGGCGTCCTCGGTAAAGCCCTGCTCGACCGAGGTCGGGAGGTCCGGGAACCGGGCGGCGCGCACGCGGGAGGGCGCCACGATCGGCCGGATGTCGCCCTTGACCAGGAGCGCGTTCATCGCCTGCGGGCTGCCCATGGCGGCCTGCAGCGAGCCCGCGCCCATGTCCTGCCACATCGGCGCCTCGCCCTTGTAGGTGACGACCTCGATGGCGAGCTTGAACTTCTCGTTCAGCGTCTGGGCGAAGATGTGCGCCGACGAGCCGATCGCCCAGGAGCCGAAGTTCACCTTGTTGGTTCGCGCGTATTCGACGAACTCCTTGAGGTTGGTCGCCGGCACCGACTTGTGCACGACCACCGGCAGCACGCCCGACGACGTGCCCGAGATGATGGTGAGATCCTTGTCGGGGTCGAAGCCCAGCGTCTTGAACATCACGCGGTTCTGCACCAGCGTGCTCGAGACCGAATGCAAGAGCGTGTAGCCGTCGGCCGGCGCACGCGCGACCTGGGCCGCGCCGATGTTGCCGCTGGCGCCGGGCTTGTTGTCGATCAGCACCTGCTGGCCGGTCGCCTGGCTGACATACTGGCCGAAGGCGCGGGCGATGCCGTCGGTGAGGCCGCCGGCCGGGAAATTGACCACGATGGTGATCGGCTTGGCGGGCCACGCAGCTTGCGCGCGAGCGATCGTGGGCGCGGCCAGGGCAAAGCCGGCAGTGGCGCGCAGCAGGGTGCGTCGGGTCGTCGTCATGGCGGGTCGGTCCTCCGTCTTTTCAAGCCGCGATGCATAGCGACTGCGGCACGCAAATGCCATAGTCGGACGCCATCTTTCGCAGGTGTCGATCATGCGTCTTGCGAAACTGTTCGTCGTCCTGGCCGCGGTCTTGATTGCCTGGCCCGCGCTCGCCGGGTCGTCCGCGAACGTGATCGACATCGGCCTTTCGGCCGAACCTGCGGCGGTCGTCGTTTTGCGCGGCAGCAGTGCGCCGCCGCAGCCGTGGGGCGGTCCGCCCGCCCCTCGGCCCTCGAGCGCACCGCCGCCGCCGGCCGCGACCTACGCCGGACCGACCTACGTCCCCCTCTATTTCCTGCCCCGCTATGTCCCGACGGCGCCGCGGCATGCGCCCCAGCATGCCCTGCCCACGCCGCAGGTCCCGCCGGCCCATCCAATCCGGCACTGGGGTCTCAACCTCGCGCCCTTCCAGCGCTAGAACTCGAGGGTACGAGGTTCAATTGGCCGCTGAGCGCTGATCGGGAGAGTGCGCCACAGCGACGGAGCAGAGTCCGTCGGGGCCGCACCAAAAAAAAGGATGCCCGACATGTCGGACATCCCATCATCGAGGTGATGATAAGCGAAAAGAAACAGTCTGGCAACGTCCGGCGTATCTCAATACATGAGAACCCCTTCGCTCCTGAAAGGGGACAGAGATGATCGCTTGCGGACTGGATTTCGGGACGTCGAATTCGGCGATCGGAGTCGCGCACGACAGGACCGCGGCGCTCGCGCCCCTCGAGGCCGGCAGCACGCTGATACCGAGCGCGGTGTTCTTCGACTACGAAACCAAAGGCCATGTGTCGTTCGGCAACGCGGCCATCTCGGCCTATGTCGGGCAGACCGAAGGCCGGCTGATGCGTGCGCTGAAATCGATCCTGGGCTCGCCCCTGATCGACGAGGAGACCAGCCTGGGAGGCCGCAAGGTGCCGCTGAGCGACGTCGTCGAGATCTTCGTGCGTCATCTCAAAGACAAGGCCGAAGCCTTCGCCGGGCAGGAAATCACGACCGTCGTGCACGGCCGGCCGGTGCGCTTCGTCGACGGCGACGACAGGGCGGATGCGCGGGCGCAGCAAGTGCTGGAGGACATCGCCCGACGGGTGGGCTTTCGCGACGTCGCGTTCGTGTACGAGCCCATTGCGGCTGCCCATCACTACGAACAGACGGTGCAGAGCGAGGAACTGGTGCTGATCGCCGACATCGGCGGCGGCACGAGCGATTTTTCCATCGTCCGGGTCGGACCGCAGCACCGCGGGCGGGCCGATCGCGGCGGCGACGTGCTCGCCAATGCCGGCGTGCGCGTGGGCGGCACCGACTTCGACACCGCGCTCAACCTCGCCGCGGTGATGCCGCTCCTCGGGCTCGGCACGCAGCTCGTCGAAAAGAACCTGCCGATGCCGAACGCGCTCTTTCACGAGCTCGCCGCCTGGCCGACGATCAACTTCGCCTACACTTACAAGAACGAGCGCCAGCTCGCCGAGCTGGTCTCGCTGGCGAGCGAGCCCGAGAAAGTGGCGCGCCTTCTCAAGCTGGTGCGCCAGCGGCTCGGTCATCGCCTGGCGTTTGCCGTGGAGGAGGCGAAGATCGCGCTGAGCGCCGGGGAACGCGCCGACGTGCCTCTGGTCTTTCTCGAAGCGGGCCTCGCGGCCTCGGCGACGCGCGTCGATTTCGACCGCGCCATCGCAGCCGGAATGGATCGGTTGCACCAGACGGCGAGGGATTGCATCGCCGCGGCAGGCCTCGGTCCGGCGGCGATCGAGACGATCTTTTTCACCGGCGGGTCGAGCCGCGTGCCCGCCGTGCGCGCCGCCGTCGGCCGGGCGGCGCCATCCGCCCGTGTGGCCGGCGGCTCGGACCTCCTGTCCGTCGCGCTGGGATTGACCGGGATGGCGGGCGCCATGCGCTGAGTGTCGAGGCGTCGGTGAAATGCGCGGTTGACCAGGACTTCCTATCCTTTCTACTATCCTGCGATAGGAACAAAAGGAGAACCTTCATGGATCGTCTGCCGCAGAACGTCACCGAATATCTGTGGACCGCGCCGCGCGTCGGCGAGCCGCGCCGGCGCACCAACCTGCGCCGCCGCGTCACCTTCCTGCGCGAACTCGAGAAGACCGGCTCGGTCAGCTATTCGGCGGCGCGCGTCGGCCTCGACCGGCGCACGCTCTATCGCTGGCGCGAGACCGATCCGCGCTTCGGCGCGCGCTGGGACGAGGCCCTCCTGCGCCGCGAGGAAGAGCTTCTGGACAGAGGCTACTCCCTCGCCCGCACCGGCGTTCCACGTTACGTCTTTCGCAACGGCGTCATGACCGCCACCTACCGTCGCCACGACGAACGCCTGATCATGTTCATGCTGAGCCACACGCGGGCCCGGCCGAGCACCCGGCGCGTCGATGCTCCCGATGGCTCGATTTAGTTCTTATGCTCATGGGAGCGCGCAACTGGAGAGGCTGTGAATCTATTGCGGCGTCCGTCTGATAGACAAGACGGAGCGCGCCTCGACGAGG
>JAIETA010000093.1 GCA_019745575.1 Reyranella sp. | reverse complement strand
GGCGACGTCCACGACATCGGCAAGAACATCGTGGGCGTGGTCCTGCAGTGCAACAACTTCGAGGTCATCGACCTCGGTGTCATGGTGCCGTTCCAGGACATCCTGAAGTCGGCCAACGACAACAAGGCCGACATCATCGGCCTTTCGGGCCTCATCACGCCCTCGCTCGACGAGATGGTGACGGTGGCCGAGGAGATGACGCGGCAGGGCTTTAGCCTGCCGCTGCTGATCGGCGGCGCCACCACCTCGAAGGTCCACACCGCGCTCAGGATCGCGCCGCGCTACAACGGCACGACCGTGCACGTGCTCGACGCCTCGCGCGCGGTCGGCGTGTGCACCGCGCTGGTCTCGGAGTCGGGCGACCAGGCGGCCGACTTCGCGGCCAAGGTGGCCTCCGAGTACGAGGCGATCCGCGTCGAGCGCGCCGGCGGCAGCAAGGAGAAGGTGGTGGCGCTGGCCGACGCGCGCGCCAATGCCTACAAGATCGACTGGTCGGCCTACGCGCCGCCCAAGCCGGCGGTGAGCGGCACCCGCATCTTCGCCGAGTACCCGCTGCACGAGCTGGTCGAGCGCATCGACTGGACACCGTTCTTTCGCGCCTGGGAGCTGGCCGGCAACTATCCGGCGATCCTCGAGGATCCCGTGGTCGGCGACAGCGCGCGCAAGCTCTTCGGCGACGCGCGCAAGATGCTGGAGCGTATCGTGCGCGAGAAGTGGCTGACCGCAAAGGGTGTCGTCACTTTCTGGCCGTGCCGCCGCGACGGCGACGACGTCGTGCTCTACAGCGACGACACCCGCACCAAGGAGGTCTCGCGACTCTATTTTCTGCGCCAGCAGATCGAAAAGCGGGCGCCCCGCGCCAACATGTGCCTGGCCGACTTCATCTCGCCCGAGGCCGACTGGATCGGCGGCTTTGCCGTCACCGCCGGCCACGGCATCGAGCAGCACCTCGCCCGCTTCAAGGCGGATCACGACGACTACTCGGATATCCTGCTGAAGGCGCTGGCCGACCGTCTGGCCGAGGCCTTTGCCGAGCGCCTGCACGAGCGCGTGCGCAAGACCCTGTGGGGTTACGCTCCCGACGAGGCGCTCTCCAACGACGAGCTGGTCCGCGAGAAGTACCGCGGCATCCGCCCGGCACCGGGCTACCCGGCCTGCCCCGACCACAGCCAGAAGCCCGAGCTGTTCCGGCTGCTGAACGCCGGCCAGAACGCTGGCATGACGCTCACCGAAAGCTTCGCCATGCTGCCGACCGCGGCGGTGTCGGGCTACTACTTCGCCCATCCCGACGCGCAGTACTTCGGCGTCGCCCGCATCGGCCGCGACCAGCTCGAGGATTACGCCCGGCGCCGCGGCGTCTCGGTCGAGCAGGCCGAGAAGTGGCTGCGCCCCAACCTTGGGTACTGATCCTGTCCTGACCTACACCCTGGTGCTCGCCGTGGGCTTTGCCGCGGGCACGGTGAGCGGCATCGTCGGCACCGGCGCCACCATCATCCTGCTGCCGGTCCTGGTCTTCGTCTTCGGCCCGCGCGAGGCGGTGCCGATCATGGCAATCGTCGCCCTGATGTCGAACCTGGCCAAGATCACCGCGTGGTGGCGCGAGGTCGACTGGCGCGCCTGCACGGCCTACGCGCTGGGCGGCGTCCCGGCCGCCGCGCTGGGCGCCCGCACCCTGCTGGTCCTGCCCGAACGCTCGGTCGACCTGGCGCTCGGCCTGTTCTTCCTGGCGATGATCCCCGGCCGACGCTGGCTGGCGGCGCGCGACATCACCCTGGGCTATGGCGGGATGGTGCTGGCCGGCGCCGGAATCGGCTTCCTGACCGGCATCGTGGTCTCGACCGGTCCGCTCAGCGTACCGGCCTTCGCCGCCCACGGGCTGGTCAAAGGCGCCTTCATCGCCACCGAGGCGGCGGGCTCGCTCGCCCTCTATGTCAGCAAGGCCGTCACCTTCCAGGCGTTCGGGGCGCTGCCGCTGGACATCGTGGTCAAGGGCCTGATTTCCGGCTCGTCGGTCATGGCCGGGGCCTACCTCGCCCGCCTGATCGTGCGAAGAATGAACGTCGCCACTTTTCAGCGGCTGCTCGACGTCGTAATGGCTTTGTCCGGACTGGCGCTCCTGTGGGCGGCCATTCGCTGAAGGAGTGCGTTTCATGAACGGAATCGCCAAGATCGCCGCGGCGGCAATTCTCGCGGCAACCGCCGGGGCCTGTCAGAATGGCCAGCCCACGGCGCAGGCTCTCAACAAGGAGTACGCCAAGTCGCAGGTCTATATCGGCGCGCTCACCTGCAACGTCAGCGGCAGCACCGGCTACGTCTTCGGCTCGACCAAGGATCTGAGCTGCGTCTATCTCACCAAGGACGGCGCCTCGCAGGCCTACGACGGCAAGATCCGCAAGTTCGGCCTCGACATCGGATTCACCAAGGCCGGACATCTGGTGTGGCACGTCTACCAGCTCGGCGGGCTGGTCGGCGACGCCACCAGCGCCGATCCCAAGGTGCTGGCCGGCAACTATGGCGGCGAACAGGCCTCGATCGCCGCGAGCTCGAGCGCCGGCGGCAACTGGCTCTACGGCGGCAGCAACAACCAGATCGTCCTGCAGGCGACCCAGCTCCAGGACAGCGGCGATGCCGGCTACAACCTGGCCTACGGCATCGCCGAGATGGGGCTCACCCTCAAGAACTAGCGCACTTCCGACTTTTCCAAGGAGTACTCGATGAACAAGTGTGTTTCGGCCCTCGCAGCGGTCGCCCTGGCGTTGACGACGGGCGGCTGCCTGGAGCAGCAGACGGCGCAGCAGCTGAACGCCACCAACGCCAACTCGCGCATCTACATCGGCTCGCTCACCTGCAACATCGCCGCCGGCACCGGCTACGTCCTCGCCTCGCGCAAGAAGATGGACTGCGTCTTTCTCGGCAAGGACGGCGTCTCGACGGCGCAGTACGAGGGCACAATCAACAAGGTCGGCATCGACATCGGCTACACCAAGGCCGTGCACACGATCTGGCGCGTCTACTCGCTGGGCTCGGCCCGCGCGCCCAACCAGATCGGCGGCACCTATGTCGGCGAGCAGGGCACCGCCGCGGCCGGCGGCCAGGCCGGCGGCAACTGGATCTACGGCGGCCCCAACGCCGAGATCGGCATGGTGGCCTCGGGCATCGTGCAGGACGCGGGCTACAACCTCGCGATGGGCATCGCCGAGATGACGATCAAGCTCAGGCCGTAGCGCCTACTGCCGCGACGTTGCCGTCACGCCGTCGCCGCCTGCAGCGCGCAGCCGGCGACCGTGATGCGGTGCATCAGCCGCCGCTCGCCGTGATAGTCGTTGGCGGCGTAGTGCCAGGTGGCGCGGTTGTCCCAGAAGGCGATGGAACCCTCGCGCCAGCGGAAGCGGCAGGTGAATTCCGGCCGCGCGGCATGGCGGTAGAGATGTTCCAGCAGCGGCCGGCTGTCGTCGGCCGACCAGTCCTCGAAACGCAGCGTGAAGGCGGGATTGACGTAGAGCGCCTTGCGGCCGCTCAGCGGATGGCGGATCACGACCGGATGCAGGACGTCAGTGCCGACCTTGTCGTGGTTTTCGTAGCGGCTGGCGCCCTCGGGATTCTGGTCGTTGACGCCGCCCCTGCCGAAAATATGCGCCGAGCCATGGACGGCGCGCAGGCCTTCGAGCGTGCGCTGCAGGCCGGGCGAGAGCGTCTCGAAGGCGCGATACATGTTGGCGAACAGCGTGTCGCCGCCCTCCTCCGGCAGCTCGCGGGCCAGCAGGATCGAGCCCATGGCCGGCTCGGCGTCGTAGCTGTGGTCGGTGTGCCAGCCGCCGCCGATGTTGGTCTTCTGCTCGGGCTCCTTGCGCACTTCGGCGATCT
>JAIETA010000320.1 GCA_019745575.1 Reyranella sp. | reverse complement strand
GGGATCGCGGCGATCACGTCGTGCAGCTTGCCGTCGGGGCCCCACATCTTGCCCGACTCGCGGATCATCGCCGGCACCGACGCATCGATGATCATGTCACTCGGCACGTGGAGATTGGTGATGCCCTTGTCGGAATTGACCATGGCGAGGCCCGGTCGCTTCGCATACTCGGCCTGGATATCGGCCTTGATCGCGGCCTTCTCGGCCTCCGGGAGCGTCTCGATGCGGGTCATCATGTCGCCCACACCGTTGTCGGGATCGACGCCGAGCTTCGCGAGCGTGGCGCCATGCTTCTTGAACACGTCGGCGAAGAACACGGAAACGCAATGGCCGAACAGGATGGGATCGGAGATCTTCATCATGGTCGTCTTGAGGTGCAGCGAGAACAGGATGCCGTCCTTCTTCGCGGCCTCGATTGCCGCGGCATAGAAGGTGCGCAATGCGTTGCGGTTCATCACCGAGCAGTCGATGATCTCGCCGGCCTTGAGCGGAATCTTCGGCTTCAGCACTGTGGTCGCGCCGTCGCTGCCGATCAGTTCGATACGGGCGTTGTTGGGCGCCGCCATGGTCGTCGCGACCTCGGAGCCATAGAAATCGCCGCCCGACATGGTCGCCACGCGGGTCTTCGAGTCCTTGGACCACGCGCCCATCTTGTGCGGATGCTTGCGTGCGTACTGCTTCACGGCGCCGGCGGCGCGGCGGTCGGAATTGCCCTCGCGCAGCACCGGATTGACGGCGCTGCCGAGCACTTTGCCGTAGCGGGCGCGGATTTCCTTGTCCGCAGGCGTCGCGTCGCTGTCCGGATAATTCGGTATGTCGTAACCCTTGCCCTGCAGCTCCTTGATCGCGGCCTTCAGCTGCGGGATCGACGCGGAGATGTTGGGCAGCTTGATGATGTTGGCTTCCGGGCGCATCGCAAGCTTGCCGAGCTCGGCCAACTCGTCATTGATCCTTTGCGCCGGCGTCAGTTTGTCGGGGAAGTTGGCGATGATGCGGCCAGTCAGTGAAATGTCCTTCAGCTTCATCTTCACGCCGGCTGTTCCGACAAAGGCCTCGACGATCGGCAGCAAGGAAAACGTTGCAAGCCCGGGCGCTTCATCAACCTTTGTCCAGACGATTTCGAGATCTGACATGCCTGCATCTCCGTACGCCGCTTTGGCTTCGGCTGAGTTGATCTATTGCCTATTAGCGCCAGTCTTGTTGCACCACCGTGAGGGTAAAGGCAATCTTCGGAACACGCTGTCGCCGGGACACCAGGTCCATCCTTTTCCGGGCGCAAAGTTTGGACGTTTTGCCGGTGGCGGTAGGATCTATTGAGGACCGACATCGCCCCGTCGCGGCACGGGCGGGACTTCGCATGTGTCGGGAGCGAGTTGTGATTTCGCGATCGCGCAGGTCGGCAAAGGCAAGGTGATATACGGCCTCTCGGGAGGCGTGGACTCCAGCGCCGCCGCTATGCTGTTGCCGGGTGGCACCTCGACGAGGTGGGCGGCATCGATCGCGTGAACCACGGCATCACGCGCAAGCCGCCGGTGACGATCGAGCAGGAGTGACCGCCCGTGGCGATCACCCCCAGCATTTGCGAGGGATGTGTCACAAGGGAAGCAGGGGCGGGCTGCCAAGGCGGCCGGCGGAGCCAATTACACCCGGTCGAGCATTTTTTCCGGCCCGGCCGCCTGTGGCATGGCAGCGATAGTCGGCAGGAGATCGGCAAGGTCGCTCACGAAGGCTACGTGGTCGAGGTGGGTCCGTTCGGCGAACCCGCCCTCGACGACTCCGCGCAGGAGCGCCGCCAGGGGTTCCCAGTAGCCGCCCTGGTCGACGATCACGATCGGCTTGCTGTGCAGGCCGAGCGTGCGCCATGACAGGACCTCGAAGAATTCCTCCAGAGTGCCGATGCC
Source organism: Reyranella sp. (assembly GCA_019745575.1). Taxonomy (GTDB): domain Bacteria; phylum Pseudomonadota; class Alphaproteobacteria; order Reyranellales; family Reyranellaceae; genus Reyranella. The sequence continues at coordinate 1,911 of JAIETA010000320.1, read as the reverse complement.
TCCCGGCAGCACCACGAAGGCATCCGACCGCTCGAACATCTGGAGCTTGCGTTCGTGCATCGTGTCGACCACCACTGTTTCGGTAAGGGCAGGGTGGCCGGCCTCCCTTTGCAGCAGAAACCGGGGAATGACGCCGACGACCTTCGCGCCGGCCGCCAGGGCCGCGTTCGCCACCACGCCCATCAGGCCTACTCCGCCGCCGCCATAGACGAGTCGAATCCCTTCCTGGGCCAACAATGCACCCAGCCGGGCGGCGGTTTCGCGCGTCGCCGGATCGCGTCCGAAGCGGGCGCCGCAAAAAACACAGAGGGAGGATGGGGTTGAGGCGGGCACGGAAACTTCTTGTTTATCGGCAACTTAGGGGTGATCCGAAGCCTTTCCGGACCGGGGCGGCATGGTATCATTTCCTGCAAACAGGATGCGACGCCAAGGGTGGTCGGTCGTCGCACCGTTGGGAGGGCGATGTCACGCACTGTTTTTTGGCTGGTTGGGGTCGGCGCCCTCGTCCTGGCTGTTGCCCTCGCCGTCGCTTGGCGGGGCAAGCAGAACGAGCAGGCAATCATCGACCAGGCGGCCAAGCCGGCGACGACGACCCCAGCCCCAGCGCCAACTCCGACGGCAGCCCCGACAGCGCCGACGTCCGCACCGCCTCCGCCACCCATGGCTCCTGCGGCGCCGACCTTCGATATCGCCCGTGTCGGGCCGGACGGGCGCGCCGTCGTTGCCGGTCGGGCCACGCCCGGTGCCAAGATCGTGCTGCTCGACGGCGGCAAGGAAGTCGCTACCGCCACGGCCGACGCCCGCGGTGAATGGGTGATTGTTGCCCAGGACCCGCCGCTTTCCCCTGGGCAGCATGAACTGCGCGTGATCGAGCACGTCGACGGCCGCGCACCGGTTACGTCGGATCAGGTTGTCGTCGTCGTCGTTCCTTCGCCGCCGGCGGCCGCGGGGGCGGAGGCCAAGGAGGAAACCCTGGTGATGATCGCGCCATCGGCCGGTGCGACAACGCTGGTTCAGCCGCCGACAGCAGCGGGCGTGCCGCGATCGGGAGACCTCGTCGTGTCGACGCTGGACTACGACGACCGTGGTCACGTCACGATTACCGGACTGGCGGCACCGGGAACCACGGTACGTGCCTATGTCGATGACAAGATCGCGGCCGAAGGCGTGGCCGGTGCCGACGGCCGCTGGCGCCTGACGCCGGCCACCCCCCTCGAGCCGGGCAAACACACCTTGCGGCTCGATCGTCTGGCCAAGGACGGAAAACCCAGCGCCCGCCTCGAACTGCCGTTCGAACGGGCTGTGCTGTCGCCGCGGGCGGGCAGTGACAGCCGCCGGCTGCATGTCGTGCGCGGCGACAATCTCTGGAACATCGCCCGGGCGCACTACGGTGATGGCTGGCAATACACAACGATCTTCGGCGCCAACAAGGATCAGATTCGCGATCCGAATCTGATATACCCGGGCCAGGTCTTCAGCCTGCCCAAGGTCGACTGACGGTCGCGGGCGACAGAGAGCGCGTTCATGCTGGCAAATTTCCTTGTGCCGATCCTCGCCGACGGGTGGCGTTTCATCGCCCTTTTCGCCGGCGCAACGCTCGTGGCGGCGCTGACGGGAGCGGCCTGGCTGTTCTGGCCGCTGATGATACTCACCCTTTGGTCGATCTACTTCTTCCGCGACCCGCCGCGCGGCGTGCCTCAGGATGACGGCGTACTGATCGCGCCGGCCGACGGGCTGGTGCAGATGATCGTCGATGCGGTTCCGCCGCCGGAGCTGGGCCTGGGAAGCGAGGCACTGACCCGTGTCTCGATCTTCTTGAGCGTCTTCGATGTCCACATCAACCGCGCGCCGTGCGCGGCCTCCGTCGATGTCGTGGCCTATCGCCCCGGCCGGTTTCTCAATGCCGCGGCC
>JAIETA010000249.1 GCA_019745575.1 Reyranella sp. | reverse complement strand
CCACAAAATTCCGTCATCATGAGTCAACCCGACGCACGATGTGTGCATCCCCTAGCGAAACGGGGGAGGAGGAGAGCTTTGGACCCCTCGATTTCGGCACTACGGCAGAACGAGGTCGATGGTGGTGGCCCACACCGGCAGCGGCAGCGTCTCGCGCGCGGCGAGGTGGGCCGGCAGCGCCTTGCGGTCGGCGACCTTGCGGAACGGCAGCACGAGGTCGGCGCGCACGCCGAACACGGCGTCGCGGTCGAGGTAGGGATCGTCCTCGGGGAAGAACTCGGTGATCAGCGGCCGGCGGCCGGGCGCCTGGACGATCATGTGCAGATGCGCCGGACGCCAGGCGTCGCGCCCCAGCACGCGCATCAACTCGCCGGCCGGGCCGTCGTCAGGCACCGTGTAGGGCACGGGGCGCACCGTCGAGAAGGCGAAGCTGCCGTCGTCCGCCACCGTCAGGCGGGCGTGATAGTTGGTCGGCGACTGGGCGGGATCCTGCTGGGCGTAGAGGCCGTTGCCGGCGTTCTGCCACAGCGCCAGCACGGTGCCTTTGGCCGGCGCACCCTGCCGGTCGACGACACGGCCGCTCACCACCAGCGGCTCGCCCACCTGGCCGCGCCACAGGTCGCCGCCGTTGGCCAGCACGGGGGCCCCTTCGATGTGGAAAGGTCCGAGGACCGACGACGCCGTGCCGCCGCGCTCGGCATTCACCATGTCGACCAGCGAGGACACGCCCAGCAGGTCGGAGAAGAGAATATACTCGTTGCGCTTGTCGTCGGTGAACTTCATGGCGCGCGTCAGCGCGTCGATGGCGGCGCCCCACTCCGCCTGCGTCACCTTCTTCTCGCGCACGAAGGCGTGGAGGTGGCTGGCGAGGCCGACCAGCAGGTCGCGCGTGCGGGCCGAGGGGGCGTTCTTCGCGTACTCGGCGAAGGCGGCGCTGATGGTTTCGGGGGTGAGATTGCGCATGCCCTACTCCTGTTCGAGGCCGGTCTCGGCGACCAGCGCCTTCCACTTGGCGACTTCGGCGGCGGTGAAGGCCGCAAGTGCTGCCGGCGTGCCGGCTTCCAGCTCGAAGCCCATGTCGGCCAGCTTGCGCGCCACGGCGGGCTCGGCCAGCGCCTTGCGCGTGGCGGCGTTCAGCCGCTCGACGAGGACGGCGGGCGTGCCGGCCGGCGCGTACATGGCGAACCAGGTCAAGAGCTCGAAGCCTTTCAGCGTATCGCCGATCGGCGGCACGCCGGGCAGCAGCGCGCTGGGGCCGGCCGAACTGACGGCCAGCGGACGCAGCGTGCCGGCGCGGATCTGGCCCAGCGCCGCGGAGAGATCGATGAACATGAACTGGACCTGGCCGCTCAGCACCTCGGCCATGGCCTGCGGCGGGCTGCGGTAGTTGACCCGCGCGACGTCGAGGCCGAGCCGCTTTACCAGCGTGGCGGCGGGCAGCAGGTTGCCACTCGACCCCTGGCCGTAGTTGAGCTTGCCGGGCTGGGCGCGCGCCGCCGCGACCAGTGCCGCGACATCCCTGTAGGGCGAGTCGGCCTTGACCACGAGCACCTGGGCGATGTGGCCGAGCCGCGTGACCGGCGTAAAATCCTTCACCGGATCGTAGGGGATGGTCTTCAGGAGCGACGCGGCGGCGGCCTGCGTGGTCGCCGAGCCGATCAGGATCGTGTAGCCGTCGGGCGCCGCCTTGGCGACCTGGTTGGCGCCGATCGAGCCCTGGGCGCCCGGCTTGTTGTCGATCACGATCGGCTGGCCGAGCAGCGGCACCAGCGCATCGGCCAGCACGCGGGCGAGATTGTCGGTCGCGGTGCCGGGCGCGAAGCTCACGACGAAGCGGATCGGCTTGTCGGGCCAGGTTGTCTGCGCCGCCGCCGGCCCGGCGGTCAGCGCGGCCAAAAGAAGTCCCAGCAGCCGGCCCCGTCGCATCGTCCCCTCCCGCCTAACGCCCCGCCCGCAGGAGGCTGTCGTAGTCGGCGCGCAGCAGCGCGAACAGCAGGTGATCGGCCCACTGTCCGTTGATCCGCAGGTACTGGCGCGCCAGCCCCTCCTCGTGGAAGCCGACCTTGGTCAGCACGCCCTTGGACGGCTCGTTGTTGGGCAGGCAGGCCGCCTCCAGGCGGTGCAGCCGGAGCTCGTCGAACACGAAGGGCAGCAGGGCGCGCAGCGCGTCGGTCATCAGGCCCTGGCCGGCGTAGGGCTGGCCCATCCAGTAGCCGACCGCGGCGGCCTGCGCGACGCCGCGCCGCACGTTGCTGAGATTGATGCCGCCGACCAGGCGGCGATTGTCGTTGGCGAAGGCGAACAGGCCGTAGGCCTCGCCCGCCCGCCACTCCCGCACCTGCTGGCGCAGCCGGCGGCGGTAATGGTCGCGGCCCAGGGCGTCGTCCGGCCAGGTCGGCTCCCAGGGCGTCAGGAAGGCCCGGCTGCGGGCCCGCAATTCCGCCCATTCCGGCCAGTCGTCCATGCTGGGGGCGCGCAGGAATACGCGCCGGCCGGAGATCCGGGTCATCCCCGACAGCGACAAGGGAACGTCGGCAAAACGGAACATCTTGGTGCTATTGTAGCTTCGGTTTAGAATAGTTACATGTTTTCCGAGGCTTGACGTAGGAAATTGAGACCGTCGGTCGCGCCTGCCGCGGCAATTGTGCCGCGCGCGGCGGGACGCTTCGGGAGTATGAATTTGGCCTCCTAGTTTTCTGCGGATTTCACCTGTCAGGACCCGTCATGGACAAAGACTCTGCGCAAGGCGTTGGACACAAGGGCCGCTTCTATCTGACCAAGAACCTGTGGGTGCCGCAGGAGCCGCTTGAGAACTTCAATCTCAAGATGTCGGACATGATCCTGCGCAACATGCCCAAGCTGCCGCTGGCCGGCGAGGACGCGATGCGGGCCTTTCCGGTGCTGGGCGAACTGAAGAAGAGCCACGACAAGATCAAGGCCGACCTGGCGTACCTGCTGAGCCACCACGAGGAGATCCCGGCGCTGCACGAGGTCCATCCGCGCGACCTCTACGTGCCGGGCCGCGCCTGGCGCACCTTCCTGCTCAAGCTGTGGGGCCACGAGGTCAAGGAGAACACGGCGGCGGTGCCCGACACCTACGCCGCGATCTGCCGCATCCCGGGCGTCCACACGGCGCTGTTCAGCATCCTGCACGGCTTTGCCGAGATCGAGCCCCATCGCGGCTCGGCGGCCGGCGTGGTGCGCTTCCACTATCCGCTGATCGTGCCCACCGAGCCCGAGAAGTGCTGGATCGAGATCGGCGGCCACCACTTCTTCTGGGAAGAGGGCAAGCCCCTGGTGTTCGACGACACGCGCGAGCACTGGGTGAAGAACCAGACCGACCAGACGCGCGTCGTGCTGATCATCGACTTCAACGCCGACATGCCGTTCCCGGTGAACCTCTACACCGGCCTGCGCTACAACCTGATCCGCCGCAGCACCGAGGTGAAGACGGTGATCGAGCGCGCCTCGATCGGCGTGCCGCCGCGCAACCCGGTCGCGCAGCCGACCAGCGGCCTGATCAGCGGCGCCCGCGGCACCAACCCCGTCCCCGCCGCCGCACCACGCACCGACGCGCGGCGCTAACGTCTTTCCGACGTCGACCGACCCCTCTCTCTCCTCCCCAGCTCCGCTGGGGAGGTGGCCCATCATACGGGCCGGAGGGGTCATGAGCTTCACGACGGAGGCTTCCGACCCCTCCGCCCCTACGGGGCACCTCCCCATCTGAATGCAGGGCTGTCCGGGGAAGTTTAAGCATATTCGAAGACCATCTGGTTGGGACAGTGTCGAGGTCGGGCATAGGC
>JAIETA010000356.1 GCA_019745575.1 Reyranella sp. | reverse complement strand
GGCATGGGCCAGAGCGTAAGGGCGAGCGGCACCCTGTCGCTGCCTGGCGCGGCACGCGGGGCGCCGCAGTCGGCGGCCTATCGCGGCAACGTCGTGCTGAACGGCCAGGCGATCGAGGGCTCGGTCGATGTGAAACTCACGGGCAAGCCCGTCGTCACCGCCGACCTGCGGGCCAACGTGCTCGACCTCGACAAGATCGGCGGCGGCGGTGCAGCCCGGCCGCCGGCGCGCGGCCAGCCCGCGGCCGGCGCACAGCCGATCGACACGTCGGCGCTGCGTAGCGTCGACGGCTCGCTCAAGCTGGTGGCGGGCACCCTGATCAGCGCGCCGCTGCGTATCGGTAACGCCGATCTCGCGGCAACGCTCAAGGATGGCGTGCTGACGGTGCAGCACTTCAAGGGCACGCTGTACGGCGGCTCGCTGGCGCTTGCCGGCGTGGTCAACGCCAGCCAGCCGGCGTTGTCCTTCGACTTCAAGGGCGGAGCCAACAGCATCTATGTCGGCGAGGCGCTGCGTAGCATGTCGGGCAGCAACCAGTTCGGCAGCGGCGTCAAGGTGACGATCGACGGCAGGCTGAACGCCAACGGCCTCTCCGTGCGCGGCGGCGGCACGACGCCGGACCAGATCAAGGCGTCGATGGCCGGCGGGGCGCAGCTCAGCGGCCACATCTTCGTCGGCGCCGACAAGGCGCTGCAAGTGCTGGGGTCGGCCGCCGCCGGTGCGGCCGGCGGCCTGATCGATCAGACCCTGGGCAACGTGCTGGGCGCGGTCGGACAGAGGGGAGGAGTCGGCGTCGGCAACCTGCTGAACGCCATCGCCCTGGTGCTGAACCGTTTCGTCAATCACGACAGCCCGATCGCGGGCAATATCGACATCGCAGGCGGCGTCCTGAGCGACCGCGGCCTGACGGTTCAGGGCAACCGTGCAACGGCGCGGATCGCCACGCGCACCAACTTCGGCAACTCGACGACCGACACCACGATCAACTTCATCATCGCCGAGGATCCGTCGGCGCCCTACCTGATCACCACGGCACGCGGTTCGATGTCGTCGCCGGCGCTCAATGTCGTGCGCGGCACCGCCAAGGATCCGCCGGGCATGCTCAGCACCTTGCCGGGTGCGCCTCAGCCGCAGCAGCAGGCGCCGCAGCAACAGCAGCGCTCGCTGATCCCCAACGTTCCCCTGCCCAACCTGTTCGGCCGCTGAGGAGACACTGTGCTCGATCGTTTGCTGACGACGCTCAAGGCGCGTTTTGGTTCCGCGCCGGCGCTCGCCGCGGCGCACCTGCCGAATGGAATAGGCAGCGTGGACGTGCTGGCCGATATGGCCAACCGGCGCGTCGTGCGCCGCTACGCCGACCGGCCGATCGATCCTGCCTTGCTCGAGACGCTCTGCGCCGTTGCGCTGTCGGCGCCGTCCAAGAGCGACCTGCAGCAGGCCGACATCGTGATCGTCACCGACAAGGGCCAGCGTGAGAAGCTCGAAGCACTGATCCCGGAGAACCCGTGGGCCAAGGCGGGGCCGGCGCTGCTGGTTTTCTGCGGCAACAACCGCCGTCACCGCCTGCTGTTCGAGTGGCGCGGCCGGCCCTTCGTGAATGACTATCTCGATCCGTTCTTCAATGCCGCGGTCGACGCCGGCATCGTGCTCGCGACCTTCATCGCCGCCGCCGACCGTGTCGGCCTGGGCACCTGCCCGATCAGCCAGATCCGCAATCACGCGGCCCAAGTGGCCCAGGTGCTCGGCCTGCCGCAGCATGTGTTTCCCGTGGCCGGGTTGGGGATCGGCTGGCCGTCTTTCGAGGGCGTGATGAGCCCACGGCTCGGGCTAGATGTGTCGATACACCGCGACCGCTACGACGAGACGGGCCTGCGGGACAAGATCGCGGCCTATGACCGCCGGCGCAACGAGACCCAGCCTTACAAGATCCAGCGCTTCGTCGAGCGGTTCGGCAGCGATCCGGGCTACGGCTGGTCCGAGGACAAGGCCCGGCAATATTCGGTGCCCGAGCGCGCCGATTTCGGCGCATTCGTGCGCGCCAAGGGGTTCAAACTCGACTGAAGTTAGTCCCGGCCGGCGGCCTTGCGCAGGTCGTCGAGCACGTGGAGACGCAACGCGCTCGACAGATTGCCCGGCGGCCCGGCCGAGGTGCTGCGGGCATGGTCGATCTCGGCCACCAGGGCGTTGAGCGACAGGCCGCGCCGCGCGGCGATCGCCGACAGTTCGGCCCAGAACGCGTCCTCCAGCGAGATGCTGGTGCGGTGACCATCGATGGTGACCGAGCGTTTATGCATACGCGCACTGTGACAGCGGCAAGACAGCCCCTCAACCCGCCTTGCCGGGGCCATGGTGCATGCGTATAAGCGCGCCCAGCCAACTCCCTCCGGACAAACAAAACATGGATATCCGCAACGTCGCGATCATCGCGCACGTCGATCATGGCAAGACCACGCTGGTCGACTGCCTGCTGAAACAGAGCGGCACGTTCCGCGACAACCAGCAGGTCGCCGAGCGCGCCATGGACTCGAACGACCTCGAGCGCGAGCGCGGCATCACTATTCTCGCCAAGGCGACCTCGGTCGTCTGGAAGGGCACGCGCATCAACATCGTCGACACGCCCGGCCATGCCGACTTCGGCGGCGAGGTCGAGCGCATCCTGTCGATGGTCGATGGCGTCGTGCTGCTGGTCGATGCGGCCGAGGGGCCGCTGCCGCAGACCAAGTTCGTGCTCGGCAAGGCGCTGCGTCTGGGCCTCAGGCCGATTGTCCTGATCAACAAGGTCGACCGCGCAGACGCGCGCGCGCACGAGGTCCACGACGAAGTGTTCGATCTGTTCTCCGCGCTGGAGGCCAGCGACGAGCAGCTCGACTTCCCGACGCTCTTCGCCTCGGCCCGCCAGGGCTGGGCCGCGACCTCGCTCGAGGCCGAGCACAAGGACATGGAGCCGCTGTTCGACCTGGTGCTGAGGCACGTGCCGCCGCCCAGGATCGAGGCCGACCCGGCCTTCCGCATGCTGGTGACGACCCTGGAGGCAGATCCTTTCCTTGGCCGCATCCTGACCGGCCGCATCCAGTCCGGCACGGTCAAGCCCAACACGGTGCTGAAGGCGCTTTCCCGCGACGGCAAGGAGCTCGAGCAGACCCGCATCACCAAGGTGCTGGCGTTCCGCGGGCTGGAGCGCATGTCGCTCGACCAGGCCGAGGCGGGCGACATCGTGGCCATCGCCGGCTTCAAGGTCGCCACGGTGGCCGACACGGTCGGCGACCCCACGATTGCCGACCCGATCGCCTCGCAGCCGGTCGATCCGCCGACGCTGGCCATGACCTTCTCGGTCAACGACTCGCCGCTGGCCGGCACCGAAGGCGACAAGGTCACGACCCGCATGATCCGCGCGCGCCTGATGCGCGAGGGCGAGGGCAACGTCGCCATCCGCGTCACCGACACCGAGAACGCCGACTCGTACGAAGTCGCCGGTCGCGGCGAACTGCAGCTCGGCGTGCTGATCGAGACCATGCGCCGCGAGGGCTTCGAGCTCGCCGTCGGCCGCCCCCGCGTGCTGTTCCAGACCGACCCCAAGACCGGCCAGCGCCTCGAGCCGATCGAGGAAGTCGTGATCGACGTCGACGACGCCTACACGGGCGTCGTGGTCGAGCAGATCTCCATCCGCAAGGGCGAGCTGCAGGATATGCGGCCCTCGGGCGCCGGCAAGACCCGCCTGGTGTTCTATGCCCCGTCGCGCGGCCTGATCGGCTATCACGGCGAGTTCCTGA
>JAIETA010000209.1 GCA_019745575.1 Reyranella sp. | reverse complement strand
TCAGATGGCGGACAGCGAATCGAAATTCATTCCAAGGCACCAGGGATTTCTTCACAGTCTCTGGAGCGGCGCGCTCCAACAAATCACGCCAGCCCCTCGTCTCACCGCCACGCCAGCCGCCGCGCCGGCTGCTGCGAGCGCGACAGCAGCGCCGCCGGAATCAGCGCCAGGAGCGCCACGATCGCGATCACGATAAAAGTGTCGGAGAAGGCCAGCATCTGGGCCTGGGTGTTCACCATCTGGCCGAGGAATTCCAGCGCCGCGGTCTTCTGCTGCTGGAACGGCAGGCCGGAGCGCTGCATGAGCTGCTCGATCTGGACCAGCAGCTGCTCGGTGGTGCGGTTGCCCCAGTCCTGCGTCGCGGCCAGCGCATCGGCGTGGAAGCGCGTGCGAACCTCGAAGAAGGCCACGATCAGATTGATGCCGAAGGCGCCGCCCAGCTGGCGCATGAAGTTGGCGACGCTGGCCCCCTGGCGCACCCGGTCGGGCGGCAGCGCTTTCAGCGACGTGGCGTTGAGGCTGGGGTTGATGAAGCCGAGGCCGAGGCGCGAGACCATCACCATGCCGACCAGGGTCCAGAACGTCGTGTTGGCGTCGGCGCCCACCATCAGGGCGAAGCCCGCCGCGAACATCACCAGGCCGCCGATGATCATGAACGAGCCCGGCATGGCGTCCGAGAGGCGGCCGGCCAGCGGAAAGATCACCGCCAGCATCAGGCCGGCCGGCATCATCATCAGGCCGGCCAGCAGCGGCGTGAACCCCACCATGGTCTGGACGAACACCGGAATGACGTAGGTCGAGCCCATCATGCCGGCGCCGAAGATGAAGGCGATCACCGCCGCAGCGGCGAATTCGAGATTGGCGAAGATGCGCATGTCGAGCAACGCACGCGGCGTGTGCAGCTCCCACAGCACGAACCCCACCGATGCCGCCGCGCCGAGGGCGAGGCGGAACACGATGATGTCGGAGGTCCAGCCTTCGCGCTGGCCGTCGGCGATGCCGGTCATGAGGCCCCACAGGCCGACGCAGAGAAGCGCAAAGCCCAGCCAGTCGAACGGCGGGATCTCGCGCGCCAGCGGCCGGGTCGGCATGAAGAAGGCGGCCATGACGGCGGCGAGGCCGCAGAACGGCAGCGAGATGTAGAAGACGTAGCGCCAGGAGAAGTATTCGATCATCAGCCCGCCCAGGGTCGGGCCGATCGCCGGCGCAAACACGACGCCGAGGCCAAAGATGCCCATGGCCGTGCCGCGCCGCTCGGGCGGGAAGACGGTGAAGATGGTGGCCATCACCAGCGGCTGGGCGATGCCGGCGCTAAAACCTTGCAGGACGCGGGCGAAGATCAGCACGTCCTCGTTGGGCGCCATGCCGCCCAGCACGGCGCCCGTCGAAAAGAAGAACAGCGCGCCGATGAAGGTCCGCCGCTCGCCCAGCACGCCCGACAGCCAGGCGTTGATCAGCATGCCCGCGGTCATGGTCGCCATGTAGGCCGACGACATCCACTGCGCCTTGTCCTGGCCGATGCCGAAGGCGCCCATGACGTCGGGCACGGCGACGTTCACCGTCGTCATGGCCAGCACCATGGCGACCACGCCCATCATGCCGGTGATCGTCACCAGCCAGCGGTAGGCGGGTCCGTAGCGCTCGGCGAGGAAGGCGGCGTTCTGGATGGGAGCGCCGGGAAGCGGCGCGCTAATGGAGGTCATTGCCGGTTGCCCATCACAGGGCGGAAGTTACTCCGCCCGATTCGAGACGGCCGCTTCGCGGCCTCCTCAGGATGAGGACGAGACCTCATGCTGAGGAGCGAGCGCAGCGAGCGTCTCGAAGCATGGGCCCCAGCATTGATCGCTGACCACACGTCAGCGCACGTCAATGTCGACTTCGACCATCATGCCCGGCGTCAACGGCCGCGGCATGTCGACCAGGTCGATCTTGACCGGCACGCGCTGGGTGATCTTGGTGAAGTTGCCCGACGGGTTGGGCGTCGGGATCAGCGCGAAGCGGGCCATGGTGGCGCTGCCGATGCGCGCGACGCGGCCGGTGAACTTGTCGTCGGGGAAGGCATCGACCGAGACGCGCACCGTCTGGCCGAGTTTCAGCCGGCTCACCTGCGTCTCCTTGACGTTGGCCTCGACCCAGACTTCCTTCGGGTTGTGCAGCAGCAGGATGCGTTGTCCGGCGGCGACATACTCGCCAGGCAGGACGAAGGTGCGGTCGATCACGGCCGGGATCGGGCTCTTGATGGTGCGATCCTCGACATCGACCAGCTGCTGGTGGAGCTGGGACGCCAGGTTGGCGACCTGGTGGGTCAGCGCCTCGATCTGGGCGTCGATCACGCCCAGGCGGTCGTGGCCGACGCGGGCCTCGTCGAGACTGCCCTCGGCCTGCTGATGCTCGGCCTGCAGCTGCAGGATCTGGATTTCGAGCTTGGTGACGGCGGCCTGCGCCACCTGGAGCTGGCGCTCGTTGATGACGCGCGTGGCGAACAGGGCGCGGCTGCGATCGAGCTCCAGCTTGGCGAAGTCGAGATCGGCGCGCAGCGCCGCCAGTGCCTTCTCGCGCACGGTCACGTTCGAGGTGCGCGTGCGCATCTGCGCATCGGCCTGGTTCTGGTCGAGCTTGCGCTCGGCGCGCAGCCTGGCCCGCTCGACCCGCACGCCCTCGATCTGTGCGCGCAGCCCGTCGGCCTTCAGCCTCGCGATGCGATCGTCGACACGCACGAGGACCTGGCCCGCCTCGACCTGCATGCCCTCGCGCACCGGCATCTCGACCACCCAGCCGTCGGCCCGGCTGGAGACCGTCACGATGTCGGCGCTCACGCGGGCGTCGTATTCGTAGACGTGGGTGAAGCGCATGTAGATCTCGCGCCCGCCGTAGGCCAGCGCCATCAGCAGAACGGCGGCGATGACGAACGTGCGCGGACGCAGCAGCGAGCCGCCGCGGCCGAGCGACCACCGGGCGGGACGCGGCACGGTATTGGCCACGGGGCTGGCCGGCGGGGCATTCTTCGTCGCAGGCGGAATCGACAGGTCCATTGGACTGTTCGGCGGGGCTATTCGGCCGCGACCAGACGCGGCGGGGCACGCTCGTCGCCGGCCAAGGGGCCGGCCAGCGGCTCCAGGCGTGCCTTCACCCGCCCGAGCAGGCGATTGCAGGCGCGGATCTCGGCCTCGCTGCAGTCGCGCAGCAATTCACGCCGCAGCTCGCGGCCGGCCGTGGCAATCCGCGCCAGTGCCGGCCGCGCCTTTGCCGTCAGGAACACGCGCTTGGCGCGGCGGTCGCCGGGCTGGGCGCGGCGCACCACCCAGCCGTCGGCTTCGAGCAGGTCGAGCTGGCGCACCAGGGTCGAGCCTTTGATGCCGACCCGGAGCGCGAGTGCGTTCTGGGTCATGCCCTCGGGATGGGCCGACAGGTTGACCAGCGCCACCCAGCGCGCCGTCGACAGGCCGAGCGGCTTCAGCCGCGCATCGAGCACGTGCCGCCACAGGCGGGAAACCTCGGCGAGCGCAAGGCCCAGGCGGTAGGACGGATCGTCCGCGGATGTCATGAAAGAATCATAGGACCGAAATCATTAGCACACCAACGATCCATGTCTGCGCTGCCGGTCGGGCTGCAACGCATCAGATGCATGGCCTCATTGTCCTCCCCCAGCCTTGCTCTAGGCGATTCACACATTTCTGAGGCTCCACCCTTTGGCGATGCCGTGGAAGTAGTCGAGGCCA
>JAIETA010000158.1 GCA_019745575.1 Reyranella sp. | reverse complement strand
GCCTCGACCGCCGACCGCTTCGGGCCGCTGCCGCTCCTCGTGCTGCACGCGGCCCTGGTGCTGCTGGGCTGCCTCGCCGTCGCGCGCCTGCCCGACCCGCCGCCGCATCCGCCGGCCGCGCATCCGGGTTTTTGGCAGAGCGTCGGCGAGGGCGTGTCGGCGGCGGCGAAGTCGGACCAGATCTGGCCGGTGCTGCTGATCAACCTCGGCGTCGGCATCTTTTATGTCGGGCCGTTCATGGCCGTGCTGCCGCTGGTCGTGCGCGACGTCTACGGCGGCGGCGCGCCCGAGCTGGCCTACGTGAACCTGGCGTTCTGGGCCGCCACCATCCTGGCCGCGGTGGCCTTCGCGGGCATCGCCCGCCGCTTCACCCTGCGCGGCCGGCTGATCGGCGTCGCGGTGGCCGCGGGCGCGGTGGTGCTGGTGGCGCTGGCCAGCCTGCCGTCGTTCGCCGTCTTCGTGGCGCTGAACTTCGTCTGGGGCCTGGGCGCCGGCATCACCATGACGCAGAGCCGCACGGTGCTGCAGATCGTGGCGCCCGCCACCCACCGCGCCCGCCTGATGTCGCTGTTCCAGTTGGGCCTGGGCGGCGGCGGCCCGATCGGCGCGCTGATCGGCGGCACGATCTGCGCCGCCTGGGGCATCCAGGCCGCGCTGCTGCTGTCGGCCGCAGCCATGGCGGTGCTGATCGCGGTGGTGCTGGCGCGCTCGCGGCTGTGGTCGATGCGGACGGTGGAGTAGGGGCGAGGTAGGCATGCAAATGAAGTGCCGCCATCTCGTCTTTCTGACGATTGCTGCAATCGGATCGGCTCGTGAGCTTCTGCCGAGCGGCGGATAGTTCCAGCATTACTCAGGGGGCTGATCTTGGAAGTGCAGCATGGCCTCCTGACGTCCGGCGCAAGCCGTGCGGTATCCGAGCGTCGAGCAAGGCCCGACAGGGCGTTGCCGGGTTGGCGTCGCCCAGATTTCCGGTAGAGAGAAGATTGATGGCTTGCCCAAAGGGCGCAGCTCCAATGGGGCTCTCTAGGCGTGCATCTTCTGAAGTAAATCCGGCGACAATATCGAGCATCAGGGTGTCCTGCAGTGAATGCACTCTATCCATTCTCGATCGCCTCCAATTGCACTTCACTTGGTGCGAGGCCTTAGCCAGAACGCAGCAGCGAGCCTTCTTCACCCCTGATATTGCGAACCGTCGACCGGCGTCGGAACCTCCAGGACCGATGCGAATCCGCCGCCGGGGGTGCGCATGTTAGTCGTCTGCCCTTGGTAGAGGCGAGCTGCGGCCAACAGGACGGTCCCCGCGTAGGTGTACAGGCGCACGTCGATCTTCAGCTCCGCTCGTCCTTCATCGAGCCGGACGTTACGGGTGGCCGGAGCTGCGTAGGCCTGCGCGACATATTCGCGGGTCAGGATCTCGGCCCAAACTTTTCGCGTGACCTTGTCTCCGCGATAGGCCGCCTTGCTGCCATGGCCGCGAGCCGGCTTGAAGAAAAGACTGTGGCGATCTTGCCAAAGGGCGTCGGCATTGTCGGGCGAGACAATGACGGTCGGCGGCACGGCGGTGCGGAGAACACCGAGATGATTCGCCGCCAGGCCCCAGCGGTTCAGGCGATGTGAATCCGACACCAGAGTGAGATTCCGCTTGTCGGCGAACAGTGCATGCGCGCGTGGATTGGGCGTCACGACGACATTGCCGCCGACATAGGCGGCCTGCAGCTGGGCGTGTCTCGTCTCCTCGAGTGCGAAATCGACCAAGCGGTTGTATACGAGGTCGATTGGACGGCCCTGGAAAAGCAGCGTCTTTCCGTCGAAAAGCAGCTCGCCCGCATCGACAATCGCCGCCTTGAACCCGTGTTCTTCCAACAGGACTTTGGCCAGTCTGAATTCCGGAAGGAGATATTGCTCTTCAGGCGCATCGTCGACGATCGCGATCGTCGATGGACGTCCGGATCCTCGTTGACGCCGCCATTCGTCGGCAAACATGTCGGCGATCGTCGATCCGAAGTCTCGTGGAGGTGAAATTTTGAACGGCACACGCGCTTCCGTGCAGCAGGTGTGTTGCGCCCGAGCCAGGGCGGCATTGAGGAATGCACCGCCGGCGTTGGTATTGATCTCGATCAGCTTGGGCTCACCCGCGGTGACGTGGAAATCATAGCCCATAAGGGCTCCGGCGGGGCCGAAGTCCAATCTGGCGATAGATGGCGCCCACGACAATGCAGCGTCGCGGTAACCCGGCAGCAGCGCCGTGGCCTCCACGGCGTCGATGACCCTCGCCATCTCGATCAGGGTCTCGGCTGGGACGAATACCGAAACATTGGAAAAGAGCGAGCGGTGAGATACGGCAAGTGTTTGCGCGAAATCCCGGGCGCCGACCTCCCGGTTCAAAGCCGTCATGAGTGCATTTCGGTCGACGGTCATGCAGAAGCAGCCCCGATTCAGCCGCTCCGCCTTACTGATGCTTTCCCGAACGACAGAGGCCCCAGCATCTTGCATTTTCTCACCTCAACAGCGTCGCAGTCGTGGCACACCGATCAGTTCGTATTCGACGAAATGCGGCTCACAGTTCTCGGCGACGAAGCGCAAGCAAGGCGACGCCCAGGCCGACCAGAACAACCACGAGCACGACCATCCCCCCGAGGCTGCTCATTCCCCAGCCCCAGCCTTCGCCGGCGCCCATCCATCCGTCGCTACCGTTCATCACCGCTGTTCTCCCGCAAATGATTTGCAACCTTCCTGGGCGCCGTCACGATGACACGGGCCACGACCTGCCTTCCGGCGAAAGCGCGGCGCAGTCCAACCGCTATTTCGGTCCCGGCTTCATCGCCGAGGAGCCCATTATCTCATCCATTTGCTTGCGCATCTCGTCCATCTGCTTCTGCTGTTCGGGATCCATCATTGCCGGCATCGCTGCAAAGCCCGACATGCGGCGCATCATGCCCGACATCAACTCCATTCTCTGCGCCATCTGCTTGCGCTGATCCGGTGTGAGGTTGCTTCGCGACATCAACTCGGTCATCCCCGTCATTTCCTGGGTCATGTCCTTCATTATCTTGTACAGTCTCTGATGATGCACGCTCATGCCGTCCTGCGTCGTGGCGGCCGGCGGCGATTGCGCCATTGCCGTAACCGCGAGAAGCACGCCCAGACAAGCAACCATCGCCGTCACAGAGGTCTTCGTTTTTCCGCTCATGTTCACTCTCCCTCTGTTGATCGGCTAGCGTCACGGGGCCTTTTGGCCAGAAGAATCGTTTACCTACCCGTTCAAGCTACCCACCCACGGACGCCCCGCCGCAACGGTCCCTCAGGTCGCCAACAACCCGGCTCTGGCATGGACTTCGTCGTACGGGAAAACGATATCGAGATCCGGAACGGAGACGTGCTTGTCTGTCTCCGGGCACGCCAAACGGGCGACCAGATCGCGGATGACATTGAGACGGGCGACACGCTTGTCGTCGGCACGAACAACGATCCAAGGAGAAAGAGGGCTCGACGTTCTCTTCAGCATCCGATCCCGAGCCTCGGTGTACTCGTCGAACCGCTTCAGGGCGACTTTGTCGACGGGGCTGATCTTCCACTGCGTCAGTGGATCGCTGCGTCGATCCCGCAGTCGCCTCTCCTGCTGCTTCTTGCTGATGTCCAGGTAGTATTTGATGATCTGGAGCCCCGCGCCGATCAGCATGTGCTCGAACGGCAGAACGTCCTCGAGGAAGCGCTCGTA
>JAIETA010000094.1 GCA_019745575.1 Reyranella sp. | reverse complement strand
AGGATCGGCTCGGGCGTGCCGGCCGGCGCGCCGATGCCGTACCACGAGGTGGCGACATAGCCCGGCACGGTCTCGGCGATGGCCGGAATCTCCGGCGCCGCCTTGGAGCGTTGCGCCGAGGTGACGCCCAACCCCTTCAGCTTGCCGGCCCGCACGTGCGGCAGCATCGACGGCATGTTGGCGAACATCATGTTCACCGTGCCGGCCATGAGGTCGTTGTAGACCGGGCCGGCGCCCTTGTAGGGCACGTGAATGATGTCGACGCCGGCCATGCTCTTGAACAGCTCGCCGCTGAGATGCAGCGACGTGCCCGGCCCCGACGAGGCGAAGGAATACTTGCCCGGCTCTTTCTTGCAGAGGGCGATCAGCTCGGCCACGGTGTTGGCGGGCAGCGACGGCGTCACGCCCAGCAGGTTGGCGAGGATGGCGAGCCGCGAGACGCCCACGATGTCCTTGTCCGGATTGTACGGCAGCTTGGAATAGAGCATCGGGTTCAGCGTGTGGCTGGCCACCGTGATCAGGCCGATGGTGTAGCCGTCGGGCGTCGCACGGGCGAGTTCGGCCGTGCCGATGTTGCCGCCCGCCCCGCCCTTGTTCTCGACCACGAAGGTCTGGCCCAGGATCCTGGCGAGCTGGTCGCAGATCAGCCGACTCACCGTGTCGGTGCCGCCGCCCGGCGCGAAGGGGCAGATGAAGCGCACGGTCTTGTTGGGCCAGGCGGCCTGCGCCCGGACGGACGGGGCGTGGGCGATGGCGGGCGCGGCGAGCGCCGCGCCAAGCAGGATGCGTCTCTTCATGGTGTTTCCTCGTGTCGGCTCTTGTTGGCGGAAGCCTAGCACAGCAGGCCGCGCTATCATTACTGCCAATGAACCGGCCGATTCGCGACCTGCTGCGCCAGCCCGACTTCCTCCGCCTCTGGCTGGTCGGCGCCTTCGCCAACGCCATGCGCTGGCTGGAGCTCTTGGCCTCCGGCCTGTTCGCCTGGGAGGTGACGCACTCCGCCCTCGCCGTCACCGTCGTGGTGGCGCTGCGCCAGATCCCGCAGCTCTTGTTCGGCGCCTTCGCCGGCGCCGTCTCCGAGGCGGTCAACCGCAAGCTGATGGTGATGCTGGCGCTGGTCGTGCCGGCCGTCGTCTCGGCCGTGCTGGCCACGCTCGCCACCACCGGCCATCTGGAGCTCTGGCACGTCGCGCTTGGCAATCTCGTGAGCGGCACGCTGTGGTCGACCGAGATGTCGACCCGGCGGCGCATGGTGGGCGAGGTCGCGGGGCCGCACCGCATCGCCAACGCCATCGCGCTGGACAGCGCCACCTCCGCCGCCACCCGCATGATCGGCCCGCTGCTGGGTGGGCTTGCCTTCGAGACGCTGCACATGAGCGGCGCCTACACCGTCACCGCTATCGTCCAGCTGGCCGGCGCCGTCGCCATGGCGGGCCTCGTCCATCCGCAGATCGTGCGCCGGCTAAATCTCGGCCGCCTTCCGGCCGAGATCGCCGAGGGCCTGGCCTTCGCCCGCACCCAGCCGACGCTCCTGCTGGTGTTCGGCGTCACCGTGGTCACCAATGCCTTCGGCTTCGCCTATTCGGGACTTGTCGCCCCGCTCGGCCTCGCCGCCTTCGACGTCTCGCCCGCCCTGGTGGGCGTGCTGGCGGCCGGCGAACCGCTGGGCGCCCTCTTGGGCGGCGGGCTGATCGCGGCGGGCTTCCTCCGAATGGACCGGCGCCTCGCTTTCGCCGGCGGGGCGGCGTTGTTCATGGCGACGCTGATCGCGATGGCCATAAGCCCGTCCTTCTGGCTCGCCTTCGCCCTGCTGGTGATCGGCGGCTTCGGCACGGCGGGCTTCGGCAACATGCAGTCGACCCTGATGCTGACCGAGGCGCCGCCCGCCCTGCGCTCCCGGCTGATGGGCATCGTCACGGTCTGCATCGGCACCGGCCCGCTCGGCATCCTGGCCGCCGGCGCGCTGTCCGACCAGATCGGCCCGAGGGGCGCGGTGATCGCCATGGCGGCGGCGGGGCTCGTGCTCACCGCCGCACTCGCCGCCTGGCTCGCGCGGCGAACGCCGTGAACATTTAACCGTCATGGCGGCCCCCGATACTCGGCCGCCCTGGGGAGACCGCATGACCGAGCCGCGCAGCGTTCAGAGCTACATCGACCAGACGCCGTTCTGGCCCGACGGCACGCCGACCGTGTCGGTGCCGATGACCCGCATGCAGTGGCGCATCTGGCTGCTCGCCACCGCGGGCAAGTTCTTCGAGGGCCTCGTGGTCTTCATGACCGGCGTCGCGCTCCCGCTGATGGTCAAGGATTTCGACCTCTCGCCGGTCGGCAAGGGCATCGTGAGCGCCGCCCCGCTGGCCGGCATCATGGTGGGCGCCATCGCGCTGGGCGGCCTGGCCGACAGCTACGGCCGCCGGCTGATGTTCGTGGTCGAGATGGCCGTGTTCACGGTCTTCCTGGCAGCCCTCGCCTGGTCGCCCAACCTCGCCTGGCTGGTGTTCTGCCTGTTCGGCGTCGGCGTGGCGCTGGGCTGCGACTATCCGACCGCGCACCTCGTGGTCTCCGAAAGCATTCCCAGCAAGGACCGCGGCAAGCTGGTGCTGGGCGCCTTCGCCTTCCAGGCGATCGGCGCCCTGGTCGGCACCGCGCTGGGCTACGCCATCCTGGCCAACCTGCAGGAGGTGAGCGCCTGGCGCTGGATGTACGCCACCGCCATCGTGCCCGCCGCCCTCGTGGTGCTCGGCCGCCTGTTCGTCTGCGACAGCGGACACTGGCTCCTGTCGCAGGGCCGCAAGGCCGAGGCCGAGCGCGCCGTCGGCCAGCTGCTCGAACGCGACCCGAAATACCCCAAGGAAGTCCGCCTGGCCGACCTGCCCGCCCTCGATCCGGCAACCGCCGGCTCGACGTCCACCGGCTCGACGTCCGCCGACAGGCACCGCCGGCCCGGCTGGTGGTCGCTGTTCAGGCGGCCGGTGCGGCGCGCCACCGTCCTGGCCTCGGTGCCGTGGTTCCTGCAAGACCTCAGCACCTACGGCATCGGCATTTTCACGCCCACCATCCTGGCCGCCACGGTCGGCCACGACGTCAGCGACGCGCACAACATCACCGCCGTGATCGCCCGCGACCTGCTGGCCGCCAAGGGCGCGGCCCTGATCGACGTCCTGCTCATTGTCGGCATCCTGGCCGCCGTGCTGCTGACCGACCGCATCGGCCGCATCCGGCTGCAGATCTGGGGCTTTGTCGGCTGCGCCTTTGCGCTCGGCCTCGCGGCGCTGTCGCTGCATGTCGCCGAGCCGCTGCGCACCTTCCTGCTGTTCGGCGGCTTCATGCTGTTCAACTTCATGACCAACGTCGGGCCCAACGCCCAGACCTACCTGCTGGCGGGCGAGGTCTTCCCGGCCCGCATCCGCGGCAAGGGCGCGGGCTTTGCCGCCGCCTTCGCCAAGATCGGCGCCGTGGCCACCGCCTTCCTGTTCCCGGTGCTGCTGGCCCAGGTCGGCATCGACCTGCTGCTCGCCTTCCTGATCGCCACCTCGCTGCTGGGCGCCCTGGTGACCTGGCGGTTCCGCATCGAGACGACCCGCGTCAACCTGGAGGACATCGAGCGCTGAGACGCGGGCGGCCGCCTGACAGCCGGGCAGCGGCACACGAAATGTGCCGCTGCTCTGCCGCCAGGTGTCCCTGAGCCTGTGCCGCGACCGGCCGATTCGCGAGGC
>JAIETA010000240.1 GCA_019745575.1 Reyranella sp. | reverse complement strand
GCCTTCGGCTGGCAGGCGATCCGCAACGGCGACGCCAGCATCATGGTGGTCGGCGGCCAGGAGAGCATGAGCCAGGCGCCGCACGTCGCCCACATGCGCGACGGCACCAAGATGGGCGACCTGAAAATGGTCGACTCGATGATCAAGGACGGCCTGTGGGATGCCTTCAACGGCTACCACATGGGCAACACCGCCGAGAACGTGGCGCAGAAGTACCAGATCACCCGCGTCGAGCAGGATGCATTTGCCGCGTCCTCGCAGAACAAGGCCGAGGCGGCGCAGAAGTCGGGCCGCTTCAAGGACGAGATCGTTCCGGTCACGGTGAAAACCCGCAAGGGCGACGTCGTCGTCGACACCGACGAGTTCCCGCGCCACGGCACGACCGCCGAGGCGCTGGCCAAGCTGCGCCCGGCCTTCACCAAGGAAGGCGGCTCGGTCACCGCCGGCAATGCCTCCGGCATCAACGATGGCGCGGCCGCGCTGGTGCTGATGAGCGCCGACGAGGCCAAGAAGCGCGGCGTGAAGCCGTTGGCCAAGATCGTGTCGTGGGCGACCACGGGCGTCGATCCCAAGGTCATGGGCATCGGTCCGGTGACCGCCTCGCAGGCGGCGCTCAAGAAGGCCGGCTGGACGGTGAAGGACCTCGATCTGGTCGAAGCCAACGAGGCGTTCGCCGCCCAGGCTTTGGCGGTCGGCAAGGAACTCGGCCTCGATCCGGCCAAGCTCAACGTCAACGGTGGCGCGATCGCGCTCGGCCATCCGATCGGCGCCTCGGGCGCCCGCGTGCTCACGACCCTGCTGTTCGAAATGCAGAAGCGCGACGCCAAGAAGGGCCTCGCCACCCTCTGCATCGGCGGCGGCATGGGCATCGCCATGTGCGTCGAGCGCAGCTAGGGCGGCGGAAGAGCGCCGATCGGGGGAGCGCGCAGACCTCTAAATCATCGCGCGCTAACGACCGCTGGTGACGGGCTGGCCCTTGCGCACCAGGCGCCGGCCTTCGGCCTGGGAAATCTCCACGAACTGGGCGCCGCCCGGGGCTTTCGGCTCGACCAGCAGGAAGCGGCTCTGGCCGGCGGTGACCGTGATGATGAGTTCGGTGTTGGCCTGCGGCCCGAAGGCCCGGAGGTCGTAGAGGTCGGGCAGCAGGTCGAGGCGCATCCAGGTGAGGGCGGCCAGCCCGCCCAGTTCGCGCCGGTCCACCGTGACGTTGATCGGGGAGGCGTCCTGGCCGGGCTCGCCGCGCAGGAGGTAGACCGCCGCCTCGCCCTCCTTCGGGCCGGGGAACGTCGGGCCATAGGCCTGCATCCAGGTCGATCCGCCCCCGCCCTGGGCACAGGCGGCGACCGACAGAGCCAAAGCGGCGGCGACGAGGAACTTCTTCATGCAACGACCTCCGTCGCCAAATTCCGACGGCGGCGGGCGCGGGTCAAGCCGGTCGAGAAACCCCGAAGAAAAACTTGACGAATCCGCAGGTTTTGGGCTATTTTTGTGTCAGGCTGGCGCCTGGACCGCGCCGGCCTTTTCCTTGGGCACGACCCGCCCGCGCACGCCGCGGGTTCGCGCAAAGCGCCGGGTGCAGCCGCCGCGACTCCTGAGCCGCGGACAGTCCCAACAACGACCCCGTCTCCACCGCGCGCCGAATAACGCCGCCGGAACAGACACTTGTACGACGCCTGGGCACAGGCGCGCCGGGGCGTGTCACCACGAAGAAGATGCGGACGTCGAGAAAAGCCCGTTCCATCGGCATCGGCGCGGGGTCCGGCACAGCCCCGGGCACAACACTCGCCTCGTTCAGGTGGGCCTATTGAATGGGCTAAAAGCCCGCCGTTACTGGCTTTCCGGCGTGCGGAGAGCCGATGTTCGTGCGGCCGGTTTGGGCCTTTTTCGAAAAGTTGGGCCCCGGTCGATGGCGGGTCAGGCGCCGGCCGGCGCCGGCATCGCCTGCAGGCGGGCGAGCGGCGACAGCAGGATCACCAGGGTCGACAGCGCGAACGCCGCGGCGACCAGCAGCAGGGCGGCCGTCAGGCCGGCTTGCGCCGCCACCGCGCCGCCCACCAGGGCGCCCAGCGGGCGGACGCCGTAGATGGCGGTCTGGACCGTGGCGTTGACCCGGCCCATCAGCGGCGAGGGCGTCACCAGCTGGCGCACGGTGGTCTGGCAGATCAGCCACAGCATCGGGCCGAAGCCCACCAGGAAGTGGCCGGCGGCGGCAAAGGCGAAACCGCCGTCGGCGGGCGCGGCGAGAAACAGGCCGGCGGCCAGGACCGACACGGCGGGGCCGAAGATCAGCGTGACCAGCGGCGGCAGGCGACGCGAGGAGACCGGCGCCACCAGGGCGCCCAGGATGAGGCCCGCGCCATAGGCCGACTGGGCGAGGCCCATATGCGCCGGGTCGAGGCCGAGCGGGCCCAGCGCCAGCGGCGCCCAGATCGTGAGCAGGGCGAAGAAGGCGAAGTTCCAGCAGATCGCACACAGGCTGATGCCGCGCAGCAGCTCGTGGTGCAGGACGAACTCGGCGCCGGTCCGGATCGAGGTCGCGAACGAGGGCCGGCCGGCCGGCGCTTGGGGCGCGGGCGCCCGGGGCAGGGCCAGGATGCAGGCGAGCGCGAGTGCCGCACCCAGGGCCGCCAGCGCATAGCCCCAGGTCGGCGACAGCAGCTGGGCGAGCAGGCCGGCCACCAAGGGCGCGGCGAGGCTCACGACCGCGCGGGCAAGTTCGAGGCGGGCGTTGGCGCGCGGCAGGTCGCCCGCCGGCACCAGGCTCGGCAGCAGCGAGACCGACGTCAGGACATAGACGACCGTGCCCGACGCGCCGGCGAACGCGGCCACGCCCAGCAAGGCGGT
The DNA here is from genome assembly GCA_019745575.1 of Reyranella sp. Lineage (GTDB taxonomy): Bacteria > Pseudomonadota > Alphaproteobacteria > Reyranellales > Reyranellaceae > Reyranella. The sequence continues at coordinate 856 of JAIETA010000240.1, read as the reverse complement.
GGCGCCGGTCGCGGCGGCGGCGACGGCGGCCACCGAGGCCAGCAGGCCGAGCGCCAGGGCCACGATCAGGAGGCGCCGGCGCGGCATGCGGTCGACCCAGGCGCCGGCCGGCAGCGAGACCACCAGCCAGGCCAGGCTCTGGGCCGCCACCAGGAGGCCGAGCACATCCGGTCCGGCGCCCAGCACCAGGGTCGCGGTGAGCGGCAGGGTGGCGAGCGCCAGCTGGTCGGCGGCATGGGTTCCGGCGGAGGCGCCGAGCAGGGCGGTGAAGGGCTTCATGGTTGCCGTTCTATGACGTGTGCCGCTCCGTCTCTATCCGGCACCGGCTTTGAAATCGGAGGGAACCGGCTAAAGTGCCGGGGCTGTGTATTGCAAGGGAGGAAAAAATGGCCGGAAGAGTGGCAATCGTGACGGGCGGATCGCGTGGCATCGGCGCCGCCATATCGCGCATGCTGAAAGACAAGGGCTACAAGGTGGCGGCCACCTATGCCGGCAACGACGCCGCGGCGCAGAAGTTCAAGGCGGAGACCGGAATCGGCGTCTACAAGTTCGATGTCGGCGACTTTGCCGCCTGCCAGGCCGCCGTCGCCCAGATCGAGAAGGATCTCGGCCCGGTCGACGTCCTCGTGAACAATGCCGGCATCACGCGCGACTCCACGATGCGCCGCCTCACGCGCGACATGTGGGATGCCGTGATCGATACCAACCTCGGGTCCTGCTTCAACATGTCGAAGGCGGTCTGGGAGGGCATGAACACCCGCGGCTTCGGCCGCGTCGTCAACATCGGCTCGATCAACGGCCAGGGCGGCCAGTACGGCCAGGTGAACTATGCCGCCGCCAAGTCGGGCATCCACGG
>JAIETA010000056.1 GCA_019745575.1 Reyranella sp. | reverse complement strand
GAACTCTGCCCAACCTGCCACAAAATTCCGTCATCATGAGTCAACCCGACGCACGATGTGTGCATCCCCTAGCCCACGCAGTGGGGAGGAAAAAGACAACTAAAGGTCCCCTTCCACCATCTCGCGGGCGCGGTTGTCGATCAGCACGTCGCGCGTCGAGCGGCCGACCTGGGCGCCGATCAGGATGGTGAGCGACGTCCAGTACATCCACACCATGATGGCGGCGAAGCCCGCGGTGGCGCCGAACGCCGAGGTGAGCTGCGTCACCTCGAAGTAGTAGACCAGCGCCCGGTTGCCGGCGGCGAACAAGAGCGCGTTCACGGCGCCGCCGATCAGCGCGTACTTCCACGGCACACGGACGGTCGGCAGCCACTTGTAGATCACGGTGAAGAAGACGGTGAGGATGCCGTAATGCACCGATGCCGACATCGCGGGCCCGATCCACTCGCCGAGAATGGGGAAGGCTTGCAGGGCGCCGGCATAGGCCGACAGCAGCACGCTGGCCAGGATGACGGCGATCAGCAGCACGCCCAGCACCACCATGAGGACCAGCGCCAGCAGGCGCGACCTGAGGCCGGCCAGCACCGGATGGATCGCCGAGTTGTGGCGGTCGCGCCAGATGGCGTCGATGCCGTCGTCGAGTTCGACGAACACGCGCGTGCCGGTATAGAGCAGCACCAGGACGCCGATGATGGCGGCGATGCCGCCGCCCTTGAACAGGTCCTCCGAGGCGAAGCGCCGGATGCCTTGCAGCTGATCCGGCGCCACCACCGTGCTCAGCGCGTCGAAGATCGCCTCCTGGGCCATCAGCCGGCCGACGAACGGCTCGGCGATGGCGATGCTGAAGATCATGATCGGGCCCAGCGCGAACATGGTGTAAAACGCCATCGCCGCTGCCGAGGTCGACAGGCGGTTGATGAAGAAGCCGCCGACGGCGGACTGCACGATGCGCCACAGAACGTCGAGCATGGTCAGCGCAGGTGGGCGACGGCGTTGGCGTAGTAGGCGAGCAGCGGCCGCTCGGCGGCGACCATCGCGAACAGGCCGTTCTCGCTTTCGTCGACCAGGCGACGCAGCACCAGCATGCGCAGGCCGACATGGAAGGCGTAGTCGCGGTCGCCGCGCGGCACGTAGAGCTTGGCGCCCTTGGCGTCGAGGTCGGCCATCAGCGCGGCGACGCGGGCTTTCAGTTCCAGCTCGTCGAGCGGCCCCTCGTCGGCATCGTGGGCCTCGAGCAGGATCGTGGCGATCAGCGACACCGGCAGCACCGGCACCAGCCGGGCGATCTCGCCCATCACGTCGCGCGCCAGGCGGCCCACGACCTCGAACCGCTGGTCCTTGTCGAGGCCGCGCAGGTCGCCGCCAGTCGCGGCGGCATTCGCCGCCAGCCAGTCGCGCGCCGAGATCAGGCCGCCGAAGTTCACGCAGGCATAGCCGAAGCGGAACCAGCGCCCGCGCAGCATCAGGCCGATCTGGCTCGACCAGAAGGCGAGCGCCGTGCGCGCGGCGAACCACGCGCTGCGCCTGGGCGCCTCGCCGTCGAGCGAGCGCAGCAGCGTGCGGTCCTCGAGCACGCGGTCGTAGTTCAGCGCGACGGGCACGAAGACGATGTCGTTGGCGCCCTTGGGGTCGAAGGATTTCAGCATGTAGTCGAACAGGCCGAGCTTGGGTTCGCGCAGGCGGCCGTCGCGCGACAGCCCGCCCTCGGGATACATCGCCTGGGCGACGCCGGCTTCGGTGGCCATGTGGACGTAGCGTTCGAGCACGCGCCGGTAGATCGGGTTGTTCGAATTGCGGCGCACGAAATAGGCGCCCATCGATTTGATCAGCTGCTGCAACGGCCAGATCCGCGCCCATTCGCCGACGGCATAGGAGAGCGCCGTGCGCTCGGCGGCGAGGAAGGCCACCAGCACGTAGTCCATGTTGCTGCGGTGGTTCATGACGAACACCACCGTGGTGTTCGGCGGCACGCCGCCCAGCGTGCGCTGGTCGGCGAAGCCCAGGCGAACGCGGTAGAGAAAGCGCGCCACGGCGCGGGCGATCGAGTAGCCGACGCGGAAATAGACGTAGGCATTGAAGGTCGGCACGATCTCGCGGGCGTAGCGTTGGACCTCGGCCATCGCCGCCTCGCGCGGGATGTTGCTCTCGCGGGCGTAGTCGTTGGCCGCGGCCACGATCTGCGGGTCGTAGACCAGGCGGTCGATCAGCACCTGCCGCTTGGTGAGCTGGAACGGCTTTATCTCGACGTCGAGCCGGCGGTTGACCCGGTCGATCAGCCGGTTGAGCCGCCGCCGCAGGAACCAGCGGCCGCTGGGAATCAGCAGCCGGTCGATCAGCGACCACAGCGCAAAGGCGGCGATCGGCAGGAACAGCCAGAGCGGAACGGCGACCGGTTCGCTCATCGCCCGGCCCCGTCGCTCAGTACTGTTTTAGCGTGAGGCCCGCGATGCCGACCAGGATCGAGGCGACCACCAGGACGGCCATCGTGCCGAGGGCCCCCAGGAGGCGGCCCTGCGGGATCATGCCCAGCATGCCGCCGGCATGCAGCGCACGGGCCACGAGCAGGACGATCGACAGGCCGGCGGTCGTCCAGAAGCCGCGGAAATCGCTCGCGATGTAGATCATCAGCAGGCAAAGCGGGACGAATTCGATGAAATTCGCGTGCGCCCGAATGGCCGCCAGCATCTCGGGGTCGCCGCCGTCGCCCAGCGAGATCTTCTTCTTTCCGCGCAGGCGGCCGACATTGAGCGACAGCACCGCGGCCAGCAGGCCAAGCAGGCCGGCGCACACGAAAAAGACAGGCATCCCGCGATCTCCCCCCTCGATTCGCCGGTATTGTATGGCCATATTGGCCAGACGCGAAACCAGGGGTGAAACTGGGGGCGAAAGCAAAGGAGCCGCGCCATGTGGCAAATGCTGCGCAAGAAGATCGAGATGCCGACCGCCGACCGGGCGCTGCCGGGCCGGCCCGCGCCCGCCTTCGCGGTGCCGGCCGAGCACTTCGTCAACCGCAACCGCCTGAAGCCGCCGTTTCCGGCCGGGCTGGAAATGGCCATGTTCGGCCTGGGCTGCTTCTGGGGCGCCGAGCGCCTGTTCTGGCAGGCCCCCGGCGTCTACTCGACGGCGGTGGGCTATGCCGCGGGCCTGACGCCCAACCCGACCTACGAGGAGGTGTGCTCCGGCCAGACCGGCCACAACGAGGTGGTCATGGTGTGGTTCGATCCCAAGAAGACCTCCTACGAGGCGCTGCTGAAAGTCTTCTGGGAAGGCCACGATCCCACCCAGGGCATGCGCCAGGGCAACGACGTCGGCACGCAGTACCGCTCCGGCATCTATGTCTTCTCGCCCGACCAGAAGGCCCGGGCCGAAGCGTCGCGCGCGCTCTTTCAGCGCGAGCTGGCCAAGAGCGGCATGGGCGCGATCACCACCGAGATCCTCGACGCCCCGGCGTTCTTCTATGCCGAGGACTATCACCAGCAGTATCTCGCCAAGAATCCCGGCGGCTACTGCGGCTTGGGCGGCACCGGCGTGTCGTGTCCCATCGGGTTGGGTGTGGCGGCGGCGTAACGTGCCTCAGCCCCGATTCATGGGAGCGCGCAACTCCAGAGGCTGTGAATCTATTGCGGCGTCCGTCTGATAGACAAGACGGAGCGCGCCTCGACGAGGCGTTGTTGGA
>JAIETA010000301.1 GCA_019745575.1 Reyranella sp. | reverse complement strand
CGGCCGCCGACCGCGGTGCCGCCCAGTTCGCGCAGACGCCGTCGCCAACCCAGCCGCTGGTGACCCCGACGCGGCCGACGCCACAGCAGGCCCAGGCACCCGTTCCGGCACCCGTTCCGATCCCGCCAGCCGCGACCCCCGGCGCGCCACGGCCGGCCCAGGTCGTTGGCGGCGCCCCGAGCCGCGCCTTTGGTCAGAGCCAGCAGGTGACGACGCAGCCGCCGACGCTGACGCTCGAGGTCAACAAGGGCACAGCCCTCAAGCTTCCGGGCCCGGCCGAAACGGTGTTCGTCGCCGCGCCCGACATCGCCGACGTCCAGGTGCGTTCGCCCACCATGATCTATGTGTTCGCCAAGAAGCCGGGCGACACCGTTCTCTATGCCGTCGACGACCAGGACCGTGTTCTTCTCAATACGATCGTCAGCGTCACGTCGCCGGTCAGCCGCATGAAGGGCGCGCTCGATGCGCTGCATCCCGGCAACGGCATCACTTACGACAACCAGGGCGAGAGCATCGTGATGAGCGGTACCGTCCGGTCGGCCGTGGTTGCGGAGGACGCCCGTCGCCTCGCGCTGCAGCACGTCAACGGCAATGCCGCCAAGGTCATCAACAACGTCAAGGTAGATTCGCCCACCCAGGTGCAGCTCCGCGTCCGGGTGGCCGAAGTCAAGCGCGACGCCCTGAAGCGGGTCGGCATCAACTGGCAGAACATCAACAACATCGCCCTGTTCGGCCTCAGCGCACTCGGTATCGGTGCCGGCGCGGGTTTTGCGGTGCGCACGGTGACGAACGTCGGCGGCGGCGCTTCCGGCGCCATATCGCTGCAGTCCAACGACGGTAGCCTGAATGGGTTCATCGACTTCCTGGCGACCCAGAACCAGGCGACGATCCTGGCCGAGCCGAACCTGATCGCGATGTCGGGCGAGACGGCGAGCTTCCTAGCCGGCGGCGAAATTCCCATCATCACGCCGCAGGGTGGCACGACCAATGCGACGATCACGGTCACCTACAAGCAGGTCGGTGTGAGCCTCGCCTTCACACCGACCATCATCGGCGATCGCATCAACCTGAAGGTCGCGCCGGAAGTCAGCCAGCTGTCGTCCGTCGGGTCGATCAGCGTGCCGCTGACCGCGACGGCCGTTGTCACCGTACCGGGCATCCAGACGCGCAAGGCGTCGACCACGATCGAGCTCGGCAGCGGCCAGAGCTTCGCCATCGCCGGCCTCCTTCAGGCAACCTCGCAGCAGGACATCGTCAAGATGCCGTGGCTGGGCGACGTCCCGATCCTCGGCGCCCTGTTCAAGTCCGACGCCTACCAGCGCTCGGAGACCGAACTCGTCATCATCATCACGCCGTACTTCGTCGAACCCACCAACGCCAAGCTGCGCACGCCGCTCACCGACCGCGTGCCGCCGACCGATGCGGATCGCCTCGTCTACCAGCGACTCAACCACCCGACGCCGCCGCGCCGCGTTGCCGTCGGCCGCGAGCCCTCGGCAGCTCCGACAGCCGGCTTCAAGCTCGACTAGGAGAGGTCATGCGATCCGCCATTCTTGTGCTTCTCGCTGCCGGTGGCCTTGCCGCCTGCGCCAATCCCGTCGCCCAGCAGGCTGCCGTGGACACCCGCCACGATGCGGTGCGGTCCGACACGATGCTCGCCCTGAAGTTTGCCGCAGCGTCGAGCCAGCTTGACAGCGCGCAGCGAGACGGCCTGAAGGCCATGGTCTCGGCCGGCCGGCGGGCGCAGCGGGACGAGTTCGTGGTCGTCACCGACGGGTCGGGCGGGACGGCGCAACTGACGCATGCCCGGCGCGTGGCGCAAAACCTGTCAGATGCCGGCGCACGATGGGTCAGCACGGCGATCGAGCCGGCGATGGCCATGGGTCCCAACTCGGTCGTGGTGGTTCGTTCGGAGTATCTGATCGCCAACAACAACTGCCCGAGGTACGTGCCGGCGGCGATGTGGAATCCCAACGAGGCGGCCATGCCGGGGTTCGGCTGCGGCGACGCCTACAACATGGGGCAGATGCTCGCCCGGCCGCGCGACGCGGCGGTCGGCCGCAGCGCTGGGCCGGCTGATGGAACGGTCAACGCCGAAGCGATCAACCGCTACCGCGAGGGCAAGGTGCGCTGGGTGGCAGGCGCGTCGACATCCGGCACCGGTGGCGGCGCAGCGCCGCCCAGCCCGACGAACTGAGCGCCGGCGATGTCCGCGACGGCAAGCATGGAACGCCCGGCTTCGACCGGGCAGGAGGGCAGGGCGGCCCTGAGCGCCATGGCCTTCGTCTCCGACTCGACGGCGCTGGCGCGCATCTCCGCGGATCTCTTCAGTCTGACTCTCGGCAAGGCCAATATCCGCGACGGCGCCATCGACGCGGCGCTGGCCATCGCCGAGTGGCCGCGCGACCTCGACCTGCTGATCGTCGATCTCGCGGGTTCTGCCGACCCGATCGCCGACGCGGCGGCGCTCAAGACGGCCGTACCCGGCGGCTGTATCGTGATCGCGGTCGGACGGATCAACGACGTTGCACTGTACCGCGACCTGACGGCGGTCGGCTTCAACGACTATCTGGCGCTGCCCTTCGCCGAGGGTGCAATGGCGCGGGCCGTCGACCGGGCGTTCGAGCTTCGCGAGCGGACCGGTGGACCGGCGCCGTCGGTCCAGTCGTCGATCAAGGATGCCCTGCCGCGAACCCTGGCCGTGCTCGGTGCGCGCGGCGGCGTGGGTGCGACGACCGCGGCGGTGGCGATCGCCGCCATGCTGGGCGCGCGCCTCAAGGAAGAGGTGCTGCTGATCGACTTCGATCTGCACTATGGCTCTCTCATGCTGGCGCTCGACCTCGAGGCGATCGACGCGCTGCGCGAAGCACTCGATCAACCGGATCGGATCGATGCCCTGTTCATCCAGCAGGTTGCCCAGAAGAAAAGTGACTATCTCTACGCCATGGGCGCCGAGGAGGCGCCGACAAGCGGCTTCCAGGCGCGTCCTCATGCTGCTGGCGATTTCCTGCGCTCCGTACACCGGCGCTTCCGGTGGATCGTTGCGGACGTGCCGCGTGGCGACCCAATCCTCCAGCGTCAGGTGATCGAGGCGTCGACCGATATTCTGCTCCTGACCGATCTCTCGTTGCCGGGAGTGCGCGATGCCATGCGCCTGCAGCAGCTCGTTCACGACGTGGCGCCGGGAGCGAAACTCTACATTGCCACGGGCGGCGCGATCGAGGCGCGTCGCTCGGCGGTCAAGGTCGCCGACGTCGAACGAACGCTCAAGCACAAGGTCGACTGCCAGATTCCGGCGGACACGGTGGCCGCGCTTTCTGCTGTGAATGTCGGCAAGCCGCTCCCCGAGGCGGCACCTTCCAGCGGCATCGTGAAGGCTCTTCGTCCCCTGGTCGCGGCGCTCGACACGCCGGGTGGTGATGGCGGTTCAAGCGCCGCCCCGAAGGCGATGAGCCTGTTCGGCAACCTCGGTCGCTTCGGCCGCAACCTGAAGAGGAAGTAGACCTCGATGTTCGGCCTGCGCAACGGCAAGTCCGGAGAGGCCGCGCAAGTTTCGGCCGAGACGCTCGCCCGGATCGACCGGCGCGCGCCGGCGCAACCTCGGCCCACCGTCGAGCCGGGCGACCGCGACGCGCGCGTTGCTGCGGCGGCCGCCGATCTGCGCCAGGCGATCG
>JAIETA010000018.1 GCA_019745575.1 Reyranella sp. | reverse complement strand
CTGAGCTCGTGCACCAGCGTCGGCACGTCGAAGATCAGGTCGTCGGTGTTGCTGTCCTGCATGGTGACGCCGTTGACCCGGGTGGTGATCCGCAGCGGCGCACCGCCCTTGGGCAGCTCGTCGGCGGTCACGATATCGGGTCCGAAGCCGCCGGTGCCGTCGAAGCCCTTGCCCAGCGTGAACTGGCCGCCCGACTTGCGCTGCCAGTCGCGCACCGAGCCGTCGTTGAAGCAGGCGTAACCGGCGATGACCGAGAGTGCCTTCTCCTTCGGCACGTTGCGGCACTTCTTGCCGATCACGATGGTGAGTTCGGCTTCCCAGTCGAGCTGCTCGGAATGGCTGGGACGCGGCATCTTGCCGTTGTGCGGCGTGAGCGTGTTGTTGAAGCGGCAGAACACCACCGGATAGGCCGGGATCGGATTGCCGGTCTCCTCGGCATGCTTGCGGTAGTTGAGGCCGATGCACAGGATCTTGCCCGGGTTGGCAATCGGCGGCAGGTACTTGGCCGTCTTCTCCGACACCGTGGCGCCGGCCTTGGGCTTGGCGCAGGCCTTGGCGACCGCCGCCTGGACCGCCTTGCCGCCGGCCAGGATCTCGACCACCGACTTGGGCCCGCGCGGCATCTGCTTGCTGAGGTCGACGATCTTGCCGTCGCCCTTCTTGACGCCGACGACGGCCTTGCCGCCGCTCTGGATGGTGCAAAGACGCATGTTGTTTCCCCCCTGAAAATTCCGCCGGATTTGTGGCCGGGCGTAAACTCCCTCCTCCGGCCCATATGGTCAAGCGCAGCGGTCAAGCGCGGCGCCTTTTGCTAGAGTAAGCCATGCGTTTCCTGCTTTTCCTGATCCCGCTCGTCCTCGCCGCCCCCGCCGCGGCCCAGCTCATGGTGCCGCTCACCACGCCCGATGGCCGCGTCGCCTGCACCCAAGGCATGACCGGCATCGGCCGCCCGGCCGCCTGGCGGGCCGTCGAGGACCGCGATGCGCCAAACGGCTGGGCGCTGGCCGAGACCGCGGCCGACCCGACCGACAGCCGGTTTCCGCTATGCATCGTCGAGCGGGCCGTGCTGCGCGACTTCGACGCCACGCTGCGCTTCAAGATCGTGTCGGGCGTGCGCGAACGCGCCGCCGGATTCATGTTCCGGGCGCAGAATGCCAACGACTATTACGTCGTCCGCGCCAGCGCCCTCGACAACTCGGTGCGCCTCTACCGCATGGAGAAAGGCAAGCGGCGGCAGATCGCCGTCAAGGAGCTGCCAATCGAAGCCGGAAAGTGGCATGCGCTGCGGGTGGTCGCGGTGGATGACCGCTTCGAGGTGGCGCTGGACGGCGCCACGCTGTTCACCGTCACAGACCGGACCCTGCCGCAGCCCGGGCCGATGGGCGTGTGGAGCCAGGCCGACAGCGTCACCCACTACGGCTCGCTGCTGGCCGCTCCCGTGGCGCGCTGACGATGAACTGGGCCACATCCGGAGGCCAGAGATGACTCGTAGGGCAACCTGCTGCTGTGGCAAATGCGCGATCGAAGTCGATGGTGAACCCGAGATCAGCGCCATATGCCACTGTCGCAACTGCAAGAAGCGAACTGGAAGTGCCTTTGGCTGGTCGACCTATTTCGCCGACAGCCAGATCGTCGGCAAGACGGGCGACGTCGCCGTCTACACAATCGGCGGGGCGAATCCGCAGCAGAGATCGTTCTGCAGGAACTGCGGGGCGACGCTCTTCTGGAAGGCCGCCTTCCTACCCAGCCATACCGGCGTTGCCGGCGGCTGTTTTGCCGACAATCCCCTCGAAGCACCGTCCGTCACCGTCTCGAATAACAGCCGATGCTCCTGGGTCGGCCTACCTGACGACTGGCGAACATCGCTCTGAGCAGCACTATCGTCGTCTCGCCTCGATGAGCGCGTGGGCCAGCTCGACGAAGCCGGCGCCCGAGCGCGCCGCCGTCACCCAGCGCGGCCGGTGCTCCAGGCGGCCTTCGAAGTCGGCCACGTTGGCCACGCCGACGGCGTTGGGAAAGTAGCCGAACATCGGCGCGTCGTTGGGCGAGTCGCCGGCGAACACGTAGTGCGCGCGCTCGGCGTCGAGGTCGACGCCGAACAGCTCGTGCATCATCAGGCGACTGGTGGTGAGCTTGTCGTAGTCGCCGAACCAGCCGTTGACGTGGATCGAACTCACCTTGGCCTGCGCGCCCTGGCGCTCGAAGATCGCCACGATGCGCTGGATGTCGGGCGGCGCCAACGGCGCCACGTCCTCGCGGAAGTCGACGGCGAGGTCGGCCAGACGATAGGGCTGGTCCGAGGCGATGCCCGCGCCGGGGACCTCGCGCAGCACCTGACTACGAATCAGGTCCAGCCTGCGGCGGCCTTCCGCCCGGACGGCCTCCGGTTGGATGAAGCGGGTACGGAGTCTTGCTTCGGCCCGGTCGTGCCACATCCAGAAGGCACCGTTCTCGCCCACCACGGCGTCGACCGGCCAGAAGCGGGCGATATGGTCGCACCAGCCGGCCGGCCGGCCGGTCACCGGCACGACCAGGACTCCCGCCCTCTTCAACGCCTCGAGGGCGGCGTAGGCGTCGGCGGTGAGGCGGCCCTCGGTGGACACGGTCTCGTCGATGTCGGTCAGTACGCCTTTGACGGCGGCCAAGGTGGCGCGCGGACAGGCCGCAAGCGGGGTCATCATGGTGGACACTTCTTAACATGGCGCCGGGGGCACTTCGGGGCTAAAAGCCCACACATGATCCCTTGCTATCTGCCGCCACGATGCATCTCGAATCGCTCACCGCAATAAGCCCCGTCGATGGCCGCTACCGGGCGACCACCGAAGCACTTGCGGACTATTTCAGCGAATACGCGCTCATAAAAATGCGCCTTGCCGTCGAGTGCGCCTATCTCGCGGCCCTTTCCCGGACAGCGGGTGTCGGGATGCGCCCGCTTTCAGCCGACGAAGCAACGATGCTTCAGGCACTGCCGAATATCTCGGTCGAAGAGGCACGCCTCGTCAGAAAGATCGAGCGGGAAGGCCACGGCGATGTTCCGGCGACGAACCACGACGTCAAGGCCGTCGAATATTTCATCAAGCTCAAGCTCAAGGACACGAGCCTTGCCGACGTGCTCGAGTGGGTGCACTTCGCCCTCACCTCGGAGGATGTGAACAGCACTGCTCACGCGCTTGCGCTCCGCGGCGCACTCGAAGGGGTCATGCTGCCCGCGCTCCAGAAAGTGCAGAGCGCAATCGCCGATCTCGCCTCCGCGCATGCCGACACCGCGATGCTCGCACGCACCCACGGCCAGAGTGCCACTCCCACGACTTTCGGCAAGGAGATGAACGTCTTTGCGACGCGCCTCGAAAGGCAGGTCGCGCCCCTCAAGAGCCGCCCCGTCCTCATGAAGTGGGGTGGGCCGTCCGGCAACTACAACGCCCAGATGGTCGCCCTTCCGCAAATCGATTGGCTTGCCTTCGCGCACACCTTCGCGGAGAGCCTGAACGCGGATGACGCGAACAGGGGACGACTCGTCCGCCTCGCGTTGAACGAGGTGACGACCCAGATAGAGCCGCATGACACCTACGCGGAGATGTTCGACAATCTCCGCCGCATCAATACGATCCTCCTCGATCTGTCGCAGGACATGTGGCGGTACATCTCGGACGG
>JAIETA010000229.1 GCA_019745575.1 Reyranella sp. | reverse complement strand
TCGCCGGCCGCCGGGACCGCCTCGGCGGTCTGTTCGACGATCTCCTGGGCGCCCCCGGTCGCGTCGCGGTCGCCGGCCTGCGGCGTCCCGGCCGGCCGGGCCGGTGGCGCCGGCTTCCTATCGGCCCAGGCCGGCATGCTGAGCGGCTGCCGCGCCCAGCGGTCGAGGCCGGCCTCGGCCAGCTGCTCGCCGGTCGGCCGGGCGCATTCGCGCGCCAGCGCTTCGAGTTGCGGCCGCGGCATGTCGCGGTAGAGGGCCGGCACGGCGGCGGCGCCGGGCAGGTTTTCCAGATAGTAGAGGGCTTTGTCGGGGGTCATGGTTTCTCCTTGACAGGAACAGGATTCGTATATAGTCATATCCTATCCGTCCGTCAAGGGGGTGGCAAAAGAGTGCTATCTTCCGGGACGGCGAACGTTGAGTGTCACCGTCTCAGGAACAGGAGCGAGAAATGGTCCGACTGCAGCCGACCGCGCCCGACGCGCGGACCGCGACCGCTGCCACCACTGCCGCCCGCGTGCGCGGGATCACGGCCACGGTGCTGGGAATCGCCGCCGACAGGGTGGTCGCGGAAGCCGACTTCGTCGCCGATCTCGGCGCCAGCAGCCTCGACCTCGTCGAGCTCGTCATGGCGATCGAGGACGCCTTCGGCATCGAAATCTCCGACGATGCCGCCGAACGGCTGCACACCGTGGGCGACCTGCTGGCCTTCATCGAAAGCCAGCCGCCGGCCGCCAAGGCGGCGTAGCGCGCGCCTTGCCGATCCGCCGTCCGTCCGGCCGCCTGCGGCAGGACGGACGGCGCTTCAGCCCAGCAGGCCCTCGATCCCCCCGCCGATCGCGGCGGCGATCCCCCCGCCGATCGCGGCGACGAGGGCGGCGATCAGCGCCAGCGGCACCAGGGGGTGGATGTTGTTCAGCCGGCGGAAGAGATTGCACAGCAGCCCGACGGCGCGCTGCGGCAGCGTGCGCGGGCTCTTGGAGTATTCCATCGCCGCCTTGACGACGTAGAACACCCCGGTATTGGCGGCGAGTGCCGCCTGCCCGGCGAGCGCCGCCCCGCGGCGCGTGACCAGGTAGTTGCATTTCAGCAGGATGCGCTGCCGGTCGTCGGGATTGTATTGCCCCTCGACCCAGTGCAGCTCGCGATGGAAGTCGAGCAGGCCGAACTCGTAGGTCGCAAACGCCCGCTCGACCCGGGAGTCGTGGAACACCACCTTGTAGGTCGCGTCGGACAGCAGGTAGATCAGGGCGCGCACCACCACGCTGCCCGACAGGAAGCGCAGGTTGCCGTCGTAGTGCTTGTCGAACAGGCCCTGGTCGCCGCCGCGGTCCTTGTTGTAGTGGGAGACGTAGAGTTCGTCGGTGTGCTTCATCGGCACGACGACGCAGTCGGCGGGCACCTGGCGGGCGATCAGCGAGCGGATGAGGGCGCTGTCGCGCAGGCGGTCGATCTGCTCGATCACCGGATCGGGCAGATGCCGGACATAGACATGTTTGGACGGCCGCTTCTGCAGGTCGTCGCGATAGCTGTCTTCGACCCATCGGACAAGACCGTCGATCACGATCTGGTCGGCGCGATTGTCGAACCGGCCGAGCGTCGCGGGAAAGCGCCGCGCCACCTGGGCGCGCAATTTGGCCGCCGGGCTTTCGCCGGCCTCTCTCGACAGGCTGGTCATGAAGATCTCCTTTCGACTTTCGGCGCATAGCCGCGATAGAGAGCCCAGCCGCAGATGGCAGCGGCCGCTGCCAGCCAGGCGACCGATGGCGTCGACGCCTGACCCGATTGCAAAACCGCCAAGGCCGCGCCGGCCAGGACGCCCGCGAAGACCAGGGCGCCACCGATCCGCACGGTGCGGCGGTTGCCGGCCAGCTCCATGGCCAGCAGCCCGATGTTGAGCACGACATGCAGGGCCGCCAGCGGCCACCAGTGCTCCGCGAACGCCGGATTGATCAGCGTCCCGCCAAAGGCCGCCACGTTGCCCACGATCATCGGGTGGGCGGTCAGCGAATAGGGAAAGGCGTTGATCCTCCGGTGCGGAAGGCCCGCCACCTCGTGACCGTAGTAGGTGCGGTCGACTCCCAGGACGGAAGCGGCGCGGACGTTCAGCAGGATGCCGCCGGCAATGACGGCGAGCGAGACGGGGTCGAGCGGTGCCGCGAGATAGACCGCGGCCATGGCCGCGACCGAGACGGTCTTCATGGCAACGGCATCGCGCTTGAAGACATTTAACGGGATCGCGCCGAAGGCGAAGGCGAGCCAGTAGAGATAGTAGTGCCAGAAGCCGAGCAGCCAGACCGCGAGAGCCGCGCTTCGTTCGACGGCGGCAGCGAGCAGGACCACCAGGACGAACAGGGCGCAGCACAGTGTCGAGCCGTTGCGCCCGACGATGGCGTCGTACCGCCTAAAACGTTCCGACAGGACGGACATTCGCGGCAGCCGAAGGCTCGAGATCAGGGCACGAACGGAGTCACGGCAGGCGACAATACAGACCCTTTGTGTCAGCCGCGTTACCCACGCGGCGCCACGACGGGCGGCAGCTCACACCACCGGATCGCCGGCGATCTGCGTGCGCTGCATGCGGCGCGGGAACGGGCCCGCGTCATGGATGGCGAGGTGCTTGGTGCAGCGGTTGTCCCAGAAGGCGATCGAGCCCGCGGCCCAGCGGAAGCGGCAGGTGAACTCCGGCCGGTGGCCGTGCTCCAGCAGGAAGTCGAGCAGCGGCCGGCTCTCGCGCTCGGTCATGCCGTCGAAGCGGCAGGTGTAGGAGTGGTTGACGAACAGGCAGCGGCGACCGGTCTCGGGGTGGGTGCGCACCACCGGATGGACGCTCTCGGTCGGCCGCCAGTTCGCATCCTCGCGCACCCGGCTGGAGCGGCGGGCGTTCAGCCCGGCCTGCGGGCCGGCGACGCGGATGTCGCTGTGGACCGCGCGCAGGCCCGTCAGCATGGCCTTCATGCCGTCCGACAGCGTCTCGAAGGCGAGGTACTGGTTGGCGAACAGCGTGTCGCCGCCATAGGGCGGCACGTCGAGGGCATAGAGGATGGCGCCCATCGGCGGGGCCGGCATCATGGTGGTGTCGGTGTGCCATTCCTCGCCGACGATGCGCGTGTCGCCGGGCTGGCGGACCAGCCGCACGATCTCGGGGTCGGCCTGGCCGAGGTCGAAATTGGGATGGACGAAGAGCCGGCCGAAGCGGCGCGAGAACGCCTTGTGGCTGGCGTCGTCGAGCCGCTGGTCGCGGAAGAAGATCACCAGATGCTCGAGCAGGGCGCGGCGGATCTCGGCCACCGTGGCGTCGTCGAGGCCGGCGGCGATGTCGACGCCGCCGATCTCGGCCCCGAGGGCGCCCGCGAGCGGCGAGACGGTGATGTGTCGGTAGGCAGACATGGCGGGAAGAGTAGGGCGAAGTCGGACCTTCGTCCAAGCGGTGTCCTGGTGTCGTTCCGAAATTGACTGAATCTAATTTCCCCTCCCCAGCTTCGCTGGGGAGGTGTCGGCCGCATCGGCCGACGGAGGGGTCGGAGGCCCCAAGCGAGGCTCATGACCCCTTGTGTCTTTGAGATGGTCCAGAATGCGCAAACGGGCGGCTGCAGCAACAGCCGCCCGTCGCTGGACCCG
>JAIETA010000106.1 GCA_019745575.1 Reyranella sp. | reverse complement strand
GGTGCCGCCGTCGGCGTGGCAGCACCGGTCGGGGCGGCACCGGTCGGGGCGCCACGCATGACGACAGTGGCGCCGACCGCCTGCTGCGCCAGCACCGGCCGCCACGCCGCGATCGACTGCGGCCGGTCGGCGGAGCGGATCGCGAGGCCCGCGTCGATGCCGGCCAGCAGCCCGGGCGGATAGTCCCGGCGCGTCGCCGCCAGCGGCACATAGGTGTCGTCGAGCACGCGGTCGACCGAGTTGGGCGGCACCTGGCCCGCGACGGCATGATGGAGCGTGGCGGCGAGGCCGTAGATGTCGGTCCACGGGCCCTGCGTCGCCGCGGTGAACTGCTCGACGGCGGCGTAACCGGGGGTGAAGATTGCCGTCATCGCCTGCGAGCGACCGGCGACGGCCGCCCGCGACGCGCCGAAGTCGATCAGGGTCGGCCGGCCCTCGCCGTCGAGCAGGATGTTCGCCGGCTTGATGTCGCGGTGCAGGAAACCGGCGGCATGGACCTGCTCCAGCCCGTCGAGCAGCGGCTGCACGATCCGGTCGATCGCTGCGGCGTCGAGCGTGCCCTGGCGCGCCAGACGCGCCTCCAGCGTCTCGCCGCCCAGCAGTTCCATGACGAGATAGGCGGTGCCGTTGGCTTCGAGGAAGTCATGCACCCGGACGATACCCGGCGCGCGATGGAGCGCCGCCAGCGTGCGGCCCTCGGCCACGAAGCGGTCGCGCCCCCAGGCGAAGTCGTCGGCCGCCCCCTTCGAGCGCGGCACGACCGTCGTGCCGTCCTGACGGATGGCGAGCGCCGCCGGCAGGTATTCCTTGATCGCCACGTCACGCCCCAATTGGGAATCCGTGGCGCGATAGGTGATGCCGAAGCCGCCCTGCCCGAGCACCGACCCGATCGTATAGCGTCCGACGCTTTGACCGACACGCAGGGCGACAAAATCGGGCTCGGCGCTCGCTTCCTCCGTCATGGAAAAAGCGTGCCATGGCGCGCCCGGCGACGCAACGCGGCTCAGTCCGCGGCGTCGAACTCCACCAGCTCGGCGCCCTCGGCCACCTGCTCGCCCACGGCGTAGCGGATGCTCTTGATCCTGCCGTCGGCGGGCGCGGCCAGCATGTGCTCCATCTTCATGGCTTCGAGCACCAGCAGCGGCTGACCGCGGCTCACCGTGTCGCCCACCTTCACGCGCAGGTCGATGATCTTGCCCGGCAGCGGCGCCCGCACCGCCGCGTCGCCCGCCGCCGCGGCCTCGTACTGCGTGACGTCGAACGGATCGACCAGCCGCAGGCGGCGGCTGCCGCCGTCGGCGAACAGCGCGTAGTCGATGCCGCCGTCCGGCGCCGTCCGCCGCACCACCGTGGCCACGAAGGTGTCGGCGCCGAGCCCGATGGCCAGCCGCCCGTCATCCTGGCGCCGCACGTGCGCGTCCAGGGCGCCGCCCGGCAGTTCCAGCCGCAACCCGCCGTTTCGCTGCTGGCGGGCGATGACGGCGACCTCGCGCTCGCCATCCTTCCAGCGCACCTCGTCATGGCCCTCGTCGAGCAGCCGAAAGCCGCCCTGCTCGTTCCACGGCGAATGAGGATCGCCCGGCGGCACCGGCCGGTCCTGCCACTCGACCAGCCGCGCCAGCGTGGCGATCGCGAAGGCGCGATCATCGGCCGGAGCGAGGGCGGCGAACAGCGCCTCGCGGTGACGTTCGATGAAGCCGGTATCGACCTCGCCGCCGACGAACGCCGGATGCGCACACAGCGCCTTGAGCAGCGCCGCATTGGTGGTGACCCCCACCACCTCGGTCTCGCCCATCAGTGCCGCCATGCGCCTGAGCGCCGAGGTCCGGTCGCGGTCGTGCACGATCACCTTGGCGATCATCGGATCGTAGAAGGGCGTGACGGTGTCGCCTTGGCGCACGCCGGTGTCGACGCGCACATGCGGGCCCTCCTCCGGCAGTTTTAGGTGGACCAGCGTGCCGGTCGAGGGCAGGAAGTTGCGCGCCGGGTCCTCGGCATAGAGCCGGACTTCGACGGCGTGGCCGTCGATGCGGAGTTCGTCCTGCGCAAGCGGCATCTTTCCGCCCGCCGCCACGACGAGCTGCCACTCGACCAGGTCCTGGCCGGTGATGGCCTCGGTCACTGGATGCTCGACCTGCAGGCGCGTGTTCATCTCCATAAAGAAGAACGTGCCGTCCTGGTCGGCGATGAACTCGACCGTACCGGCGCCGCGGTAGCCGATCGCGCGGGCGGCGGCGACCGCCGCCTCGCCCATCGCCTGGCGCCGCGCCGGATCCATGTTGGGCGCCGGCGCCTCCTCGATCACCTTCTGGTGGCGGCGCTGGATCGAGCAGTCGCGCTCGAACAGGTAGAGGCAGCCGCCGTGGCCGTCGGCGAAGACCTGGATTTCGATGTGGCGCGGCCGCGTGAGGTACTTCTCCACCAGCACATGGTCGTCGGCGAAGGCGGCCTTGGCCTCGCGCTTGGCGCCGGCCAGCGCCTCGGCGAACTTGTCCGCCGCCTCGACCACGCGCATGCCCTTGCCGCCGCCGCCGGCCGACGCCTTTATCAGCACCGGGAAGCCGATCTTCGCCGCCTCCTTCGCGAGCAGGTCGGGTGACTGGTCGTCGCCGTGGTAGCCCGGCACCAGCGGCACGCGGGCCTTCTCCATGATCTTCTTGGCTTCGCTCTTGGAGCCCATGGCGCGGATCGAGGCGGGCGGCGGCCCGATGAAGACGATGCCCGCCGCCTCGCAGGCCTCGGCGAAGCCCGCGTTTTCGCTCAGGAACCCGTAGCCGGGATGAATCGCCTGGGCGCAGGTGCGCTTCGCGGCGGCGATGATCTTCTCCGCCACGAGATAGCTTTCGCGTGCCGCCGGCGGACCGATATGGACCGCCTCGTCGGCCATGGCGACGTGACGCGCGCCGCGGTCGGCGTCGGAATAGACCGCCACCGTCTTGATGCCGAGGCGCCGGGCCGTCTTGATGACCCGGCAGGCGATCTCGCCGCGGTTGGCGATCAGGATTTTCGAGAACATCTTCATCGCTTGGCGGGCCCCGCGAATTTCGGCCAGAATTCCTTGTCGCACGGCGCTTCGGTCCACGCCGTGTCGCGGCCGAGCCCGACGATCCAGTCGAACCAGGCGAAGCCCTGCGCGAGATCGAGCGTCGGATTGGTCTGTTTCAAGGCGGCAAGCGCCTCGGGCGTCCGCGCGGCGGGATCGACCAGCATCTTCCACGGCAGGGCCGCGCAGTAGGCGGCCTGCCCCTGGGCCTCGGCCTCGGCGCCGCGCGTGCGCTCGAAGGCCCGCAGCGCGAAGGTCCCGAGCGAACGGGTGGCACCCTCGGCCAGCGACTGGCGCTCCTGCTCGGCGAAGTCGCCGAGCAGCCCCGACCACACCGGATCGCGGGCGACACAGAAGCGGTAACGGCGGTCGATCGCGGCGACCACACGCCTCAGCGCGTCGGCGTCGCCGACACCGCACAGGCGCGTGGCGATGATCGCCTGGGCGAGCGCGCCCACGATCAGCTCGGCGCCGCCGCCCGCCACGAACAGCCGGCTGTCCCGCTGCTCCGGCTCCGGCGCCGGCGGCTG
>JAIETA010000055.1 GCA_019745575.1 Reyranella sp. | reverse complement strand
GGATGGCGCCGCCCAGGAACACGCCCATCTCGAACAGGGAAAAGCCCAGCGCCTGCTGCAGCGGCGGGTAGAGGACCATCACCACGGTGCTGAGGAAATTGACGCCCATCACGGTGAAGGCGAGGTCGCGATCGGAGTTCTCGTGCTTGGGCAGCACGGCCGAGGTGGCCATGGCAGCGGCTGCGCCGCACACGCCGGTGGCGCAGCCGGTCAGCAGGCCGAAATCGCGGCTGAGGCCGAACAGCCGCGCTGCCCAGGCGCCGAAGACGATCGTGCAGGCGACGGCGGCCAGTGCGATCAGGATCGGCAGGGCGCCACCCTCGACGAGCTGGCCCAGGGTGAGGCGGGCGCCCAGCAGGGCGACGCCGATGCGCAGCAGCGTGCGGCCGGCGAATTCGAGGCCGGGCTTCAGGACCGGACGCGCCGACAGGGGCTGTAGCGCCATGCCGATGACCAGCGTGAGGATGAGCGGCGGCACCCAGACGGCGCCGAAGCGCAGGAGGCTCCGCGTGTCGGCGATGAAGGCCACGGCCGCAATGGCCGCGCACAGCGCGATGCCGGGGGCGGACCGGCGCAGGTTGCCGGGCGCCCACAAGCGGATCAGGTCGGCCGCGACGGCGCTGCTACGCATCTAGGATGGCGACGAGCTGTCCTTCGCCGATCGCTTCGCCTTCGCTGACCTTGATCTCCTTGACGACGCCCGCCTTGGGTGACAGCACCGGGATTTCCATCTTCATCGATTCGAGGATCATGATCTCGGATTCGACCTCGACGCGGTCGCCGGGCTTGGTCTGGATTTTCCACACATTGCCGGCGATCTCCGACTTCACGTTGACGACGGCCATGCCCCTGATCTTCCCCCGATACCTGTCAGGGGGCTTTTTCCGCCACCGAGAGCGCCAAGGCAAGGGCCGAGCCGCCGACGCGGGCGCCGAGCCGGTATGCGGCTTCGTTGGTTTCGGAGATCAGCCCATCCATGAGGGTCGAGTGACCATTGCCGATGCGCGCTGTCAGGGTGCCCACCGTGACGCCGGCGATCCCGGCCTTCTCGAGGATCGCCAACCCTGCCACCCCGGCCTGTTCGATGCCGAAGCCCGCGTCGTTGAACAGGGCCAGGGCCGGCTCGAAGGCGGCCGCCGTTTCGCCCGCCGGCACGCCGCCGTGGCTGCCGCTTGCCACGACGCGGCCGCGGTCGCGGCGATCGCCCAGCGAGATCGAATCGACGCAGACGATGCGGCCCGACAGGGTGCGGCCTTCGGCCAGCGGCGCCGGGCGCGGGCGCGGCCACGGTGCGGCCTTGAGACGCTCGGCAGCGTCGGCCACGGTCTGTCCGGGCACGACGCCGCACGCGGCGGCCAGCCGATTGGCGCGGCTGATCACGCCACGGCGCATCATATCGGCGCCGTCGCCGATGCGGGCGCTTGCCGTTGCGACGGCGGCCATCGCCATGCCGTGTTGCTCGGCCCAGACGAGGCCGCTCACGCCGGCTTCGTCGCGGCCGATTCCGGCGTCGTTGTGGATGGCGGCCCGGGCGCCGGCCTTGGCCGAGAGGTAGGCGGCATAGACCGCGCCATGCGATCCGCCGACCAGCACGGCGCCGTCCGTCTCGGGCGGGAGCTTGGTGACGCTGGGCACGACGATGACGGCAACGCTCATGGCGACAGTTTATCGGCAAACGGTCTATATGTCCGCCCATGTCCGATGCGGTGCCGGCGGTTGACAACAAAGTGAGAGTACTGGTCCTGCAGCACCCGCAGGAGCAGGACCACGCGCTGGGCACTGCCGGCCTCCTCGTGCGGACACTCGCGCATGCCCGGCTTGCCGTCGGCCTGTCGTGGCGCAATCTCGGTCATGCGCTGGGGGAGCCGGCGGAGGTTCGGGACTGGGGCGTGCTCTATCTCGGCTCGGCGCATGCGGCAGGGCAGGGACCGCTGGTCGCGGTCGATCGCAAGGGCGAGTCGTTGCCCGACCAGGAAATGGCGCTCGCGGGTCTGAAGGGACTGGTCGTGCTGGACGGCAACTGGGCGCAGGCCAAGGCGTTGTGGTGGCGCAACGCCTGGCTGACCAAACTCCGCCGCTTCGTGGTCGTGCCCGATGGGCCGTCGCTTTACGGCAATCTGCGCAAGGAGGCGCGGCCGGACGCCGTCTCGACGCTCGAGGCGGTCGCTCTCGCCTTATCGGCGGTCGAGACGGACACGACAGTGCGCGAGCGCCTCCTGGCGCCGTTCCGCGAACTGATCCGCGAGGCCCGTGCCGCCGGCATCCAAGGCGGCAAACGGGATCGTCGGCGGCGCCGTTAGCCCCTATAATCCCGCCATGCTGGATCAGCCGCAAATCCCCGTCGCGCAGCGCACCAACCCCGAGCGCTCCTTCGCTGAAGAGGTGCGCGCGCTCAGGCTGGGCGAGGGCGAGGTGTTCCGCGGCGAGGGTATCCTGGCCGTCACCAAGGCGATCCTGCAGGCGGGCGTGGCCTATGTCGGCGGCTACCAGGGCGCCCCGGTGTCGCATCTGGTCGACGTACTGGTCGAATCGCAGGACCTGCTCGACGAGCTCGGCGTCCATCTCGAAACCTGCACCAACGAATCCTCGGCGGCGGCGCTGCTGGGCGCGTCGATCAACTATCCGATCCGCGGCTGCGTCACCTGGAAGTCGATCGTCGGCACCAATGTCGCCGCCGATGCCCTCTCCAACCTCGCCTCGCCCGGCGTGATCGGCGGCGCGTTGATCGTGGTCGGCGAGGATTACGGCGAAGGCGCCTCGATCATCCAGGAGCGGGCCCACGCCTATGCACTGAAGTCGTCGCTGTGGCTGATGGATCCGCGGCCCAACCTGCCGACGATCGTGCGCTGCACCGAGAGTGCGTTCGACCTGTCGGAAGCCACCAACACGCCGGTGATGATGGAGTTGCGCATCCGCGCCTGCCACGTCACCGGCGAATTCGTCGCCAAGGACAACAAGCCGCCGGCGATCTCGCGCAATCATCGCCTGGCCGACCCGGCCGCGCACAACTACGACCGCATCTCGCATCCACCGTCGACCTACGCCCACGAGAAGATCAAGGTCGAGGTCCGCCAGCCGGCCGCCGAGCGCTTCATCGTCGAGCACGGCCTCAACGAGTTCCTGCCCGGCGAGCGCAGTGATCTCGGCATCATCGTGCAGGGCGGCATCACCAACGTGCTGGTGCGCGGGCTCGATCGACTCGAACTGGAAGGCCGGATCCCGACGCTCGTGCTGAACGTCACCCACCCGCTGGTCGGCGACCAGATCGCCGACTTCTGCCGGAACAAGCGGGCCGTCCTCATCGTCGAGGAGGGCGCGCCCGACTACATCGAGCAGGCCATCCACGCCATCCTGCGCAAGCGCGACCTCGGCACGAAGGTCTACGGCAAGGACGTGCTGCCGATGGCCGGCGAATACACCGCCGAGGTGATGACCGAAGGCCTGCTAAAATTCTTCGCCCAGTCGGCCAACGACATCGACCTGTCGCGGCCGCGCGAGCGCTTCGAGGCGGCCCGCGCCGGCCGCGCCGAGGCCCAGCGCCTGCTGGGC
>JAIETA010000183.1 GCA_019745575.1 Reyranella sp. | reverse complement strand
ATGGCCATCAGCAGGTTCCAGCTCGGCACCGAATCGACCACGTTGGCCTGGCGCGAGACCGTCATGACCACGGTGTAGAAGCTCTCCTTGGTGGTGATCAGCAGCGGCCAGAGATACTGGTTCCAGCCGTAGATGAACTGGATGACGAAGAGTGCGGCGATCGAGGTCCGGCTCATCGGCAGCAGGATGTCCCAGAAGAAGCGCATCGGCGAGGCGCCGTCGACGCGGGCCGCCTCGGTGAGTTCGTCGGGGACGCTCAGGAAGAACTGCCGGAACAGGAAGGTGGCGGTGGCCGAGGCGATCAGCGGGATGATGAGGCCCGAGTAGGAGTCGAGCATGCCGAGATTGGCGACCACGCCGTAGGTCGGCACGATGCGGACCTCGACCGGCAGCATGAGCGTGACGAAGATCGCCCAGAAGAACCACATGCGGAACGGGAAGCGGAAGTAGACGATGGCGAAGGCCGCGATGATCGAGATCGCGATCTTCCCGATCGTGATGCCGAGCGCCATGATCAGGCTGTTCATCATCGTGCGGGCGATCGGATTGTTGCCGAAGCGCTGGCCGTAGCCCTCGGTCAGGACCTGGGTGTAGTTCTCGATCAGGTAGGGCCCGGGCAGCAGCGGGATCGGCGACTGCAGCATGGTCTGCTGGCTGTGCGTCGAGGCGACGAAGGTCATCCACACCGGGAAGGCGATGACGATCACACCGAGCAGCACGATGATATGGCTGAGCACCGTCAGGAATCGCCGGTTTTCGACCATCAGTAGTGTACCCGGCGTTCGATGAAGCGGAACTGCACGATGGTGAGCGCGATGACCACGACCATCAGGATCACGGACTGCGCCGAGGAACCGCCGAGATCCTGGCCGCGGAAGCCGTCGTTGTAGACCTTGTACACCAGGATGTCAGTGGCATGGCCTGGCCCGCCCTTGGTCAGCGCATCGACCACACCGAAGGTGCCGAAGAAGGCATAGATGATGTTGACCACCAGCAGGAAGAAGCCCACGGGCGAGAGCAGCGGGAAGACGATGTCCCAGAAGCGGCGGCCGGGTCCGGCGCCGTCGATCGCCGCCGCCTCGATCAGCGATTTCGGGATCGACTGCAGGCCTGCCAAAAAGAACAGGAAATTGTAGCTGATCTGGTTCCACACCGCGGCGATGACCACCAGGAGCAGCGCCTGGTTGCCGTTGATCACATAGTTGAATTCGATGCCGATGCCCTGGAGCATCCAGGCGACGATGCCGACCGAGGGATTGAACAGGAAGCCCCACAGCACGCCCGCGACGGCCGGCGCCACGGCGTAGGGCCACACGAGGAAAGTCTTGTAAGTGGTGGCGCCGCGGATGATGCGGTCGGCCATCACCGCCAGCAGCAACGAGACGCCAAGCCCGATCGAGGCGACCAGGGCGCTGAACACCAGGGTGAGCCGCGCCGACGCGTAATAGCTGGCGTCGCTGAAAAGGCGGATGAAATTATCGTGGTAGACGAACTTGGAATTGCCGCCGAAGGCGTCCTCGATCAGCACCGACTGCCAGATCGCCTGGCCGGACGGCCAGAAGAAGAAGACCAGCGTGATCGCGATCTGCGGCGCCACCAGAAGGTAGGGCAGCCAGCGCTCGTTGAAGGTGACGCGCTTTTCCATGGAGCTAGCGCGTCGCCCTCCCCCTCCCTGCCTCCCCCGTCAGACGGGGGAGGTGGTCCGAAGGACCGGAGGGGGAAAGCAACAGCAACTCTCTACTTGTTGGCGGCTTCGAAGCGCTTGAGCTGCTCGTTGCCGGCCTTCACCGCATCGTCGAGCGCGGTCTTGGCGTCCTTCTTGCCCGACCACACGTTCTCGAGCTCGCCGTCGACGATGTCGCGGATCTGCACGAAGTTGCCGATGCGCAGGCCCCTCGAGTTCGCCGTCGGCGGGTTGAGCGTCAGCTCCTTGACCGCGATGTCGCGGCCCGGATTGGTCTTGTAGAAGCCGGCCTTCTCGGTGATCTCGGCGGCCGACAGGGTGACCGGCACGTAGCCCGTCTCCTGGTGCCACTTGGCCTGGACCTCGCCGTTCGACAGGTAGGTCATGAGCTTGGCGACGCCCTTGTACTCGGCCGCCGGCTTGCCCTGCAGCACCCACAGCGTGGCGCCGCCGATGATCGAGTTCTGCGGCTTGGCGATCACGTCGGGCCAGTACGGCATCATCGAAATGCCGACCTTCTCCGGCGTCAGCGCCTTCTCGATGGCCGACGCGGACGCCGACGAGGCGATGTGGAAGGCGCAGTCGCCGGCATTGAACAGCGCCGTCGACCGGCCCTCACGACCGCCATAGACGAACGTCTTGTCCTTGCTCCAGTCGGCCAGCGTCTGGATGTGCTTGACGCGGGCGGGGTCGTTGAACTTCAGCTCGATGTCCATGCCGCCGAAGCCGTTCTGCTTGGTGGCGTAGGGCAGATTGTGCCAGGCGCCGAAATTCTCGATCATCGTCCAGGTCTGCCACTGCGGCGTGAACCCGCACTTGGCGCCGGCCGCCACCGCCTTCTTGGCCATCTCGCCGAGCTCGGGCCACGTGGTCGGCGGCTTGTTCGGGTCGAGCCCGGCCTTCTGCATCAGCTCCTTGTTGCGGTAGAGCACCGGGGTCGAGGAGTTGAACGGCATCGACAGGAGCTTGCCGTCGGTCGTCGAGTAGTAGCCGGTGACCGGGCCGATGAAGGCCTTGGGATCGAACGGCTCCTTGGCATCGGCCATGAGCTGATAGACCGGGTAGACCGCGCCCTTGGCGGCCATCATGTTGGCGGTGCCGACCTCGAAGACCTGCACGATGTGCGGCGCCTGCTTGGCACGGAAGGCCGCAATCGCCGCCGTCAGGGTCTCGGTGTAGGAGCCCTTGTAGACCGGCACCACTTTGTATTCGGTCTGTGACTTGTTGAACCCCTCCATCAGGGCGTTGACCGCCTCGCCGAGGTTGCCGCCCATGGCATGCCAGAGCTGGATTTCGGTCTGCGCGGCGGCGCCGTGTGCGCTCGCCAGCACGGCGGCAGCGGCCACGGAAGACAGCAGAATGCGGGTCATGGTCCAAATTCCTCCCTGTGAAGTCCCGGCTCGATGTATCGACGAGCCGGAAGACTGCGATGTGTCTTATTTATTACGATCTGATGACAGTCCACCAAGACTGCGCCGCGATGGCAACCCCCCAATCTTCAATTAATTGAGGGCGCTTGGCGGTCGAGAGCGGCCAGGATGACGTCGGGCGCGTCGGTGATGATGCAGTCGACGCCCATGCCGACCAGGGCGCGGGCCACGGCGCCGTCGTTCACCGTGTAGACCGCCAGCGTGTAGCCGGCCGCCTTGATCTCCACCGCGCGCGGCGCCGTCAGCCGCCGGCCGTTGGTGTTGACGCCGGCCGCCGCCACCGCCTCGGCACGCGACCGCCAGTCGTCCCGGATCTCGTCGAGCAGGATCGCCCGCGCATAGTCGGGCGCCGCCGCCCGCGCGGCGGCCAGCGCCGCGTCCGCGAAACTCGACAACAGCGGCG
>JAIETA010000291.1 GCA_019745575.1 Reyranella sp. | reverse complement strand
GAGCTTGGCCAGCAGCTTCTGCGTCGCCGGCACCGGGCCGATGCCCATGACGCGCGGCGGCACGCCGGCCGACACGGCGCCCAGGATGCGGGCCCGCGGCGTCAGCCCGTTGGCCCGCGCCGCCGCCTCCGAGGCGATGATCATGGCGCAGGCGCCGTCGTTCAGGCCGGACGAGTTGCCGGCCGTCACCGAGCCGCCGTCGCGGAAGGCCGCTGGCAGCTTGGCCAGCGTCTCCATCGTGGTGTCGCCGCGCGGATGCTCGTCGCGCTCGACGACGATCTCGGCCTTGCCCTTCTTGACGCAGACCTTGACGATTTCCTTGTCGAAGAAGCGGCGCTCCTGGGCCGCCTTGCAGCGGCGCTGGCTGCGGTAGGCGAAGGCGTCCTGGTCGGTGCGGCTGATCTGGTGTTCGGTGGCGACGTTCTCGGCGGTCTGGCCCATCGGGTCGACGCCGTAGGCCGCCTTCATGCGGGGATTGACGAAGCGCCAGCCCAGCACCGTGTCCTCGAGCTTCATCGAACGGTCGAAGGCGCTCTCGGGTTTGCCCATGACGTAGGGCGAGCGGGTCATGCCTTCGACGCCGCCGGCGATCATCAGGTCGGCCTCACCCAGCTTCACGGCACGGGCGGCGTGGCCGGCGGCCTCGAGACCCGAGCCGCACAGACGGTTGACCGTGGCGCCCGCCACCTCGACCGGCAGGCCGGCCAGCAGGCCCGCCATGCGCGCCACGTTGCGGTTGTCCTCGCCCGCCTGGTTGACGCAGCCGTAGATCACGTCGTCGACGGCGCCCCAGTCGACGCCGGCGTTGCGCTGCATCAGCGCCTTGATCGGATGGGCGGCCAGGTCATCGACCCGCAGGGCGCCCAGACCGCCATTGTAGCGGCCGACCGGGGTGCGGATGGCGTCACAGATAAAGGCCTCTGTCATCTTGGGTACTCCCCCGTTCATTCGGTGCCGCCGGGGTAGCACCGCCCGCGCCGGCTTGCCAATGTCCTGCGGGCAGAGGCGCTATGCGGCCCGCGGCCGGATGGGGCGTGGGACATGCCGCTGCGGGACATGTCGCGATGGGACATTTTCCGGGGCGCTAAGGCGCGTGCCGCCCCCTCCCGCCGCCGGTCGCCAGCCGATTGATCCACCGGCGTTTTTCGTCGCCCGGGACATGGCCGACATGTCCCTCGGAAGGGGACATTTTCAAAGTTCGCCTCCCGCCCATCGGGAGGTCGCGCCGATCCCGGCGGCAACACGATCGATGACGAACTGACAAAGGACGGGCACAGAAAGGCTTGTCTCCCAAATCGGTCGGCTGTTTCCTATCAATAAGCTCTCATCCTGTCAAGCCCGGCGGAACACCGCATACTGGGCATAGCCGCGATAGGGCCGCTCGAACGCCCGCAGCGTCCCGGCCGTCTCGCCCAGCGACGCGAGCGCGCGCTCGAGCCCGTCGCGCGGCTCGACATGGAACCGGGTCAGCCAGGTGCGCAGGGCGCGGCGGAACCAGCCGGGCAAGGCCTCCTGGCCGCCGAAATCGACGATGTGCAGCTCGCCGCCCGGGTGCACCCACGCCACCGCCTGCGCCAGCGCGGCACGCCAGTCGGGGATCATCGACAGGCTGTAGGACAGGAACACGCGCGAGAAGCCCGGCACGCCGAACAGCACGGCGGGATCGAACCGGGTGGCGTCGGCATGCGCCAGCTGAATGCGCGGCGACAGCTGCTCGCGCGCCACCCTGGCGCCTGCCGTCTCCAGCATCGCCGACGAGATGTCGATGCCGAAGAATGCGGCCTGCGGCCAGGCCCGCGCCGCCAGCACGAGGTTGCGCGCCGTGCCACAGCCGATCTCGAGAACCCGGCCGCCCACCGGCGGCGCCAGGCGCTCGATCAGCCGGTCGCGGCCCAGCAGGTAGTACTTGCGGGTGCCGTCATAGAGATGGCGCTGGTTGCGGTAGATGCGGTCCATCAACTCGGAGGTGGCGACGGAGTCGCCCACCGCTCAGCCCGCCCGCACGTAGAGGTGAAAACCGCCGTAGATCGCCGAGCGATCGCGCGCGGCGAAGGCCCGCGAGGCCGCCGCCTCGTAGCGCCACTGCCCGAGCAGCGCCGGATCGACGCGGCCTTCCAGCAGCGACGGCTCGGCCGCGGTCCGGAAGATGACCCGCGCCTCCGGCCGGGCCGTGCGCGTGATCTCCCGCCACAGCGCGTTCAGCTGCTCGTCGGTCATCCAGTCCTGGGCATCGAGCAGCACATAGCGGTCGCGCGAGGCGGCAGGGCAGCTGCCGAGATATTCGGTCACCGAGCGGTTCATCACCTCGACCCGGTCGGCGCGGGCACGGATGAGCTCGAAACGGTCGCGTCGCAGGTAGGGCGGCAGCGGCCCCGTACTGCCGCCGCCATAGCCGCGGCCGAACGCCTGCCAGGCGAAGTAGTTGTCGGCCAGGCTGAAGCCGCAGGCCAGGCGCTCGACCCTCTCGCGCAGTACCGCGCTCATGCCACGACCGCCCGCCAACGCCTCGTACTGCGCCGGCGGGATGCCGAGACCGTAGAGCGACAGCCGGTTGCCGGTCGCCCAGCGCACCGCCGGCCGGTCGAACAGCGGCGACAGCGCCGTCTCGAAGAACGCGCGCTGCTCGGCCAGGCTGCGCGCGCTCAGCAGGTCGCGCAGGTCGACGCCGTGGAGGCGCGCGGCGGCGTGGGCCAGGCCGATGAAGCGGCCCAGCACGCCGTGGCGATAGGCGTTGCGGGCGAAGATGGAAATACGCCGCCGGCCGAGCTGCTGCGGGCTGCGCCCCTGCCAGTAGGCCCGGCTCTCGGGGTCGAGATGGGGGGCGATCAGGCGATCGTAGACCGCGACATTGGCCTCGTCGTCGGCGGCGCCGAAGAAGCGGTAAAAGACCTCCCACGACGGCAGGCGGATGGCCGCCACCAGCTTCAGCCGGTTGAGCGCCACATGGGCCTGGCTGAGGTCGACGGCGGTGATGCGCGCCGGATCGGCGGTGAGATAGGAGAGCACATTGCAGCCGCCCGAGGCGATGGCCACGACGTGGCTGTCGGGACCGAGCGCCAGGGCCTCGAGGTCGACCTCCGGATCTTCCCAGATCTGGGTGTAGACCAGACCTCGGAACAGCCGCTCGAAGACATGCTCCAGGAGTCCCTCGCGGGACAGGACGCGATGGCGGCGTACGGCCTTTTTCAGGCGGACATTGCTCTCGTCCCGCGGATAGGCCAACCACGCTGCTCCGGCTTTACTCGACGTCGCTACTTTATCCACGCCAAGTGCCAGTTTGATGACAGCCGAGTACTTGACGGGTTAACCAGTTAGAGAGACCGTGCCGCCATGACCGTCCAAGGTTTCGCCCTTTTCGACTCAGCCATCGGCGCCTGCGCCATCGCCTGGAGCACGCGCGGCATCGCCGGACTGCAACTGCCCGAGGCTACGGCGGCCGCGACGCGGGCCCGCCTGCTGCGGCGCTGGCCCGGCGCCGCCGAGAGCGAGCCGCCGCCCGACGTCAGCCG
>JAIETA010000222.1 GCA_019745575.1 Reyranella sp. | reverse complement strand
GTGGCACTTTCCCTGGGGTCGCCCCCGCCGGACGTTATCCGGCACCGTGTCTCCGTGGAGCCCGGACTTTCCTCACCGCCGCGGTTGCCCGCGACAGCGCGGCCATCCAGCCGTCTGACCCACGGCCCTAGCTAGGGCGCTCCCCCGACCTGGTCAAGCAGGTCGGCCAGCAGGGCGCGCGTCTCTGGATCGGCGACCCCGTCGACGCGGTCCGGCCGATAGCGTCGCTGAAAGGCCATCACGATGTCGGCCGGCGCGACGTCGACGGCCGGCGGATAGCCGAAGCGCTGCAGCGCCGCCTCGATCTCGCCGGCGACCGGCACGGCGCCGCGTCGCGGCCAAAGCCCGAGGCCGGCCGGCGCCAGCGTCCGCCACGGAAAGCGCAGGCCGGGGTCGATCTTGCGCTTGGGCGCGATGTCGGAGTGCCCGACGACGTTGCGCGCGACGATCGCCGGATGGCGTCCCATGATGCCGCGGCAGAGATCGATCAGCGCCGCGATCTGGCGCGGCGGGTAGTCGTGGCGGTCGCCATGCAGGTTGACGATCTCGACGCCGATCGACGTGGCGTTGAGCGCCTCCCGGCCGCGCCAGTACGACCGGCCGGCATGCCAGGCGACGCGATCCTCCGGCACCAGCCGGTAGGTCGTGCCGTCCTCGGCCAGAACATAGTGCGCGCTGACGCGCAGCTCGCGCGCGGCGTCGCGGAGAATGTCGAGCGACTCCTGCAGCGGCAGTTCGGTGTAGTGCAGCACCAGCACATCCACTGCCAGGCCTTCCGGCCGTGGCGCGTGGTTGGGCGACGGCAGGTCGACCACGCTCACGGGCGAGACGGCCCGGTCAGGCGGCCACCAGGCCGCGCTCGCGCCGCAGGCGGTCGTAGGCGGCGTTGATGACGCCGAGCTTGCGGTTGGCCATGGCGATCGCTTCTTCGGGCAGGCCCTGGGCGATCAGCCGGTCCGGATGGTTGGCGCGCACCAGCCGCAGCCAGGCCTCACGGATCTGCTCGTCGGTCGCCAGCGGGTCGATGCCGAGGATGACGCAGGCCTCGCACTCGACGACGCCGAGCGCCGCCGCCTTGGCGCGCTCAAAGCGGGCGCTGTCGAGGCCGAAGATGCGCGCCACCTGGGCAAGATAGTCGGCTTCCGCCGCGTCGATGGGGCCGTGCGCCTGGGCGATGTCGAACAGGCCCTCGATCACGCCTTCGAGGATCTCCGGCGCGTCGGGGAACAGGGCCGCGACCTGCCGGGCGTAGGTTTCGAAGCCGGCGGCATCGCGTTTGGCGAGGTTGAAGAAGCGTTCGACGTTCTTCTCCTCGCCCGGCGGCACCTGGAAGAATTGCCGGAAGGCTTCGACCTCGGCCTCCGAAACATCGCCGTCGACACGCGCCATCTTGGCGCCGAGCGCGATCACGCCGATGGTGAAGCCGATCTCGCGCAGGCCGGGGTGTTCGCCGTCGTCCGGCGGACTCGAGGACAGCCCCAGCAGCTCGGCGATGCCGAGGCTGTTCACCCCTTCGACAATGCTTTGCCAGATCTTCATGCCGAGCCTTATAGCATCAACGAACCGACCGCCACGCCGACCAGCAAACAAAGTGCCAGACGGCGGTAGAACCGCTCGCTGGCCAACGGAAACAGCCGTTCGCCCAGCACGCCACCCAACATGACGGCCGGCGCGAGGAAAAGGCCCTGCAAGCCTGTGTTCCAGCCGACCAGGCCACGCGACGCAAACACCGCGATCGCCGCCAGGTCGACGAAGACGAAATAGGTCGTGAGGTTGGCGCGCACGTGCGCCGCCGTCTCCTGGCCGGCGAGGTAATAGAAGGCGATCGGCGGTCCGGCCATCCCCGACAGGCCGTTGAGGAAACCGCTGATCCCGCCGGCCGCCAGCGTCGCCGCCGGGCGTGGCCGGCCCGGATACCGCCAGCCGCTCGCCAGCAGCGCCACCGCTGCCAGGATGATGGCCGAGATGGCCCAGCGCATCGGCTCGGGCTCGGTGAGCGTCAGCACGAAAGTGCCGGCCGGCACGCACGCAACCGCCGCCAGCAGCAGCAGGCCGATCCGCTTCCAGTCGACCAGTCGCACCACCGCCGGCAGCAGGGGCAGGGCGACGGCGATCTCGAGCAGCAGGCACAGCGCGATGCCTACGGCTGGCCCATGGAGGGCCGAAAACACCGGCGTCATGATCATCGCCGCGCCGAAACCGGCGAAGCCCCGCACCATGCCGGCAACGCAGGCGACCGCGGCGGAAATCAGGAAGGAAAGAGCCAACAGGTCGGGCATGGCGGCGGCCGACGCTAGCATTGCCGGCACACCCGTGGCGCATCATATAATGTGGGTCATGCCCGCAAAGAATCTCGCCGTCGCGACCGTGCCGCTGCTGATGCCGTACATCCAGCGGCGGCCCGAGTCGGTCGGCGGCAAGCCGTTCAAGCTGGTCTCCGACTACACGCCGGCCGGCGATCAGCCGGAGGCGATCCGCCAGCTGCGCGACGGCGTGGCCGGCGGCGAGCGCGACCAGGTGCTGCTGGGCGTCACCGGCTCGGGCAAGACGTTCTCGATCGCCAACGTGATCGCCACGGCCGGCCGGCCGGCGCTCGTGCTGGCGCCCAACAAGACCCTGGCGGCCCAGCTATGGAGCGAGATGAAGACGTTCTTCCCGGAGAACGCCGTCGAATACTTCGTGTCGTACTACGACTACTACCAGCCCGAAGCCTACGTGCCGCGCTCGGACACGTACATCGAGAAGGATTCGTCGATCAACGAGCAGATCGACCGCATGCGCCACGCCGCCACGCGCGCCCTGATGGAGCGCGACGACGTGATCATCGTGGCGTCGGTCTCCTGCATCTACGGCATCGGCCCGCTGGAGAACTACCAGACCATGACCTTCCGCCTGACCAAGGGCGAGAAGATCGATCGTTCCTCCCTGCTGCGCCGCTTCGTCGAGCAGCAGTACAAGCGCAACGACAACGCCTTCCAGCGCGGCACCTTCCGCGTCCGCGGCGACACCGTCGACCTGTTCCCCGCCCACTACGAGGACAAGGCCTGGCGCATCGAACTGTTCGGCGACGAGATCGAGTCGATCGTCGAGTTCGACCCGCTGACCGGCGAGAAGACGGCGACGCTGTCCGACATCGTGGTCTACGCCAACAGCCACTACGTGACGCCACGGCCGACGATGCAGGCGGCCATCCAGCAGATCAAGACCGACCTGAAGCAGCGGCTCGAGGAATTCAACCGCGCCGGCCGCCTGCTCGAAGCGCAGCGGCTCGAACAGCGCACCAATTTCGACATCGAGATGATGGAGACGACGGGCGCCTGCGCCGGCATCGAAAACTATTCGCGCTATCTCACCGGCCGCAAGCCGGGCGAGCCGCCACCGACGCTGTTCGAATACTTCCCGCAGGACTCGCTGCTGATCTGCGACGAGAGCCACGTCACGGTGCCGCAGATCGGCGGCATGTTCCGCGGCGACTTCAACCGCAAGAGCGTGCTCGCCGAGT
>JAIETA010000190.1 GCA_019745575.1 Reyranella sp. | reverse complement strand
CTTGCAAACAGGGGGCCGTCCACATACGCGGTCCACAAGACTCATGATCTTCCGGACCGCGAGCCTCCGGCTCGCTCTTGGATTCATGGCCAGATATGCGTCGGCGCATCGCCGGCCGGTGGCACGGCGTTGACCAACCGGCCTATGGTTGCCGCTCCGGACCCCGGGGAGGAGCGGCATGGCAAAGACGACGGTTCACTTCGCCACCAATCGCCAGGAGAAGGTCGAGAACGGCGAGGTCGTCGACTTCACCGACCAGCTCAACGCGAAGTCGCCGGTCTGGCTGCGCTACGGCGCGGCCGAGATGGTCAAGGGCCGGAAATCCGCGCCGGCCTTCGACGTCGCCGAGCTGCGCGTCGCGCCCGAGCAGATTCCCGATCCCGGCACGGACCCCGACGACGCGCACCGGGTGCTGGGCAGCGAGCAGGTGTTCGAGGGGCTGCGGCTGCGCCTGATCGAGAACGACGCCGATCTGCTGCTGCTCCTGCACGGCTACGCCTGCACCTTCCCGGAGGCGCTGTCGAACGCGGCCGAACTCAAGACGCAATGGGGCACGGCCTCCACGCCGCTCGAGACCGCCGTGTTCTCCTGGCCGGCCAACGGCACCATGACGCCATGGCTCGACTATGCGTCCGACCGCGACGATGCGCGCTCCTCGGCCAAGGCGATTGCCCGTTCGCTGGAACGCCTGATGGACTATCTGGGCCAGCTCAAGCGCGCCGACTGGTGCAAGGCCGACATCCACCTCGTCGCCCATTCCATGGGCAACTACGCGCTGCGCAACGCCCTGCAGGCGCTGTTGTCGAACCACGGCGGCCGGCCGCTGCCGCGCCTGTTCAAGAACATCTTTCTGATGGCGGCCGACGAGGACAACGACGCCTTCGAGCATGAAAGCAAGCTCGCCCGCCTGCCCGAGCTCGCCGAGACCGTCCATGTCTACT
This sequence comes from Reyranella sp., assembly GCA_019745575.1. Taxonomy (GTDB): domain Bacteria; phylum Pseudomonadota; class Alphaproteobacteria; order Reyranellales; family Reyranellaceae; genus Reyranella. The sequence goes on along the minus strand of JAIETA010000190.1, from coordinate 2,512 downwards.
TCGCCGGCAACGACCGGGCGCTCACCATCAGCGACAAGAGCAAGGGCAATCCCGACCGTCTGGGCTCGACCGGTCCGCGCACGCTGACCGCGCTGCCGCAGAAGGTCTCGCTGGTCGACTGCAGCGAGGTCTCCGACACCCGTTCGCTCACCGATGCCGGCCACCAGTACTACCGCAAGCGCGCCGAGGTACTGGCCGACGTGCGCCAGGTGCTGGACGGCAAGCGGCCGGAACAAGTGACCGGCCGCGAGTGGATCCCCGCCCGCACCTGCTTCCGCATCCGGCCGGGCAGGAGATAGAGGATCGGCTCTGGCGGAAGGCGCTTTGTGGTGGATGAAATGATGAGCGCGCGGGACGCGCGCGGTCCGGAAGATCATGAGTCTCCTGGACCGCGCGCATCTTGCGCGCTCATTGGTGTCTATATGCTTCACTTCAACCGGTAGCCGCGCCGTTGACGCCACCGACGCCGCCGGCCTAACTGGCCGCAGGGGAGGGGTGGATCGTGGCACCAAGCGTGGCCGTCATCGGCGGCGGCATCGGCGGGCTTGCCGCGGCGCTGGCGCTCTTGAGGGTCGGCTGCGACGTAACAGTCTACGAGCAGGCCGAACGGTTCGGCGAGATCGGCGCCGGCATACAAATCAGCCCCAACGCCTCGCGCCTGCTGCATCGCCTCGGCCTCGGGCCGGCGATGGACCGATGGGGCGTGCGGCCGCTCGGCGTCCACCAGCGGCGCTGGGACGACGGCCGCACGCTCCAGCGCGCGCCGCTCGGTCCCGAGATCGAGGCGCGGTTCGGCGCGCCCTACTATCACTTCCATCGCGGCGATCTCGCCGCCCTGCTGGCCCGCGCGCTGCCGGCCGGGCGCGCCCATGCCGGTCACCGGCTCGTCGGCCTCGACGAGAAGGGCGCGCGGGTCGTGGCGCGCTTCGCCAACGGCGGGACGGCCGAGGCCGACCTGCTGATCGGCGCCGACGGCATCCATTCGAAGGTGAGGGCGCTCGCCTTCGGGCCCGAGAAGCCGCGCTTCACCGGCTGCATCGCCTGGCGCGGCCTGGTGCCGGCCGACCGCATCGCGCCTCTCGACATAGAAGTGGCCTCGCACAACTGGATGGGGCCGGGCGCTCATTGCGTGCATTACTGGGTTTCGGCCGGCCGCCTGATGAACGTGGTCTGCATCGTCGAGCGCGGTGCCTGGACGGGCGAGTCGTGGACCGACCGGGGCGACGTGGCCGACGTGCTGGCCCGCTACGAGGGCTGGCACCCGACGGTGCGCGGCCTGATCAGGGCCTTTCCCGAAACCTTCATCTGGGCGCTGCACGACCGCGCGCCGCTGCCGGCGTGGACCACGGGCAGGGTGGCGCTGCTGGGCGATGCCTGCCATCCCATGCTGCCCATGATGGCGCAGGGCGCGGCGCAGGCGATCGAGGACGGCGCGGCGCTGGCGGCCCTGCTCGCGGCGATGCCCGACGACGTGCCGGGCGCGCTGCGGCGCTACGAGGAAATCCGCAAGCCGCGTGCCACGCGCCTGCAGGAGGCGAGTGCCGCCAACCGTACGCGTTTCCACCTAGCTGACGGGCCGGACCAGGAGAAGCGCGACGCCGCCATGGCCGCCTCCGGCGACCGCTCGCCCGATGCCATGGCCTGGCTCTACGCGCACGATGCGGCAGAGGTTGCCGCAGGACGTTAGCGTCGACTCTCTTCTCCTCCCCTCGTCATCGAGGGGAGGTGTCGGCGTCTTACGCCGACGGAGGGGTCAGAAGCTCCACGACCGGTGCCTCCGACCCCTCCGCCCGCTAAGACGCGGGCACCTCCCCGCTTCGCAGGGAGGAGGTGTCTCAGCCCTTGCCCGGATCGATCAAGAACTTCTCGCCCGTCGCGCGCTTGGCGTAGGCGGCGATGTTTTTCAGGTCGAGCGCCTCTTGCAGCGAGACCACCTTGGTGTAGTGGCTGGCGAACGTCGTTTTTAGCGAATTGACGACGCGCTCGCGCAGGCGCTGCTGGTCGGCCCGGCCGATCTTCTGCAGGAACGGCGTCAGCAGCCAGCCGCCGACGCCCCACGCCATGCCGTAGCTGCGCACCAGCTCGGTCGGCCCGGTGTTGAGGCCGCCGTAGATGTAGACCTGCTTGTGCACGCTGGAGCCGTAGCGGTTGTAGGTCGTGGCGGTCTTGTTGATCGCGGCTTCCATGCAGCCCAGGATCTGGCTGGCGAGCTTGCCGCCGCCGATCGCGTCGAAGGCGATGGTGGCGCCGGTCTCGACCAGCGCCTGTGTGAGATCGGCGGTGAAGCTCGCCGCACTCGAATCGACGACGTGCTTGGCGCCGATGCCTTTCAGGATCTTGGCCTGTTCGGCGCTGCGCACGATGTTGACCAGGCCGATGCCGTCCTCGTTACAAATCTTGTTCAGCATCTGGCCGAGGTTGGAGGCGGCGGCGGTGTGGACCAGCGCCTTGTGGCCCTCGCGCTTCATGGTCTCGGTCATGCCGAGCGCGGTCAGCGGATTGACGAACCACG
>JAIETA010000085.1 GCA_019745575.1 Reyranella sp. | reverse complement strand
GGCGCGCTCGCATCAAACTACTGCGGGCCTATCCAGACCCAGCCAAAGAGTCATAATCTCTGTGCAGAGCTACTAGCTGTGATGAGCGTCCAGGTACGATACCCTGCGCTTCCAAGCCGCGCCAAACCCTGTAGCGCCCTCTCTGACGTAAACAGTAGTGCCGCCAGCTTCCGCTTACTCTGCACTTTGTAGAGAGCACATTGATGTAGCGGATATTTCGCTGAGCTACTATTCATCGCTTCGGCCGGCCCGCGCGTCGATGAAATCCATCGCATGCAAAACTTTTGAGGCCACGCTCACACGTACACGCTCGGAAAAGCTATTGTCTTTAAGATGCTCTGCGAAAAACAAAATAGAAGACGTGGGTACCTCGAAGACCGCAGCGTACTTCTCAAGCAACTCAAGTGTTGGGCGTCGATTTCCAGCCTCGATTTGAGAAATCCAAGACTTCGAAACGCCTAGCGCCACCGCCATATCGGTTTGCGATTTGTCGTGAAATTTTCGCAGCAGCCTTAGTGCGTTGTGTAGCATCAAAATTCCTGGTGCCGGAAAAAGGGGCAATAAAGCTGGAGCTCAACCCGACCTTCAGTCCTTAAACATCTTCGCAATCTCGACAATCAACTTGCCGATGCTCACGAAGAGCCAAGCCGTCCGTGGCCTCCGAAGCTGCCGAAACAACTTCTTGATCCACTTCTGGGAATTGCGCCCACGCTGCCGGTCTGAAGTCTGACCTGTAGCCATGTGGCCCTCTTCCGTCGAAGACACTGGCGGAATTGCCAATGTCTCTCGCCTCAACGGAATTGGAGGACAGCGCGTTTACAGCTTTCCCCGGCGCGGCCTCTCGCCGGCCGCGCCGCGCACGCCGGGACCCCCATACTGCGGGCGGTTCCTGCGAAGCGGGTAGAAGGCAAACCAGCCTTCCGCGAGTTGTCCAAAAACGAACAACCCAAAGTGTGGCGAATACCTCCATGACTTCAGAGTGGTTGGAATTTACACCACCGCCAACGCGTGTCAACAATTTTTACGGTGAGTAAACTTTCTCTAAATGTAGTCTTTCTGGAGTTTGGAAAACAATATGTGGCGATCTTCCTAAGCTCCGAGTCCCGCACTCTTGATGAGATGCTGCCTGCCATGCAGTGAAAATCACAGGAGCCCCCTTGCTCACCTACCTTTCCCCACCGACATCATCGCCCGCCCCGGCCTCGTCCTGGTGCGCGGCGTGCCGAGTCCCTGGTCGCAGGCGGCCAAGGCGATCGCGCCTCCCCTATGTCGCCGCCCCGCTGGACGTGAGGGTTGCGAACGCGGAGACCGCGGCCTGGTCGGGCCAGAACAGCGCGCCCTTCGTCGCCTGGCAGGATGAAAAGCCGCTCAACCGCTGGCTCGACATCCTGCTGCTGGCCGAGCGGCTGGCGCCGGAGCCCGCGATGCTGCCGGCCGATCCGCGTCAGCGCGCGCTCGCCGTCGGGCTCAGCCACGAGATGCTGGCTGAGCCGCGGCATCGCCTGAAACTGGTGGCTGCAGACGTTTGACGGTGCCGCCGCCAGCGGCAACGCAGCGCAGTTCGTGCTAAACGGCACTACGCTGCCCTATTGCTATCACGGCCTCAGGTTAGAAGTTCTTGACCTTTGCGGTGTACTTCTGGCTGCTGGACCGATTGAACTCTGGCAACTGTTCGAACTTCTCAACATACGCAGCAAAGCACTCGTACTCGGCTTGAAGAACGCGGCCTTTCAGTCGCAACTTATCAGCAGCAGTAGCAGCCGAGAAAACATCGAATGGCCACTGCGCCAGATACAGGCGTTCAACCACGTCGCTGAATACGCGATGCTTGAACAGAAAGCGGTCGGCACCGCCGTGTTGGCATTTTGAAAGCGTCACGGTCTTATGGAAATTGTCCAAGCGGTCTTCAAGGGTCCCGTTGGTCATTCCGAAATAGACAATGCCTTCCAAGACGGTAAACGCCGCATCGGTCAAATCGGCGTCCGAGAAGGCCAGCGCGTATATCCCTGGATTCCGGCATGTAGGCCGGCTCGCGCGATCACTCCAGCGTTGCCAACTCTCGAAGGCCAATCGCATCGCTTGTTTCCATCGGTTCGGCAGTTGCTGATCTAGGTGTTCTCAGGAGCGAGAACCGACTTCGCGAGTTTCGCAAGGGGAGAAGACCCCTCACCCCTTCTCCACCGCGCCACCGGCATCCAGCCAGCCCTTGAAGCCGCCGAGGTTGCGCACGTTGGCGTAGCCCATGTCCTTCAGCACCTTGCCGACCAGCGCCGAGCGGCCGCCCGAGGCGCAGTAGGCCACGATGGTCTTGGCGCGGTCGAAGGCGGCCTCGTGCGTGGGCGCGGTGGGATCGGCGCGGAATTCGACGAGGCCGCGCGGCACGGCGAGCGCGCCCGGCACCTTGCCCGAGGCCGCCACCTCGGCGGGCTCGCGCACGTCGAGGAACAGCACGTCGGCGCGGCCCAGCAGGCCCTTGGCCTCGTCGGGGGAAATGCGCGGCACGGCGGCGTCGGCTTCGGCGAGCATGGATTGCACGGTCTTCATGCGGACTCTCCCGGAAAAACCCCACCCTAGGGCCGGGCCCGGGGCGCTGTCACGGGGGCAGTCGCGGGGACGGAACGGGGCCAAAAATACCGAAAGAAAAACTTGACGAATCCGCAGGTATTAGGCTAATTTTATGTCAGGCTGGCGCTCGGTTCGTGGACCTCGCGCCGGCCTTCTTTGTTTCCGGCACGACCTGCCCGCGGCCGCCCGCGGGTTCGCCTCCTGGCCTGGTGCAGCCGCCGCGGGTCCTGACCCGTGGACAGACAGAACGACAAGCCGCCCTGCAGCGACGCCGGCCAACCGGCGCCATCGGGCATCCGCGATCGGGCTTCGAGGGAACGGCCGATCGCGCGCCGCGGAAGGTTCGGGGGAGACCCCCGGGAGTCCAGGTGCGAGCCCAACTCGGGGCCCAACACCGGGCCCAACACTCCCACGTTTCGAGTGGGCCCATCGGGTGGGCCAAAAGCCCGTCTTTATTGGCTTTCCGGCGTGCGGAGAGCCGATTTTCCGACCGCCGGTTTGGGCCAGATCCGGTTCAGTGGGCCAGCAGCAGCGGCACCGGGCAGGCCGCGATCACCTTGGCGGTGGCGCCGCCCAGGCCCAGAAAGTTCGAGAGGCCGCCATGGCCGTAGGCGCCCATCACCAGCAGCTGGGCGCCCGCCGCCTGGGCGCGCTCCAGGAGCGCCCGGCCGCGGGCGCGGCCCGACACGGCGCCGGGGTCGGAGAGGTCGACCTCGGCCTTGATGCCGCGCCGGCCGAGGCTGCGCTGCAGGTGGGGCAGGCCGACCTCGTCGGGCGCCGCGCCCGCCACCAGGAGCGTGACCCGCGCCGCCCGCTCGAGGAACGGCAGGGCGAAGCCCACGGCGCGGGCGGCGGGCGCGCTGCCGTTCCAGGCGAC
>JAIETA010000062.1 GCA_019745575.1 Reyranella sp. | reverse complement strand
GGCGCCGAACACGTTGCGGCCCTGGTTGACCATGCGCTGCACGTCGCGGCGCAGGTAGCCGTCGCGCTGCAGGCGCTTGTAGACGAGGTCGGTATAGGGCGCGTTGCGCGTCGAGAGCCGCGCGTTGTGGATTTCCATGCCCGAGGCGTCGTTGATGCCGAGCGCCTTCATCGTCTCGCGGACCTGCTCCTCGCGGCCGATCAGGATCGGCGTGCCGTAGCCGTTGTCGCGGAACACCACGGCGGCGCGGATGGTCCGCTCCTCCTCGCCCTCGGCGAACACGATGCGCTGGGGGTTGGCCTTGACCTGGTCGAACAGGCTCTGCAGCCAGTGGCTGGTCGGATCGAGGCGGCCGGAGAGCTGGCGGCGGTACTCGGTCATGTCGACGATGGGCTTGCGCGCCACGCCGGAATTCATGGCGGCTTCCGCCACGGCGGAGGACACCGCCGAGATCAGCCGCGGGTCGAACGGAACCGGCACGACATAGTCCGGACCGTAGCGCAGCCGGCGGCCGGAGTAGGCGCGGTCGACCTCGTCGGGCACGTCCTCGCGCGCCAGCTTGGCCAGCGCTTCGGCGGCGGCCACCTTCATCTCCTCGTTGATGGTGCTGGCGCGCACGTCGAGCGCGCCGCGGAAGATGTAGGGAAAGCCCAGCACGTTGTTGATCTGGTTGGCGTAGTCGCTGCGGCCGGTGGCGATGATGGCGTCGGCGCGCACCGCCTTCACGTCCTCGGGCGTGATCTCCGGATCGGGGTTGGCCATGGCGAAGATGATCGGCTTGGCCGCCATCGATCGCACCATTTCCTGGGTCACGGCGCCCTTGACCGACAGGCCGAAGAAGACGTCGGCGCCCTTCATCGCCTCCTCCAGCGTGCGCGCCTTGGTGCGCACGGCATGCGCGCTCTTCCACTGGTTCATGCCCTCGGTGCGGCCCTGGAAAATGACGCCCTTGGTGTCGCACAGGATGGCGTTCTCGTGCGGCAGGCCCATCGCCTTCACCAGCTCGATGCAGGCGATCGAGGCGGCGCCGGCGCCGTTCACCACCATCTTGATGTCCTTGATGTTGCGGCCGGTGAGATGCAGGGCGTTGATCAGGCCGGCCGCCGACACGATGGCGGTGCCGTGCTGGTCGTCGTGAAAGATCGGGATGTCCATCAGCTCGCGCAGGCGCTGCTCGATGATGAAGCACTCCGGTGCCTTGATGTCCTCGAGGTTGATGCCGCCGAAGGTCGGCCCCAGGTAGCGCACGGCATTGACGAACTGGTCGACGTCCTTGGTGTCGACCTCGATGTCGATGCAGTCGACGTCGGCGAAGCGTTTGAACAGGACGGCCTTGCCCTCCATCACCGGCTTGCCGGCCAGCGCCCCGATGTCGCCCAGCCCCAGCACGGCGGTGCCGTTGGAGATCACCGCCACCAGGTTGCCCTTGGCGGTGTAGTCGTAGGCGGTCGAGGGGTCGCGGGCGATTTCGAGGCAGGGCGCGGCGACGCCCGGCGAATAGGCCAGCGCCAGGTCGCGCTGGGTCACCAGCGGCTTGGTGGCGACGATCTCGATCTTGCCCGGCCGACCCGCCGCGTGCATGCGCAGCGAATCGCCGTCGAGATCGCCCATCTCGTTGCTGACCATCGCCTCCGAGCCTTTGCTCGCCATCGTTTCACTCCCGGTTGAGGGGACATATTGGCGAGATTCACAGGCGCGTGCCAGCCAATGCTCCGGCCGGCAATGGTCGATCCCGCAGGGCGGGCTATACTGGAAAGATGCCCGACAGCAGTTCAGCCGCCACGATACCGGCCGATGCCACGCCGATGATGCGCCAGTATCTGGCGATCAAGGCGCAGCATCCCGATCATCTGGTGTTCTACCGGATGGGCGATTTCTACGAATTGTTCTTCGACGATGCAGTCAAGGCCTCGGCCGCGCTCGACATCGCGCTCACCAAGCGCGGCCTGCACCTGGGCGAAGACATAAAGATGTGCGGCGTGCCGGTGCACAGCCACGAGGCCTATCTGTCGCGGCTGATCCGCCAGGGCTTCAAGGTCGCAGTCTGCGAGCAGATAGAAGATCCGGCCGAAGCCAAGAAGCGCGGTGCCAAATCCGTGGTCGAGCGCGCCGTGGTGCGGGTCATCACGCCGGGCACGCTCACCGAGGATTCGCTGCTCGACGCGCGCCGCCACAATTATCTCGCCGCCATCGCCGAGGCCCAGGGCGAGCTGGCGCTGGCCTGGCTCGATCTGTCGACCGCCGACTTCGCCACCCAGCCGGTGCTGCCGCAGCAGCTGGCCGCCGCGCTGGCGCGCCTCGCCCCGGGCGAGCTGCTGCTGCCCGACCGTCTGCTGGCCCGCGAGTCGCTGAAGGCGGCCCTCGAGGACTGGAACGCGGTGCTGACGCCGCTGCCCTCGGCGCGCTTCGACAGCGACAATGCCCGCAAGCGCCTGCAGTCCGCCTTCAACGTCGCCGCCCTGGAGAGCTTCGGTTCGTTCTCGCGGGCCGAGGTCGCGGCCTGTGGCGCTCTGCTCGACTATGTCGAGCTGACCCAGGCCGGCAAGCGGCCGGCGCTGGCGCCGCCGCGCCGCGAACGCGCCGACGGCACGATGGAGATCGATCCTGCGACGCGGCGCAATCTCGAACTGGTCAGAAGCCTCGATGGAAGGCGCGACGGCACGCTGCTCGCCACCATCGATCGGACCCTGACCGGCCCGGGTGCGCGCCTGCTGGCCGAGCGTCTGGCCGCGCCGCTCACCGACCGCGCCGCCATCGAGCGCCGGCTCGACCTGGTGCAGCTCTTCCTCGAGCGGCCCGCCGTGCGCGAGCGGGTGCGCGAGGCGCTGCGGCGCATGCCGGACATCGAACGCGCCCTGCAACGCCTGTCGGTCGGACGCGGTGGCCCGCGCGACCTGGCCGCGCTGCGCGACGGCCTCGATCTGGGCGAGACTCTGGCGGAGACGTTGCGCGGCGAGCCAGAGGCCCTGTTGCCGCCGCCGGCGCCGCTCGCCGAGATCGTCCTGTGCTGCACCGGCCATCGCGACACCGTCGCGGCGCTCGCCGAGGCACTGGCCGACGAGCCGCCATTGCTGGTGCGCGACGGCGGCTTCGTGCGCCAGGGCTACCGGCCCGAGCTCGACGAACAGCGCACGCTGCGCGACGACAGCCGCAAGACGGTGGCCGGCCTCGAAGCCAAGTACCGGGCCGCGAGCGGCGTGCCCTCGCTGAAAATCCGGCACAACAACATGATCGGCTACCACATCGAGGTGACGGCGGTGCACGCCGACAAGCTCGATCTGGCGGCGCTGGGCTTCACGCGGCGGCAGTCTATGTCGAACGCCACGCGCTTCAGCACCGCCGAGCTGGCCGACCTCGAAACCCGCATCGGCCGCGCCGCCGACCAGGCGCTGGCGCTGGAACTCGAGATCGGAAGAGC
>JAIETA010000352.1 GCA_019745575.1 Reyranella sp. | reverse complement strand
TACCTTCAAACATGGCCTCGACTACTTCCACGGCATCGCCAAAGGGTGGAGCCTCAGAAATGTGTGAATCGCCTAGACTGCGTGGGGAGGTGGCCGCAGGCCGGAGGGGTCATGGGCCGAGCGCTTGTCCTGTCGCCTATGACCCCTCCGCCCCGCAAGGCGGGGCACCTCCCCGCGCTGCGCGCAGGGAGGAGAAGAGGTTCTGGTGAGACCTTTGTCTTTTCTGGACGGTGCGGGCTCCCGGGCCTGTGAAGGCCCTGCCGCCCGCCGGCGCGGCGAAACGCGCCGCGCCTAAAACATCGTCGCCAGGACTCGGTCGGGCGGTTTGTGGCCGTCGGCGAAGGTCTTGATGTTGATCAGCACCTTCTCGCCCATCTCGATGCGGCCTTCCAGCGTGGCCGAGCCCATGTGCGGCAGCAGCACGACGCGGTCGAGTTCGAGCAGCTTGGGATTGACCTGCGGCTCGTGCTCGTAGACGTCGAGGCCGGCGCCCGCCAGCTCGCCCGCCTTCAACATGCGGACCAGGGCGTTCTCGTCGATCACCTCGCCGCGCGAGGTGTTGACGATGATGGCCGAGGGCTTCATCAGTTTCAGGCGCCGCGCCGACAGCAGATGGAAGGTGGCCGGCGTGTGCGGACAATTGACCGAGACGATGTCCATGCGCGCCAGCATCTGGTCGGGGCTCTCCCAGTAGGTCGCCTCGAGGTCGCGCTCGATCTCGGCGTGGGCGCGCTTGCGGTTGTGATAGTGGATCGCCAGGCCAAAGCCGCGGGCGCGGCGCGCCAGCGCCTGGCCGATGCGGCCCATGCCGATGATGCCCATGCGCTTGCCCTGCAGGCGCGCGCCCAGCATCGACGTCGGACTCCAGCCGGTCCATTTGCCCGAACGCACCAGGCGCTCGCCTTCGCCCATGCGCCGCGCCGTCGCCAGCACCAGCGCCATGGCCATGTCGGCGGTGTCCTCGGTGAGGACGCCCGGCGTGTTGGTGACGGTGATGCCGCGCTGGCGCGCGGTGTCGAGGTCGATGTGGTCGACGCCCGTGCCGAACGAGGCGATGAGCTTCAGACGCGGCCCGCCTTGCGCCAGCAGCCGGCTGTCGATGCGGTCGGTGACGGTCGGCACCAGCACGTCGGCGGTCTTGACCGCCTCGACGAGTTGGGCGGCGCTGAGCGGCCGGTCGTCGGCGTTCAGCCGCGTCTCGAACAGCTCCATCAAGCGCGTTTCGATCGCCTCGGGCAGCTTGCGGGTGACGATCACCAGCGGTTTCTTCTTGGAACTGGACGGCATGAGCGATCGGGACCGGGCTGGCGCGGACGGGAGGCGTGTGCCCGATTACCAAGTCCACGCGCGCCTTGTCCAGCAAACGGACTGAACGTTAGGCGCGACGGAAAAGCGCGTTCTTTCAGGTACTTGTCGCCCAATATGAAGATTTCAGGTATGTTCGGGCCGATGGGAATCCGACGAACTGTCCCGCTTTGGGCGATCTTTGCCAGTGCGATGGCCATTTGCCTGTCGGGCCCGCCATGGCCGGGCGCCGGGGCACAGGCCGCCGACAAGCCCACCACGACCCAGCGCAAGGGGTCGGGACTGCCCCTGCCGCGGTTCGCCTCGCTGCGGTCGGACGAGGTCAATGTCCGCACCGGCCCGGGCACGCGCTATCCCGTCGATTGGGTCTTCAAACGCAAGGCGATGCCCGTCGAGATCGTCGCCGAATACGAAAACTGGCGCAAAATCCGCGATTGGCAAGGCGCCAGCGGCTGGGTTCACCAGAGCATGCTGAGCGGCAAGCGCAGCTTCATCATCGCTGCGAAGGCGGCCAGCCTGCACAAGACGCCGGCCGCCTCGGCCGAGGTCGTGGCCAGGCTCGACCCCGAGGTCATGGGCGAAATCCGCTCCTGCGTCGGGGACTGGTGCCGGGTAAAGGTGTCCGGTGTCAGCGGCTGGATCGAACGGACCGGGCTGTGGGGCGTCTACAAGTCCGAACCGATCAACTAGCGGTCGCGCGCAACGCCACGTAAAAAAGGGTCGCCGTGGCCCACGCAGTCAGCGCCCTCTACGCCAAGTTCAACCGCATGTCGCCAGCCGCGCTGGCGCTGGCGGCGCTGCTGCATGTGGCGGTGGCGCTGGCGATGCTGTGGGTGGCGCCGACGGAACGGGTCGAGGCGGCCGAGCCGGTGATCGAGTTCACCGTCGACACGCCGAACCCGCCCGCACCGCCCGAGGCCGCGCCGGCGCCGCCCGCCAGCCCGGCCGCCGCCCAGGTGCCGACGCCACAGGCCGCCGCACCGCCACGCCTGGGACTGCCGCCGCCGCGGTCGCTGACGCCCGATCCGCGCGCCACGCCGGCGCCGCCCGGTCCGGCATCGCCGACACAAGCGACCGAGCAGGCCCAGGCACCGCCCGCAGAACCGCCGCCGCCCGAGCCGCAACAGCAACAGGCTGCCGCCGCGCCGCCACCGCCGCCGCCGCCGTCGCTCGAGCAGGTGCTACCGCCCGTCGATGCGCCGCCGCCGCCGCTCACCGCCCTCGACTTCCCCAAGCCCCCGCCGCCGCCGCCGCCGAAGCCGCAACCGCCGCCGCCCCAGCAACGGGCCCAGACGCCACCGCCACCGCCACAACAGCAGCTTCGGCCCTCCCCGCTGTCGCAGATCCCGCAGCAGCGGCCGGCGCCGAATGCGCAGGCCGCGGCTCAGCCCGCGCCGTCGCCGCTCACCAATCCGGCGAGCCAGTACGGCCAACGCAAGGCGGAGGACGACTACCTCTGGCTGGTGATGAGAAAACTCTCGCAGTATCGCTACTACCCGAAATCGCGCGAAACCAGCGAGGAGGGCGTCGTCGTCATGCGGATCACGGTGGCACGCGACGGTCGGCTGCTGAGCGTCGCCTTGTCGAAGTCGAGCGGCTATCCGACCCTCGACACGGGGGTCATGGACACGGTGCGCCAGGCCTCGCCGTTCGCGCCGCTGCCGCCCGAAATTTCGGGCGCCAGCCACACCTTCATCCTGCCGGTCAACTACGCGCACCAGGGCCCGCGGTAGTCCCGCCACCCGGACCGATCCTGGCCGGATCGGCTGGCCTCGCTGGCGGCCGGACCTTAGAACAGAGGCACCGTGACACTGGACGCAAGCCTCGCCCCTGCGCGTTCCGAGCCTATGTCGCCCGTGGCTCTCGGGCTGGCGCTTCTGGTCCATGCCGCGGCCGGGCTGGTGCTGTGGTGGGCCTCGCCGCTGCAGCCGACCCGGCCACCGGACGACGCCATCGTGGTGACGCTCGACGACACGCCGTCGCTCGGCGCCGGACCGCCGCCTTCCGACTCGGCGGCGCAGGCCGCGCCCCCCAATCCTTCGGAGGCTTCAGCGCCCGCGGAGCCCGCCCGCGCAGCGCCGCAGCAGGCGCTGGCCCAGCCCCT
>JAIETA010000124.1 GCA_019745575.1 Reyranella sp. | reverse complement strand
GCCGCGTCAGCCGCCTCGCGGCGCGCCCGCTCCTCCGCCTCCTCCCGCGCCCGGGCTTCGATCTCGCCCAGGCTCATGCCGCGCATCTGGGGCGGCAGCACGCACTTGTGCGGCCCGTACAGCCGCAGCAGGTGGGCGGCCTCCGCCCACATGCCCGGCGCGTCGTGCGGATTGGCTTGTCTCATGACCACCTCCTCCGGTCCCTGGTTTCTGGTTCCTTCCGACAGGAACTATAGGGACGGATAGGCCTATTGTCAATAGGCTGACAACCTATTGAACAGCCGATAACCCTTTTGCCCGTCCGATATCCACGACCTCGTGATCACGCATCCAAGGATCGGGGGGACCCCGACCCCGGCACGTCCGAGATCACCCTTGGGCCTTCCGCGCGGCAGACATCCTCGCGGCAGATCGACGAGGAGCCAGGCAGCTATCGAGCGAACGCCCGGGCACGCTACATGAACTATGACGCCGGGCGCTCCTCGGCCCGAAGTGGCGTTCCGTCGGACCCTTTGACAGGTCTCGAAGTGGACCCGATCCTGATCATGATGGGCATGCCGTCGCAGAGAGCTTGCACGCCAGGAATCGCGATGCTCTATCCTCGACTTTACCTCGGCGCGGGCCCGCTCGATGATCGGACTCTGATCAAAATCATTGCTATGGCGACAATTTCAAGTGCCATGCAGGCAATGATCGATGCTGTGTAATTGCCAGTCGCATCGCGGAGCCATCCGACAATCGATGGTCCAAAAGCGTTTCCGACCTGAATAATTGCGAGTGTGAGCCCGGACAGCATGCCAAATGCGGAAGGCGGGCACTCGCGCTGTATTATGAGCGCGGGCAAGGTGATCATCACCCCAACCGCGAAGCCGAAGACAGCCGATGCAACAAGGGCGATAGACGGCGACGCGTACTTCAACATGGCAAACAGTGCACATACCTGGGCCGCAAGAAGTAGGGCGGCGACATGACGCTGGTCCAGGCGATCAATGACGAAGCCAACGACGATCCGGCTCGTTGCCGCCATTAGCGCCGTCAGAAATACGGCAACGCTCGCACCTTCCCGCCCAAGCATCGGATGTAGAAAAGATACTTGATGCACAACGAATCCGACCTGAACTGTGATGGCAAGCGTCAAGGGAGCGGCGATCGTCCAATAGTGTATGCTTGCAAGAGCAGACCGGCGCGTCGTGTATTCGGCGGTCGAGGCAGCATCAGCTCTCGGCTTGGAGAGCTTGGCATTCTCGGACAATGGTTGTCGAACCAAGACCACGATCAACAATAGCAGAAAGGGGGTTGTGATGGTGGCAACGACATTGAGCGCGATCGAGAATGTGAGCGTGCCGCTCAGCCATACGAGCAACGGCACAATCGTCAACCCACCCACGCCACCTCCGGTCAGGGCAAGCGACATGGCGAGGCCCCGCTTTTGGTTGAACCACGGGCCCAAAATGTTGGCCACGGCCGCGTTGGTCAGCATCGCGAACGCTGGTGCCATCGCGAGATAGGCCAAGAAAAGGTCGGACACGGATCGGATGTCCGCTATGAGGTAGAGCGAAACGCCCAACATCGCGGCACCAATCGCAGCAAACAAGCGCGGGCCTAGCCTTGCAATCAAGTCGCTTGTGAACACCATGATTACCGCAGCAGCGAGATAGGAAACCGTGACTGCTGTGGACACTGCGCCGACCGTGATTCTGGGCGGGTTACCAAATTCGCCGATCGTGAGAGCTGCAAGATAGACGCTGTGCCCGTAGAAACCGAATCCGAAGCCGAAGAACGTCATTGCGAAGCAAGCGACGACAACTGACCAGCCCCGATAACGAACCGAGCCTTCAATCATCCGAGTCCCTCCAGGTCGCGTGGCAAGAGACGACGCCCCATACGAACACTGCCGGTCTGAAATCGGCCTAGGGGCCATCGACCAACTGAGCAAATGCTTGTTCGGCAGCCGTTGTGCCGCTCGTGTGGACCGCTATTGTGTAGGACGACCTAACAGGTTAGGCAGTTCATGGCTCGCCGGAATCGGACTCCGTCGTCGATCCTAACAAGCGCGGGGATTCTGAACGTCGAGGTTTGCGAGCGGGCGCGCGTCAGCCGCGATCGGCGCTACGACGGGCAATTCTTCTCAGGCGTGCGTACGACCAAAATCTATTGCCGGCCTGTGTGCCCGGTGCGTCCAGCCATGTCAAAAAATGTGACCTTTTACCTCTCAGCGGCGGCAGCCGAGCAACATGGGTTCAGGCCCTGCCTGAGATGCAGACCTGAGGCGGCCCCGTTCTCGCCGGCTTGGAAGGGTTCGCTTGCGACCGTGGAACGCGCCGTTCGGCTCATCAGAGATGGAGCACTCGACAACACCGGAGTAGAAGCCTTGGCGGATCGTCTGGGCGTCGGTCCTCGGCACCTTGTTCGTCTCTTTGCCAAACACGTCGGGGCGAGCCCCGCGCAGGTCGCACGAACGACGCGGGTCCAGCGAGCGAAGTGGCTGCTGGATGAAACTGATCTCCCGATGGCGGACATTGCGGCGCAGTCAGGCTTCCGCAGCTTGCGGCGCTTCAACGCCGTGTTCGCAGTGATCTACCGGCGAACGCCAAGCGAGGTGCGACGGGCTGGTCCCAGCGTGTTGCCGCGTCTTAAGCGGTCTGGTGTCCGCCACGCCACGAATCCCACCTACAATCTGGGCTAGACACTGCCGCTGGCAGGTCCTTGAAACCCTGGAAAGAGAACGAGTATCTAACTTCGTCGCAGGCAGTTGAGGAGGATGACAAAGTCCGGTCCCGTAGGCACGCCGCTGGGCGACGGGCTTTGGGAGGTTCGGAGCGATCTTCCGGGCCATCGCATCGCCCGCGTGCTGTTCGGCCTGTCGGGAGACCGGATCGTGGTGCTTCACGGCTTCATCAAGAAGACCCGGAAGACCCCCGACGCGGACCTTGCCCTGGCGCGCAAGCGCAAACGTGAATTCGAGGAATGAAGGAGTGCGACACATGGCAAGAAAGAAGGCGATCCGTTCTGCGGCGAAGCTCACGACCCTCGACTCGTTCCTTCAGGAGGAAGGCAAGCGCGAGGAGTTCGAAGCGGTTGCCGTCAAGGAGGTGCTGGCGTGGCAGATCGAGGAGGCCATGAAGGCTAACAAGCTGTCGCGCAACGGCCTCGCGCTGCGCATGAAGACCAGCCGCAGCCAGATCGGCCGCCTGCTGGACCCCACGGACGGCAACGTGACGTTGACGACACTGCAGCGCGCGGCGACCATCGTCGGGCGCAAGCTGCGGCTGGAACTGGTCTGAGACAGACTAGTGGTTCGAATCTAACACTTGGTACCCTCTTCTGACAGCGGCGATGATCTTCTTGGGATCGGCAGTCCAGACGA
>JAIETA010000363.1 GCA_019745575.1 Reyranella sp. | reverse complement strand
GGCGGCACCTTGCCGACATGGATCTGGCCGGTGGCGCGGTCGACCACCTTGGTGGTGGCCGAGATGAACACGCCCATGGACAGCACCGCGCCGGTGCCCACGATCACGCCCTCGACGACTTCCGAGCGCGCGCCGATGAAGCAGTTGTCCTCGATGATCACCGGGTTGGCCTGCAGCGGCTCGAGCACGCCGCCGATGCCGACGCCGCCCGAGAGGTGACAGTTCTTGCCGATCTGGGCGCACGATCCCACGGTCGCCCAGGTATCGACCATGGTCGAGCTGTCGACATAGGCGCCGAGGTTCACGAACGACGGCATCAGCACGACCGACGGCGCGATGTAGGAGCCGCGGCGCACGACCGAGCCCGGTACGGCGCGGAAGCCCGCCTTGGCGAAGCGCGCGGCGTCCCAGCCCGTGGTTTTGAGAGGCACCTTGTCGAACCACGGCGCGGCGCCGAGGCCCGGGAACGACGCGCCGCCGCCCATCGGCACCGAGTCGTAAAGCCGGAACGAGAGCAGCACGGCCTTCTTCAGCCACTGGTTCACCACCCACTCGCCGCCCACCTTCTCGGCGGTGCGGAAGGAGCCGTCGTCGAGGCCGGCGATGGCGGCCTCGACCGCCTCGCGGACGGCGCCCTTGGTGGCGCTGCTGATGCCGTCGCGCTTTTCCCACGCCGCATCGATGGTGGCTTCCAGCTGCTTGCTCATTGTTCCCTCGGAAAACTGCCGCGGGACCTTATATGCTGGTCCCGATGGCCTTCAAGCTTCCTGAATCGGTGCTGGTGGTGGTCCATACGCCGCGGCTGGAGGTGCTGCTGCTGAAGCGCGCCGATGGCGGGTCATGGGCTTCCTGGGGTGCCTGGCAGTCGGTGACCGGGTCGCGCGAACCGGCCGACCCCGACCTCGCGGCCACGGCGCGGCGTGAACTTCTGGAGGAGACCGGGCTGGCCGCCGGCATGCTCATGGACTGGCGGCTCACCAACCGCTACGAGATCTGGCCGCAATGGCGCGCCCGTTATGCCCCCGGTGTCACGCACAACACCGAGCATGTCTTCGGCTTCGAGGTCGGCGCGGCGGCACCGGCAACCCTCGATCCGGCCGAGCACGTGGCGCAGCTCTGGCTGCCCTGGCAGGAGGCGATGGCAAAAGTCTTTTCGCCCACCAACCGCGACGCGATCTGGCAACTACCGCGGCGTATTCTCGGGCATACTGGCGGGACATGACCGAGACCCCTCGCGAAGCTTCCAAGCTCGGCCAGTTCAGCTGGGCGCTGTTCGATTGGGCCAACCAGCCGTTCTTCACCATCATCACCACCTTCATCTTCGCGCCCTACTTCGCCAACGTGCTGGTCGGCGATCCGGTGCAGGGCCAGTCGGCCTGGGCTTTTACCCAGTCCGCGTCCGGCATCCTGATCGCCGTGCTGAGCCCCTTCCTCGGCGCCATGGCCGACGCCGGCGGGCGGCGGAAGCCCTACATCTTCTTCTTCCAGGTGCTGGTCGCGCTCGGTTGCGCCGGCCTCTGGTTCGCCTATCCCGGCCGGCCCGACCTCATCCTGCCGATCAGCTGGGCGGTCATCCTGGCCACGATCGGCGCCGAGATGTCGATCGTGTTCAACAACTCCCAGCTGCCCGGCATCGTGGCGCCCGAGCGCATGGGCCGGCTGAGCGGCTTCGGCTGGGGCATGGGCTACTGCGGCGGCCTCGTCTCGCTGTTCCTGGTGCTGGCCGTCAGCATGCCGGCGATGTTCGGCCTGGCGGCCAGCAACGACGCACCGCTGTTCGGCCTCGATGCCAAGAGCTTCGAACTCGAGCGGCTGGTCGGTCCGGCCTCGGCGCTGTGGCTCGCCCTGTTCGTGATCCCGATGTTCCTGTTCACCCCCGACTCGGGAGGCGCCCGGCGCCTGCCGCTGCTCGCGGCGGCGAAGCAGGGCGGTGCTGCGCTGCTGGCCACGGTGCGCAAGCTCGGCAACTTCAGGAACGCCTTCACCTACCTGATCGCCTTCATGCTCTATAACGACGGCCTCGCCGCCATCATCGCCTTCGGCGGCGTCTATGCCGCGGCCACCTTCGGCTGGAGCACGGTGACGCTCGGCATCTTCGGCATCATCCTCACCGTGTTCGCCATCCCGGGCGCCTTCCTGGGCGGCCGGCTCGACGACTGGATCGGCAGCAAGCGCACGGTCCAGCTCGCCATCGCCGGCGTGATCGTGGCGACGGCGGGCATCGTGGGCGTCACGGCCGACCGCGTGCTCTACGTCATCCCGGTCGACCCCATCAGCCCGACGCGCGGCCTGTTCGGCTCGGTGCAGGAGCAGACCCTGATGGGCTTCGCGCTGCTGCTGGGCTTCTGCATGGGCCCGATGCAGGCCGCCAGCCGCACGCTCATCGGACGCCTCGCGCCGCGCGAGATGGCGGGCGAGTTCTTTGGCCTCTTTGCCCTCTCGGGCCGCGCCACCGCCTGGATGGCGCCGCTCGCCATCGGCATCGTCACGGCCGCCAGCGGCTCGACCCGGATCGGCATGGCGTGCGTGCTGGTCTTCCTGGTGCTAGGTTTCGCCCTGCTCTGGCGGGTGCGCGAGGAGCGCGCCCAACCCTGAGGAGGGCCGCATGATCACCGCCATCGTGAATTTCAAGCTGCCGGCCGGCATCGATTCGAAGAAGGCCGCCGAACTCTTCAAGGGCTCGGCGCCCAAGTATCGCGGCCTGAAGGGGCTGGTGCGCAAGTACTACCTGTTCGATGCCGAGCAGCGCATCGGCGGCGGCGTCTATCTGTGGAAGAGCCGCGCCGACGCCGAGGCCGTCTACACGCCGCAATGGCAGGCCTATATCGCGGAGCGCTACGGCGCGCCGCCCGACATCCGCTATTTCGAGACGGCGGTGATCGTCGACAACGAAAGCGACCGGATCGACGAAGCCGCCTGATTCTCTTCTCCTCCCCCGCGCGGAGTCCGCGCGGGGGAGGTGCCCCCGTATTCGGGGGCGGAGGGATCATGGGCCGCAAAGCTGCTGTTGCCTATGACCCCTCCGCCCGCTGCGCGGGCACCTCCCCAGCTTCGCTGGGGAGGACATGCGTTACGCTGCGGTCGTCTTGCCCTTGAACGTGCAGAGATCGGCCACGACGCACTTCAGGCACTCGGGTTTGCGCGCCTTGCACGTGTAACGGCCGTGCAGGATCAGCCAGTGATGCGCGTGCAGGCGGTATTCCTCCGGCACGCGCTTCAGCAATTTCAGCTCCACTTGCAGCGGGGTCTTGCCGGGCGCCAGGCCGGTCCGGTTGCCGACGCGAAAAATGTGGGTGTCGACGGCGATGGTCGCCTCGCCGAAGGCCACGTTCATCACCACGTTGGCGGTCTTGCGGCCGACGC
>JAIETA010000048.1 GCA_019745575.1 Reyranella sp. | reverse complement strand
GCCATCGCCGGCGAGGCCAACGTGCCGTTCTTCACCATCTCGGGCTCCGACTTCGTCGAGATGTTCGTGGGCGTGGGTGCTTCGCGCGTGCGCGACATGTTCGAGCAGGCGAAGAAGAATGCGCCCTGCATCGTGTTCATCGACGAAATCGACGCGGTCGGCCGCCATCGCGGCGCCGGTCTCGGCGGCGGCAACGACGAGCGCGAGCAGACGCTCAACCAGCTGCTGGTCGAGATGGACGGCTTCGAGGCCAATGAGGGCGTGATCCTGATCGCCGCCACCAACCGTCCCGACGTGCTCGATCCCGCCCTGCTGCGCCCCGGCCGCTTCGACCGTCAGGTCGTGGTGCCCAATCCGGACGTCGGCGGCCGTGAGAAGATTCTCAAGGTCCATATGCGCAAGGTGCCGCTGGCGCCAGACGTCGACCCGCGCGTGCTCGCGCGCGGCACGCCGGGCTTCTCGGGCGCCGACCTGGCGAACCTGATCAACGAGGCGGCGCTGCGCGCAGCGCGCGTCGGCAAGCGCCTCGTCACCATGGCGGACTTCGAATACGCCAAGGACAAGGTGCTGATGGGCACCGAGCGCCGCTCGATGGCGATGACCGACGAGGAGAAGACGCTCACGGCCTATCACGAGGCGGGCCATGCCCTGGTGGCGATGCACGTGCCGAAGAGCGATCCGCTGCACAAGGTCACGATCATTCCGCGCGGTCGCGCCCTGGGCGTGACCATGCAGCTGCCCGAGCGGGATCACCTCAGCCATACCAAGCAGTTCCTGGAGTCGCGCCTGGCCATCCTGTTCGGCGGCCGCACGGCCGAGGACATCATCTTCGGGCCGGAGAACGTCACCACCGGTGCGGCAAGCGACATCCAGATGGCGACGCAGACGGCGCGGGCCATGATCACCGCGTTCGGCATGTCGGACAAGCTCGGTCGCGTCCGCTACCAGGCCAACGAGCAGGAGCTGTTCCTCGGCCACGCCGTTACCCAGACGCAGAACGTTTCCGAGGCGACCGCCCAGATCATCGACCAGGAAGTCCGCCGCCTCATCGAGGAGGCGGAGGCGCGTGCCCGAACGATTCTCACCGAACGCCTCGATGAGCTGCACAAGATCGCCAAGGCGCTGCTCGAGTACGAGACGCTCGGCACCGAGGAGATCGGCCAGGTCCTGCGCGGCGAGAAGATCGTCCGCGACGACACGGGCGGAGCGGCGCAGGAGCGTCGCCGCCGCGCGTCGGTGCCGACCAGCAGCGGCGGCCCGGCGCCGGGCGCCAGCCCTGAGCCGCAGCCGGGCGTTTGACGGCGGCCTTCGCCGGCATTCCGCGGGGTCGTCCGCGGGTGATGGCGATCGTCAACGTCACACCCGACTCCTTCTCGGACGGCGGCGAGCGGTTCAATGCAAAGCAGGCCATCGAGGATGGCCTGCGCTTCCTCTCCGAGGGCGCCGACATCATCGATGTCGGCGGTGAATCCACGCGCCCGGGCTCGCATCCCACGCCGGCCGAAGAGGAACTCAGGCGCGTCCTGCCGGTGGTCGCGGAGCTGGCGCGGCACAAGGCCGTCGTCTCGGTCGACACGCGCCGCGCCCTGGTGGCGCGGGCCTGCCTCGACGCCGGCGCGCGCATCGTCAACGACGTGTCGGCGCTGCGCGACGATCCTGAGCTGTTGGGGCTGGTTGCCGGGCGTGGCGCCGCCGTCGTGCTGATGCACCGGCGTGGACGGTCGGAGGACAAGTACGACGGCCCGCCCTACGGCGACGTTGTCGAGGATGTCCGGAAATTTCTCGTCGGCCGGGCGCTGGCTTGCGAGGCGGCGGGCGTTTCGCCCGAGAGCATCGCGCTCGACCCCGGGATCGGCTTCGGCAAGAGCGTCGAGGAGAATCTTGCCTTGATCGCCGGCGCCGGCCGTCTGGCTGATGCCGGATATCCGGTTCTGGTCGGCGCCTCGCGGAAGGGCTTCATCGGCAAGCTCACCGGGCTTGCCGACCCCCGCGACCGCGATCCGGCGTCGGTCTGGCTGGCGGTCGAGGCGGCGCGCCGTGGTGCCGCGATCGTGCGGGTCCACGACGTCGCCGCGACCCGGCAGGCCCTCGCGGTTTGCGCGGCGATGCGATAGGTTGCGGCTTATGTCCCGGACCCTCTTCGGCACCGACGGTGTGCGCGGTCGTGCCAATGGCGAGCGCATGACCGCCGAGATCGCCATGCGCATCGGCATGGCGGCCGGGCAGGTTTTCAAGCGGGCCGGCCATCGCAACCGCGCGGTGATCGGCAAGGACACGCGCCTTTCCGGCTACATGATCGAGCAGGCGCTGACCGCGGGCTTCCTGTCGGTCGGCGTGGATGTGCTCCTGCTGGGGCCGATCCCGACACCCGCCGTCGGGTTCCTCACCCGGTCGATGCGCGCCGACATGGGCGTGATGATCTCGGCATCCCACAATCCCTACGAAGACAACGGCATCAAGCTGTTCGGTCCGGATGGCTTCAAGCTGTCGGACGCGGTGGAAGGCGACATCGAAGCGCTTGTGCTGTCGCCGGGCGGGATGGACCTTGCGGCGCCGGGCGCCATCGGCCGTGCCAAGCGGCTCGACGACGTCGACGGGCGCTACATCGAGGCGGTGAAGGCCTCGGTCGCCCGCGGCCTCGACCTGTCCGGCCTCAAGATCGTCGTCGATTGTGCCAACGGCGCCGCCTACAAGGTGGCGCCCACCGTGCTCTGGGAGCTCGGCGCCGAGGTGGTGCGGGTCGGTGTCTCGCCCGACGGTTTCAACATCAACCGCAAATGCGGATCGACCTATCCCGCCGTCCTGCAGGAGCAGGTGGTGGCGCACGGCGCCGACATCGGGATTGCGCTCGACGGCGACGCCGACCGCGTGGTGCTGGTCTGCGAGAAGGGCCGGACGATCGACGGTGACCAGCTGATGGCCACCATCGCCGACCAGTGGGCACGCGATGGCCGGCTGACGGGCGGCGGCGTGGTCGCCACGATCATGTCCAACCTCGGGCTGGAGCGCTTTCTCGACGGCCGCGGCCTGTCGCTGGCACGGACCCAGGTGGGCGACCGCTACGTCCTCGAGCGGATGCGCGCCGACGGATTCAATCTGGGCGGCGAACAGTCCGGCCACGTCATCATGACCGATCATGCCACGACCGGCGACGGCCTGATGGCCGCGCTGCAGGGACTGTCGGCGATGATCAAGTGCGGCAAACCGGCCAGCGAGACGTTCCATGCCTTCGTGCCGGTCCCACAGCTCTTGAAGAACGTCCGCGTCGCCGACGCCGGCGCCGCGCTCGAAGCGGCATCGGTCGTCAAGGC
>JAIETA010000215.1 GCA_019745575.1 Reyranella sp. | reverse complement strand
GGGCGGCTCCTTCGAATGAGTAGCGACAACCTCATTCTGGCACTTCGATGCCGTGGGGGCCGTCCACCCCAACGCGCATCCTGCGCGCTCAGGGGAGCGGCGCGGCGATGCTGAGCAGCACCGCCAAGAACCTCTATTGGATGGGCCGCTACCTGCAGCGCGCCAAGTCGACGGCGCGGCTCATCGAGGCGACGCAGCGCATGGCGCTGCAGTCGCGCGGCGAGGAGGCGGCGGGCATCGCCGCCATTTTCGGCATGGAGGACGAGTTCCGGCAGGTCCAGCAGCAGGGCCACCGGCTGGCCAGCCTGATCGACTTTCTCGTTCTCGACGAGAACAATCCCTCGTCGATCGTGAGCTCGGTCGGCGCGGCGCGCAGCAACGCCCGCGAGGAGCGCAACAACCTCACCGTCGACGTCTGGGAGAGCCTGAACGGGCTGTGGCTGGAACTCAGTGCCCGCCTGCGCGGCGACCGCGCCACGCTCGACCGCGGCGCCCTGATCGAGCTGGTGATGAAGCAGTCGGTGATGATCTTCGGCGCCGCGCAAGTCACCCTGCTGCGCGACGAGGCCTACAACTTCCTGCAGCTCGGCGCCTTCCTCGAGCGCGGCGACAACACCGCCCGCATCCTCGACGTGAAGTTCCACCTGCTGCGGCCCGACGGCGATCCGAACGCGGGCGGGCTCGACTACTTCGCCTGGGCCGAGGTGCTGGCCTGCATCGGCGCCGTCCGCACCTACCGCCGCATCTATCACAGCGCGCTCGATCCGGTGAAGGTGGCCGAGCTGATGATGCTGCGGCGCGACGTGCCGCGCTCGGTGCATCACTGCCTATGGATGGTCGACCTCAACATGCGCGAACTGGCCGAGATCTACGGCACGCGCGGCGAGGCCGACCGCCTGGC
Source organism: Reyranella sp. (assembly GCA_019745575.1). Classification (GTDB taxonomy): domain Bacteria; phylum Pseudomonadota; class Alphaproteobacteria; order Reyranellales; family Reyranellaceae; genus Reyranella. Next base: position 2,398 of record JAIETA010000215.1, on the reverse strand, counting down.
GGGCGAGCTGCACGCCCGGCTGCGCTACGCGCGGATCGAGCGGATCTTCCAGATCGGCCTGCACGCGTTCCTCGGTGGGGTGCGCGCCGACATCGCCACCTTGTCCGACGAAATCGGCCGTCAGTTCCTGCTGGATTGAGCGACCATGCGCTTCACCGTCCGCCACACGACGCGCTTCCGGTTCGACCAGCCGTCGGGCCATTCGATCCACGACGTCCGGCTCACGCCCCAGCCGGCGGCGGGCCAGCGCATCGTGGCGTGGCGCATCGACGGGCCGGGCAAGCGCTTCGAATGGGTCGACGGGCACGGCAACCAGGTGACGACCTTCTCGGCGGCCTACCGTCACGACAGCGTCGTGATCGCGGTCGAGGGCACCTACGAATACAGCGGCACCGACCAGTGGCTGCGCTACGCCGAGACGCCGACGCTGCCGCCGCCGTTCTGGCTGCGCAATACGGGCCTGGCCCGCCACGACGCGAGCTTCGATTCCGTGATCGAGGGCCTGGCCGGCCGCGCTGCCGACCCCCAGCAGCAGGTGGCGGCGCTGCACCAGATCATGGAGCGTCTCGGCCGGCGCATCGCCTACAAGGCCGGCGTTTCCACGGTCGACACGACCGCCGCCGAGGCGCTGGCCCGCGGCGCCGGTGTGGCGCAGGACCATGCCCACGCCTTCATCGCCTCCTGCCGGCGGCTCGGCGTGCCGGCACGCTATGTCAGCGGCTATCTGCGCAACGACACGCCGGAACTCCACGTCGGCCGCACCAGCCACTCCTGGGCGGAGGCCTGGGTCGCCGGCCTCGAGTGGGTGGGCTTCGATCCGGCCAACGGCATCAGCCCGCGCGGCGACAGCCTGCGCGTGGCCGTCGGGCTCGACTATCGCGATGCCGCGCCGGTCAGCGGCCGGCGCGTCGGCTTCGGCGAGGCGGCGATGACCGTCGACGCGGCGGTGACGGCCGTCGACTGAGGCTTAACGCGCGTACGGCGAGAACCTACGAGAAATAGCCCTTGCCCGGCCCACGGCGCGACCGCCGCAGCTTGCGTCGCCGGCACACCGCACGTATTTTCACGCGCTTTTGCAAGCTCGAAAGGACGCACCGCGTTATGGCTTTCATCGCCGACCGACTGGGACGCATCAAGCCCTCTCCGACCAATGCCGCTCAAGGCAAGTTCCTGGAGATGAAGGCGGCGGGCAAAGACGTCATCGGCCTGGCGGCCGGCGAGCCCGACTTCCCTACTCCGGATCACATCAAGGAAGCGGCGATCAAGGCCATCCGCGAGAACGACACCAAGTACACCGCCGTAGCCGGCACGCCGGCGCTGCGCCAGGCCATCGTGGCCAAGATGAAGCGCGACCACGGGCTGGACTACAAGGCGTCGCAGACCGTCGTCACCTCGGGCGGCAAGCAGATCATCTTCAACGCCATGCTGGCCACCCTGAACCCGGGCGATGAGGTCATCATCCCGGCGCCCTACTGGGTGTCGTATCCGGAGATGGTGATGTTCGGCGACGGCACGCCCGTCATCGTGGACTGCCCCGAGGCCACGGGCTTCAAGCTGACGCCCGAGGCGCTCGAGCGCGCCATCACGCCCCGGACCAAGTGGCTGATCCTGAACTCGCCCAGCAACCCGACCGGGGCCGCCTACACGCGCGCCGATCTGCGCGGCCTGTGCGACGTGCTGCTGAAGCATCGCCAAGTCCACATCCTGACCGACGACATGTACGAGAAGCTCGTCTACGACGATTTCGTGTTCGCGACGCCGGCCGAGGTCGAGCCCCGACTCTACGACCGCACGCTCACCATGAACGGCGTGTCGAAGGCCTACAACATGACCGGCTGGCGCATCGGCTACGCCGCCGGCCCGCAGAAGCTGATCGACGCCATGATCACCGTGCAGTCGCAGAGCACGTCGAACGCCAGTTCGATCAGCCAGGCGGCATCGGTGGCGGCGCTGAACGGCCCGACCGATTTCATTCCGAAGAACGTCGCGGTCTTCAAGCAGCGCCGCGACCTCATCGTGTCGATGCTGAACCAGTCCAAGGGCCTAAAATGCCCGCGGCCGGAAGGCGCCTTCTACGTCTACCCGTCGTGCGCCGGCGCGATCGGCAAGAAGACGCCCGACGGCAAGACGATCGGGAACGACACGGACTTCGTGAACTACCTGCTCGAATCCGAGGGCCTGTCGGTCGTGCAGGGCTCGGCCTTCGGCCAGGGCCCGGCCTTCCGCATCTCCTACGCCACCGCGACCAACCTTCTCGAGGAGGCAGGACGGCGCATCCAGCGGGCCTGCGGCGCGCTGAGCTAGAGTAGCGTTTATTTTGCTGGGAGCGCGCCACTGGAGAGACTGTGAATCTATTGCGCTGTCCGTCTGATGAACAAGACGAAGCGCGCCTCGACGA
>JAIETA010000038.1 GCA_019745575.1 Reyranella sp. | reverse complement strand
CCGCCGACCGCTCCATGTGCGACACCAGATACTGCACGACGCCGGCGCCGGCATGCAATTGCCGGTCGCCGAGCTGTTTTAGGATGATCGACCCCAAAAGCTCGTCGTCCGGCGGCGCCATGGCCACCGCCGGTGCCGCCCGCAGCCGCGACGCCAGATCCGGCAGGGCGATCGACCAGTGCGCCGGCGGCGCCGCCGACGTCAACAGCAGGTGGCCGCCGCGCTCGCGCATCAGATTGTAGAGATGGAACAGGGCGCGCTCGGGCGCCCGATCGGCGCCTTCGACGACGATCGCCGGCGAGGCGACCGCCATGTCGGAAAGATCGGCGACGCTCTTGCCCTCGAGGTCGCGCCCGTCGACCACAATGGCCCCCGACCGCGCCGCCCAGATGCGGGCGAGATGGGTCTTGCCGCAGCCCGTCGGTCCGCTCAGCGCCAGGGCCGGCGCCGGCCAGTCGGGCCAGCGGTCGATCCAGGCCAGCGCCGCGCGGTTGCCGCCGGCCGCCACGAAGTCGCGGCGGTCGTAGGTGGGCGGCGGCAATGCCAGTTCGAAGGTGAGCTGGTTGGGCATCGGCGGCTTCAGCCGGTGCCGGTGCCGCGGTAGATCGAACTCTCGCGGTAGCGCTCGAGCAGGTGGCGCACGATCACGCCGGCGACGGCCGCCGTCGGCACGGCGACCAGCACGCCCACGAACCCGAACAGCGTGCCGCCTGCCAGCAGCGCGAACATGATCCACACCGGATGCAGGCCGACCCGGTCGCCCACCAGCTTGGGCGACAGCACGTTGCCCTCCAACGCCTGGCCGACGACGAACACGGCGGCCACCTTGGCCACGCCCATCCAGTCCGGCGGAAACTGCGCCAGCGCCATGCCGATCGCCAGGGTGGCGCCGACCAGCGTGCCGACGAAGGGAATGAACGAGATGGCGCCGGCGATCAGGCCGATGATCAGGCCGAACTGCAGGCCGACCAGCGACAGGCCGAGGCCGTAGATCGTCGCCAGGCAAAGGCAGACCAGGGCCTGCCCCCGCAGGTAGCCGGCGATCGCCGCATTGGACTGGCCGGCGAGCTTGCGGATCGTGCCGGCGTGTTCGAGCGGCAGGTAGGCGTCGATGGCGCCGACCACCTTCTCCCAGTCGCGCAGCAGGTAGAACGTCACGACCGGGGTGAGGAACAGCAGGCCCAGCAGGTTGATGACGGCCACGCCGCGCTGCGCGACCGCGCCGGCGACGCTGCCGGCGACGCTGAGAGCCTGGCCCGCCCACTGCGTCGCATAGCCCTGGATTTCCTGCAGGCTGAGCGGCGTCATGCCGAACCGCTCGCGCAGCGGCTCGACCAGCGGCTGCAGGCGCGTGGCCGCCTGCACGACATACTGCGGCGCCTTGGCGATCAGCTCCTGAAGCTGGCCGAACAGCGACGGCAGGACCGCCATCACCGCACCGACGAACGCCAGGGCGGCGGCGATGGTGACCGCCGTGGTCGCCCAGGTGCGCGACAGGCCGGCGCGCTGCAGCCGGCCGACGACGGGATCCAGGAAATAGGCGACGACGACGCCGACCACGAACGGCAGCAGGATGTCGTTGAGCAGCCACAGAACCAGCAGGAAGACCGCCGCGGCGCCCAGCCAGAAGAGCCATCGGCCGCTGCCGGCGGTCTGCGCAATGACGGCGGCCGGGCCCTTCGCCGTCATCGCGGCTGCAGCCGCCACTGATCGGCTTCCTTGTCGAGCCTGAGGCCGGCCTGCGCCAGCGTGCGCTGCAGCTCGTCCGTGCTGCCGAAAAACTCGATGCGCAGCTCGGCCCGGTCCGACTCCAGCGAACGGACGGCCACGCTCTTGACCGCCGGCACGGCGCCCAGCCGCTGGCGCACCTGGACCCAGTCGCCGAGCGCCCGGATCGGCACGAACACATCCATCGCGTCCTGCGAGTCGCGGCGCACGACGGCAATGCCGCGCCACTCCTCGTCGAGCCGGGCGTGCATCTTCTTCGCCGCGTCGGCGAGCTGGCCCGTACCCTCGACGGGAACCTTCGGGATCTCGGTGCGGGCGCCGGTCTGGGCGTCGTAGCGGATGCCGCCGACGCTGAGCGCCCCCGACTCCTTGTCGCCCTCGACGATGGCCACGACGATGGTCGGCGCGCGATAGCGCTCGTTCAGCCGCGACAGGGCGGCGACGTCGCCCACATAGGCCTCCTCGACCGACAGCGCGTTCTGGTCGAGCTGGTCGCCGCGCACCACGGTGAGCGGCACGGCGCTGCTGGCGGTATCGAGGGAACGCCACGCCTCGCGCCAGGCATTGCGGTCGTCCAGCGGCTCGACCCCGGCCTTGCCTTTCCACAGCGGGATCAGCAGGGCCGGGCGGGCGACCGTCTCGACCACCTTGACGCCGCTGTCGGCCAGCCACGCCTTGGTCGGGTCGGCGGCGAAGACGACGTTCAGCGTGGCGATGTAGCGGCTGGGCGTCGACCGCTCGCGGACGAATTCCACGCCGCGGACCATGGCGTCGAGCCTGGCGTCGTCGGGCGGCGACACGCGGCCGCGATCCTCGGGCGCCACCATGCGCTCGACCAGCATCCGCGCCGCCCGGCGCTTGGCCTCGCGGATCGCCTGCTCGCGCGCCTTGATGGCATCGGCCGCGCTCACGTCGACGTCGATGCCGCCCACCGTGTAGGAATTGCCGCTCGCCACCTGCGCCAGCGCCGCGCCGCCGCCGGCCAGCACCGCCAGCAGAATCGCGAGAATCGTGGAAAACCTGCGGCCTATCGGCATTGCGGGGGTCCGGTTTTTGGCTATGGTCGCGCACCTGTCTAGCACGCCCCCTCCTTAGCACGAATGAGCCTGGCTTGAAGCCCGACGCACCGGACGACGACAAGCGGGACCACAATCGGCCGCCCCTCACCTACAAGGACGCCGGTGTCGACATCGATGCCGGCGACGCGCTGGTCGAGCACATCAAGCCGCTGGCCCGCAGCACCGACCGCCCCGGCGTGATGGGCGGGCTGGGCGGCTTCGGCGGCCTGTTCGACCTAAAGGCCGCCGGGTTCCGCGACCCCATCCTGGTGTCGGGCACCGACGGCGTCGGGACCAAGCTCAAGGTGGCGATCGAGGCCGGCATTCCCGACACGGTGGGAATCGATCTGGTGGCGATGTGCGTCAACGACATCGTGGTCCAGGGCGCCGAGCCGCTGTTCTTCCTCGACTACTACGCGAGCGGCAAGCTCGAGGTCGAAACCGGCCGGCGCGTCGTCGCCGGCATCGCCGAAGGCTGCCGCCGCGCCGGTTGCGCGTT
>JAIETA010000218.1 GCA_019745575.1 Reyranella sp. | reverse complement strand
GCCACCCGCTACGACAAGCTCGCGGCAAACTTTCTCGGCTTCATAAAGCTCGCCAGCATCATGCTATGGCTCAAATAGAAATTGTCACCACAGCCTAGTGCTATTGGAAGAAATCCCGGGCCGTGCCTGGTGGTTGGCGCCCAACTTGAACGGCCTCGTTCGGCCTGGGGCGGTGCATGGCAAGTACATCCGGCTGGTGTCGTCGGCGCGTCACGGCTGCGTGGTATGATGACGGGATTCTGGGGGAAGCCGAAATGACGATCTACGTTCCGGCGACTGGGCCGGAAAGCTGGAGCGGCCTGCTGGCTGATCCAGTGAAGCACTGGCGAAAGGGATACTCGGCGAGAACGCTGGCCTATTGTTGGCAGGCTGCGACGGGGTTGCCGCCCGAGATCGGCGCCTTGTTCGGACCTGAAGCCACGTTGTTGATCGGAATCCCCGAACACAAGGTCGATCTCCCGGGTGGAAGCCGACCCAGCCAGACCGACTTGTTCGCTCTCGTCCGGCGCGGCGAACAGACGATTTCGTGCGCCATCGAGGGAAAAGTTAGTGAGCCTTTTGGTCCGACGATCCAGGAATGGCTAACCGATGCCTCGGCGGGGAAGATCGAGCGCTTGAACCATCTGTGCCACCTGTTGGGGTTGGCTCAGCCGCTACCGCCTACCTTGCGCTACCAACTGTTGCATAGGTCAGCGTCTGCAATCATTGAAGCAGCTCGGTTCAAGACCGATGAAGCCGCGATGATCGTGCATTCTTTCTCCACGACCGCAATCTGGTTTGATGACTTCGAGATGTTTATGGGTCTGTTCAACTTGAAGGCCGTTCGCAGTCAGCTTTTGACAGTCGACTTGCCATCTGGACTGCCTATGCACTTTGGCTGGGCAACAGGGCATCCGGATTTTCTTAAGCGCTAGGCGGCAATGTCCTTAAGCTGATAGTTGTCGTCGCCCATTAAAGGTGAGGGAACGCATGCCGACGATCGACGCCCAGGTTCACTGCTACGAGCGCAACCATCCGGGCCGCCCGTGGGCGGCCGTGCTGGCGGGGCCGCCCGAGGTGACGGGTCCCGACATGATCAGGGCGATGGACGAGGTGGGCGTCGACGGCGCGCTGCTGGTCTCGGTCTACACCATGTACCGCTGGGACGAGAGCTACGCCGTGGCGGTGCAGAAGGCGCATCCCGGCCGCTTCGGCGTCATCAAGCCGGTCAACGCCAACGATCCCAAGGTGGCAGATACCATCGCGGCCTGGGCGGCGATGGATGGCACCGTCGCCATCCGCATCATGTTCACGCCGGAGATTTCCACCGACGCGGCCGATCCCGGCATCAACCGCGTGCTGGCGGCGGCGGCGAAGCACGACCTGCCGGTCAACCTGATGGCCCGCGGGCGCCTGGAGCAGGTGGGGCTGCTCGCCCGGCGCAACCCCGACACCACGTTGGTGATCGATCACCTCGGGCTGGAACAGCCCTTCGCGCCGCCGGCGCCGAAAGAGCCCTGGCACGAACTGCCCAAGCTGCTGGCGCTCGCCTCCAACCCCAACGTCGTGGTCAAGATCACCGGCGCCTGCACGCTCAGCCACGAGAAGTTCCCTTTCAGGGACATCTGGGATCCGCTCGGCCGCATCTTCGATGCCTTCACGCTCGAACGCTGCATGTGGGGCACCGACTGGACCCGCGCCGTGGCGCTGCTCACTTACAAAGAGGGCGTCGACGCCTTCCGCGTGACCGACCGGCTCTCCGGCAGCGACCGCGCCACGCTGATGGGCGGCAGCCTGCAGAAGATCTACGGCTGGTCGCCCGGAAAGGGCTGAGGCGGCCGTTGCGCCGCCCTTGACAGGAAGACGTCTTTTTCCTACATATCCTGTCGAGGAGATCGCATGGGCCGTCCGCTGTCTTCGTTTGCACCGACCGCACCCACCGCCCGGGCGAAAAATGAGTTTTTTGTTTTGCACGCTTTTACCGGGCATGCAGCGTCCCCGAACGGAGCGGCAAATGTCAGGGAAAACAAGGGATTGCAGGGTGTTCCGGCGGACTCCCGACCTCCGCGGGTCGCCGAGGTCGGCAAAGGCCACTTGGCGGTGCTATGTGGCGCGGCGCCGATGACGAGGGGCGCGTGGACCGCTAGGCTGCCGCGGGGCTTCGGGGACCGACTGTGACCGACGCGACGATCGGACAATCGACCGACATCGACCGGGCCGAGTATCACTCGGCGCTGGCGACCGGGCTTGTGATCGGGCGCTACAAGATCCTGGCGGTGCTGGGCGAGGGTGGCTTCGGCATCACCTATCGCTGCCACGACACCCAGCTTCACCGCGATGTCGCGATCAAGGAGTACCTGCCAAGCGGACTGGCGATCCGCCAGGGCGACACCCAGGTGCTGCCGCGTTCGACCGAGGTGTCCAAGGATTTCGTCTGGGGGCGCAGCCGCTTCCTCGACGAGGCGCGGACCATGGCCAAGCTCAGCAACGTGCCGGCGGTGGTGCGGGTGCACGACTTCCTCGAGGCGCACGGCACGGCCTACGTCGTCATGCAGCTTCTGGAGGGCGAGACGCTGGCCCAGCGCCTGGCGCGCGAGACGCGCCTGTCGCAGGCCTTCATCGAGAAGATCCTGCCGCCGCTGCTCGACGGCCTCGAACAGATTCACGGCGTCGGTTTCCTGCACCGCGACATCAAGCCGGCCAACATCATGCTGGGACCCGACGGTTCCCCGACGCTGATCGATTTCGGCGCCTCGCGGGCCGATGTCGCCGGCCGCACGCAGGCCATGACCGCCATCTTCACCCCGGGCTTCGCCGCGCCCGAGCAGTCGAGCGCCGGCAAGCAGGGGCCGTGGACCGACATCTACGGGCTGGCGGCGACGCTCTATGCCTGCATCGCCGGCAAGCCGCCGCCCAGCGCCGTCGAACGCCTGCTCGAAGGCGACGACCAGGCCGCGCTGATCGACGCGGCCGGCAGCGACTATACGCCGGCTCTGCTGACGGCGATCGATGTCGGCATGCTGCTGCAGGTGAGCGCGCGGCCGCAGACCATCGACGCCTGGCGCCAGGTGCTGGCGAGCGGCGTCTGGAAGGTGCCCGACAGCGCCGCCCGGCAGGCGCAGCGCACGATCGTCATGACAAAGCCGGCCGAGCCGGAGGCCAAGCCCGTCGAAGCAGCGGCTGCGCCGCCGCCGGCGGCAACGCCCGCGACGGCAGCATCGGCGACGGCAGCGCCACCGGCCCGCCGGCTGAGCCGGCCGGC
>JAIETA010000025.1 GCA_019745575.1 Reyranella sp. | reverse complement strand
ATCCTGGGCTGGACCGACCAGCCCAACGTGTCGATCGACTTCAACCACGACAGCCACTCGTCGACCTTCCACATGGATCAGACCAAGGTCATGGACGGCACGCTGGTGCGGGTCATGAGCTGGTACGACAACGAGTGGGGCTTCTCCAACCGCATGGCGGATACGGCCGTTGCGATGGGCAAACTCGGCTGAGCCCATAGACTCAGCGGCACGCCGCTTGCATGCTTCCCGAGAGGGAGGCAGGCGGCGTGCGATCCACTCAAATCGACAAGGCTCCCGTGGCGGGCGTCAAGCCCGCGGCGCGGACCCTCGACCTCGAGGACGTGACCGTCCGCTACGGCTCGGCACTGGCCGTCGATCGCGTGACGCTCGCCATTGAGCCAGGCGAAGTCGTCGCCCTGCTGGGGCCGTCCGGTTGCGGCAAGACCACCCTGCTCCGCGTCATTGCGGGCTTCGTCCGCCAGGCCAGGGGGCGGGTCCGCGTCGACGGGACCGCCATAGATCACCTGCCGGCCAACCAGCGCAACGTCGGCATCGTCTTTCAGAACTACGCCCTGTTCCCGCACATGACCGTGAGCGAGAACGTGGCCTACGGCTTGCGCGCGCGCGGTGCGCGCGGACCGGAAGTCGACGCGCGTGTCTCGCGGTTTCTCGACATCGTCCAGCTCGGCTCGTTCCGCGAGCGCTTGCCGCGCCAGCTTTCCGGCGGCCAGCAGCAGCGCGTGGCGCTCGCCCGTGCACTTGCCGTCGAGCCTTCCATCCTGCTGCTCGACGAGCCTTTTGCCGCGCTTGATCGCAATCTCCGGCTCGACATGCAGATCGAGGTCAAGCGCCTGCAACGGTCGCTCGGCCTGACGACCATCCTGGTGACGCACGACCAGGACGAGGCCATGAGTGTGGCCGACCGCATCGCCGTCATGAACAAGGGCAGGGTCGAACAGTTCGATTCACCGGTCGCGATCTACGACAGGCCGCAAACGCTGTTCGTGAACGGCTTCATCGGCTCGACGAATCTGCTGAACGGCAGGATTTCAGCCATCGCCGACGGCATCGCGACCGTGGTCCTCGATGCCGGCGCCACGCTGCAGCTGCCGGCGCCGGCCGACCTCGGCCCCAACAAGCCCGTGTTGCTGTCGGTTCGGCCCGAGCAACTCGAACTGTCGGCGACGCCGGGTCCCGGAGCGTGGCGCATCGAGCCCGGTCTCAGCCTGCCGATCGGAGCGCAGCTCGTCCACGAGGCGCAGACCGTCGACGGCGTGTCGCTCAAGATCGTGGAGCCTCGGCGAGCTACCCCTGCCTCTGTCGCCCGCCTCTTCTGCACCCTGGCCGCCGACGCGCGCCCATCGCTGTTCCCCCGATCCACCTGACAACCACGGAGTGACCGACATGATACGCAATCGCCTGGGCCGTCGAAGCCTGCTCACCTCAGCCGCCGCGATCGGCGGCGCCACGCTCCTGCCGCGCGCCGCCTTCGCCAAAGGCAGCGTGACCGCCGCCATCTATCCCGGCACCTGGGAGGAGGCCTATCGCGCCATCGTGGCGCCGTCGCTGAAGAAGAAGGACAACGTCGATCTCGAGATGCAGCCGTTGTTCGCGGTCGACCAGATCGCCAAGGTCCGGGCGGCGCGCGGCGCACCGCCGTTCGACGCCTTCGTGCTCGACCCGGGTCCGCGCATCACCGGAATGGAAGGTGGGCTCTTCGAGAAATTCGACCCCGCCAAGCTCACCAATCTGGGCAAGCTGCCGGCCGGCCTCGCCGATGGCTTGGGTGTCTGCGTCGGCGCGCAGGTCGTGGGCATCGCCTATAATCCGAAGAAGGTCCCCGCCCCCAAGGGCTGGAAGGACCTGCTCACCGATCCGTGGGTGTCGCGGCTTGGCCTCACCGGCTTCCAGACGACGTTCGGCACCGTATCGCTGATCGAGATCGCCAAGGCGTTCGGCGGTTCGGAGACCAACATCGACCCGGCCTTGGTCGAACTGAAGAAGGTGCTGCCCAAGGTCGCCGCCGTCGGTCAGCCGGCCGCCATGCCGAGCCTGTTCCAGCAGGGCCAGTGCGACGTGATGTACACCAACACGCAGACCGTGGCGACCCTCAAGGGCAAAGGCGTCGATATCGAGTTCGTGAAACCGGAGAGCGGCGCGATCGCCTTCTACACCACGATGCACATCGCCAAGGGCGCGACGGAGGCGGCCAACGCCTACAAGTACTTCGACGTCGTCGTCAGCAAGGAGATCCAGGAAGCGCTGACCAAGCCGCCCTACAACTTCATCCCGGTGAACAGGGATGTCGCGTTGCCGGCCGACCTGCCGATGAAGAGCCTCGACGAAATGTCCAAATTCGTCACCCATGACTGGGCCAAGATCAACCCGCTGCGCGCTGGGTGGATCGAGAAGTTCAACAAGGAAATGGCGAAGTGACCGACCTGGCTGCCGCCCGGACGACGGGCGGCGGCCTCCGCCGTTTCTTGCCGAAGCTGGCGGAGTGGCAGCTCGCGCTGCCGCTCTCCCTGGCCTTCGCTTCGATCTTCCTGGCGCCCCTTCTGATGCTCTGTGGCGTCAGCTTCTTCAACGACGACAAGATCAGCGAGCCGGGCTTCGGCCAGTGGATCAAGTTCTTCGGCGATCCCTTCAACTACAAGGTGATCGCCGACACGATGCTGCTCGGCGTCAAGACGGTGGTCGCGACGGTACTGCTCGGGTACCCCCTGGCCCTGGTCTACATGGACGCGTCGCCGCGCCTGCAACGCATCCTGATTTTCGTCATCGTGATGCCGCTCCTGCTTTCCGTGGTGGTCCGGACCTTCGCCTGGATCGTCATGCTCGGCCGCGAGGGCGTGGTGAACCAGACCCTGATCTGGCTCGGCATCATCTCGGAGCCGCTGCGGCTTCTGCAGACCGAGCTCGGCCTCGTGATCTCGCTGACCCAGATCGAGATGCCGCTCATGCTGCTGCCACTGATCAGCGTGATATCGCGCCTCGATCCCAATCTCCGCGACGCCTCGGCGGCACTGGGCGCCTCGCGCTGGCGCACGCTGTTCAAGGTGATCGTACCGCTGAGCATGCCGGGGCTTGTTGCCGGATGCCTGCTGGTGTTCGCCAGCTCGACGACCGCCTTCATTTCGCAGACCGTGATCGGCGGCGTGCGCCTGATCTACCTGCCGCTGCTGATCTGGCAGCAGTCGCTGGTCGTGTTCAACTGGCCGCTGGCAGCCGTGGCATCGTTGGCGCTCCTGAT
>JAIETA010000076.1 GCA_019745575.1 Reyranella sp. | reverse complement strand
ATCTCCTGATCCCGATCGTCAAGGCGTGGTTCACCGACCTCGGCAACGAGATCGCCTCGACCGGCGTGCAGATCCATGGCGGCATGGGCTTCATCGAGGAGACCGGGGCGGCGCAGCACCTGCGCGACGCCCGCATCCTGCCGATCTACGAGGGCACCAACGGCATCCAGGCGCGCGACCTGGTTGGCCGCAAGGTGGCCAAGGACGGCGGCGAGACCCTGCTCGCGCTGGTGGCCGAGATGCGCGCCCTCGTCGACGAGATGAAGGCCGCCCCCGGCGACGACCTGGCGGCGATCCGCGCCGGCGTAACGGCGGCGGCCGACGCTCTGGAAGACGCCACCAAGTGGGTGGCGCAGTCGGTCAAGGCCGACCTGGTGACGGCGCTGGCGGGCTCGGTGCCGTTCCTGCGGCTGGCCGGCACGGCGCTGGGCGGCTGGCTGCTGGCCCGCAGCGCCATGGTGGCGCAGACCCGGCTCGCCGCGCGCGACGGCGATCCCGCCTTCCTGGAAGCCAAACTGATCACCGCGCGCTTTTATGCCGAGGTCATCCTGCCGCCGGCGCTGGCCCAGCTCGGGCCGCTAAAAGCCGCCGGGCGGACGGTGTTCGCGCTCCGCGAAGACCAGTTCTGAGCGCCGGTGCGATGGCGGGCCTGATCGAGCTGCCGCCGGACGAGGCCCGGGCCGCGGCCGGGCGCTTCGATCTGGCGGCGCTCGATCGCGCCTTCCTCGACGATCCCTTCCCCACCTACCACGCGTTGCGCCGCTTCGCGCCGCTGAAGCGCCTGCCCGACGGCAGCGTCTTCCTCTCGCGCTACGCCGACGTCGCGGTCTGCTACCGCGACGCCCGCATGAGCTCGGACAAGAAAGCCGAGTTCGGCCCCAAGTTCGGCCCCGGCACGCCGCTCTACCGCCACCACACGACCAGCCTGGTGTTCAACGATCCGCCCCTGCACACGCGGGTGCGCAAGCTGCTGGCCGCCGCCTTCACGCCGCGCGCGCTGGCGGCGATGCAGCCCCGGATCGAGGCCGTGGTCGACGGCCTCCTCGCCCGCCACGCCGGCCATGGGCGCATGGACCTGATCGAGGACTTCGCCTTCCGGCTTCCGGTCGAGGTGATCTGCGACATGCTGGGCGTGCCACCCGGTGACCGCACGCCCTTCCGCCGCTATTCGCTGGCCATCCTGGGCGCGCTCGAACCGGTGCCGGGCGCCGAGCGGCTGGCGGCCGGCAACGCCGCCGTCAGCGAGTTCTCGGCCTATCTCGACGGGCTGATCGCCGAGCGGCGCAAGCGGCCGGCCGACGACGGCAACGACGACGGCGACATCCTGGGGACCCTGATTCACGGCGAGATCGACGGCGAGCGGCTGAGCCACGACGAGCTGGTGCAGAACTGCATCTTCCTGCTGAACGCGGGGCACGAAACCACGACCAACTTGATCGGCAACACGATCGACGCGCTGCTGCGCTTTCCCGACGAGTTGCGGCGGCTGCGGGCCGATCCCTCGCTGCTCAGGAGCTGCATCGAGGAAGGCCTGCGCTTCGAGAGTTCCAACCAGCTCGGCAACCGGCGCCTGACCGCCGACCTGGAAATCGGCGGCGAGCGGCTGGCGGCCGGCACCTACATCCATATCGGCATCGGTGCCGCCAACCGCGACCCGGCGCAGTTCCCCGACCCCGACCGCTTCGACGCCGGCCGCGAGCCTAACCGCCATTTCGCTTTCGGCTCGGGCGTCCATATGTGCCTCGGCGCCACCCTCGCGCGCCTGGAAGGCACCATCGCGATCGGCCGGCTGGTCGCGCGCCTGGACGGGCTCGACCGCGACGGCCTGCCCGAACGCGGCGGTCGCGCCCGCTTCCGTGGCTTCAACAAATATCCCATCGCCTGGACCCGGCCGTGACTCTTGAATCCCTGGCGACCTTTCTGGAAGCCGCCAACAAGGCGACCTACGCCAACCGGACGATGCCCAAGGCACCCTCCACGCGCGCCGGGTCGCTCGACTACCATTTCGAGCAGGGCGGCCTCGCCTATCACGACACCTACTTCGGTGTCCGCGATTTCATCGGCGCCGAGGTCGTCTACGACAACGGTGCCCCGGCCTGGGGCATGAACTATTTCGGCTTCATCCTCGACGAAGGCGTGAGCGAAAAGGACGTCTACGCCTTCCTGCGCACCGCCCTGATGCAGTTCGGCGGCGATGTCATTCCCGTGCGCGGCCCGCGCCAGTACGATGAAGACGGCAAGAGCTTTCGCCTCACGATCACCGGCGGCCTCGCGAACTTCTTCGGCACCGAGGAGATCCACTTCGCCGGCAAGGTCGTCTATCGCTGCCACGTCCATGGCGGGCTGATCAGATAAACGTCTTCTCCATGAACACGCGCATGTGGGCGTCCCTGCCGTGCGCGGGCGGCCCGCGGCGCACGATCTCGAACCCATGCCGGCGATAGAGCCGGATGTTGCCCTCGGCCATCTCGGCGGTCTCGAGCGACAGACCCTTGAGGCCGCCCGACCGCGCGATCTGCTCGATGCGCTCCAGCAGGAAGCTGCCCAGCCCGGCGCCCTGGCGCGTCGGCGCCACGCCCAGCCGGTCGATGTAGAGTCCGCCGTCGCGCCGCTCGGTGGCGGCGACGCCCACGATCTCCTCGCCGTCGAGCGCGAGGTAGACGTCGCCGCGCTCGATGGCGGCGGCCAGGAACGTGTAGTGGTGGAACGTGATCTCGCGACCGAGGTTGCGGACATAGGGCGTGAAGGACGTCCACAGGATCCGCTCGACGTCATCGCGTTCCGCCGGAACCGCCTTCCTGAACGTCATGGCCATGGCGAAAGACTACCAAAGAAAAACGCCCGGGGCAGTGCCGCCGGGCGTCTTTGAAGGTCGTCGGGAAGGGCTTTACGCCGCTTCCTGCTGCTCGGCGGCCTCGGCCGACGGGCCCGAGTCCTGGCCCTTGGCGGCGGTGTCGCGCTCGATGAACTCGATCACCGCCATCGGCGCGGCGTCGCCGAAGCGGTAGCCCGCCTTCAGCACCCTGAGGTAGCCGCCGGCGCGCTTGGCGTAACGCGGGCCCAGCGTCGTGAACAGCTTGTCGGCGACGTAAGGATCGCGCAGGAAGCCGATTGCCTGGCGGCGCGCGTGCAGGCCGCCCCTCTTGCCGAGCGTGACCAGCTTCTCGACGATCGGACGCAGGTCCTTCGCCTTGTGCAGCGTGGTCGTGATCTGCTC
>JAIETA010000358.1 GCA_019745575.1 Reyranella sp. | reverse complement strand
TGCCCATCCGGCGCCCGGCGGCAAGACGACCGGCGGCGGCGGGCGCATCGACGTGCCGGGCGTAAAACACATCATCGCCGTGGCCTCCGGCAAGGGGGGCGTCGGCAAATCGACCACCGCCGTCAACCTGGCGCTTGGGCTGGCCGCCAACGGAGTCAGCACCGGACTGCTCGACGCCGACATCTACGGCCCTTCGATGCCGCGCATGCTGGCGGTCACCGAGAAACCCGAGTCGCTCGACGGCAAGCTCCTGAAGCCGATCGAACGCTACGGGCTGCGCACCATGTCGATAGGTTACATCGTCAATGAAGACACACCGATGATCTGGCGCGGCCCGATGGTGTCGAGCGCGCTGGAGCAGATGCTGCGCGACGTCAAATGGGGCGAGCTCGACGTGCTGGTGGTCGACATGCCGCCGGGCACCGGCGATGCACAGCTCACCCTCGCCCAGCGCGTGGCGTTGGCCGGCGCGGTGATCGTCTCGACGCCACAGGACATCGCCCTGGTCGACGCCCGCAAGGGCCTCAGCATGTTCCGCAAGGTCGCCGTGCCGGTGCTCGGGATCGTCGAGAACATGAGCTACTTCCTCTGCCCCAAGTGCGGCGAGCGCGCCGAGATCTTCGGCCACGGCGGCGCGCGCGAGGAGGCGGAAAAACTCGGCGTGCCGTTCCTGGGCGAGGTGCCGCTGCATCTCGACATCCGCACGACCTCCGACAGCGGCCATCCGATCGTCGTGGCCCAGCCCGACAGTGCGCACGCGCAGGTCTATCGCAACATCGCCGGGCGCGTGTGGAAGCAGCTCTCGGCCAACCAGCGCGGCGCACGCAAGGCACCCACCATCGTCGTCCGGTAGAAGCGACCGGACGGCGCTAGCTGCGCTTCTTCTTTCGCGGCGCGCGCCTCGCCGGCTGCCACTTCCCGATCATGCCGTGCACGCCGATCATGGCGCCCGCAACCAGCTCGAGGGCGAGGAAGCGGCGTTCCTCGACCCAGCCGGGAAGCTGGATGTTGAGGGCAAGATCGCGGCGGAAGCCGAACTGGTTGTAGTACTCGGGGTCCCCGACGAGAATGATGCGGCTGTGCCCCAGCATGCGCGACTGGGCCATCGAATGCCACATCAGGGCCTTGCCGTAGCCCAGCCCCCGCAACTCCGGCGCGATGGCGAGCGGGCCTAGCAGGATCGCCGGCCATTTCTCGTTGATCTGGATCGGCCAGTTGCGGATCGAGGCCACCATGCGGCCCTTCTGGTCGATGGCCACGAAGCAGAGCTCCCGGATCGGCTTTACGTCCTCGCGCAGGCGGTAGACCGTCTTGTGCTGGCGATCCGGCCCGAAGGCGGCCTCGTTCATGGCCTCGATGGCCTCGTCGTCGCGCACCCGTTCGCGCATCAACTTGAGACGTCCCGGACTCTTCTGCATGGCTGCGGTTATGACAGCGGGCCACTGCGAGCTCAACGGCCCCTGCATCGCTGGCCTCTGCGGCGATATTCGTGCAAGCTTGCCCCGGTACGGGCCGAGATTTCAATGATCGTCGAGGAAATCCGCAGAGTGCTGGGAGCAAAAGCCGACGCCCTGCTGCGCCGGTCGGCCGAGGACATGGCGACGCTGCTCCATCCGGACTTCGTCTACGTCAATGCCGGCGGCGTAAAGCTCGACAAGGCGGCCTACATCGATGTCGGCTGCATTTCCGGCAAGCTCATCTTTCGCCGACAGGAGGTGAGCGAACTCGAGGTCCGGCAGTTCGACCATGTCGCTGTGGCGACGATGCTCCTGAACGACCAATTCTTCAGCCAGCTCGAGGGGCGCGAGGTATCCGCGACCTTCCGGTCCCTTTGCGTTTTCAGCAAAAAGGACGGCCGCTGGCAGTGGCTTGCCGGCCAGACGATGCGCGCGCCCCTACCCTAGGTCCAACGCCGCCATCAGTTCGCGCCACTCGCGCGCGCTGAGGCCGCTGGCCTTCTGGTCGACCTTCTCCCCGGCCAGCAGGCGCTTGACGATGGCCAGACCGGTCTTCGACAGATGCGTGCCGCCCATGCGGTATTCCATGAAGGCGTCGTGGCTGATCGGGCACCAGCGCTTCAAGGTCTCGATCATGACCTCGGCATAGACGCGGATTTCGTACTGGGCGTGGCCGTCGGCGCGCAGCGACAGGAAATGCATGAGGTTGTGGAGGTTTGTTTTCCAGTACCACTGCGTATAAAAGCCGAGCGACAGGTTCATGCGCGCGAGTTCGCGCGCCAGGCCGGACCGCTCGGGATCGAGCGGCTGGCCCGCCGCGCCCTCGTTCAGCATCTCCATGTAGTGCTCGTAGACCAGCTCGGCGTCCTTCTTCAGCAGGTTGAAGACGCGCTCCGCCTCCTGGCCGGCCAGCACCGCGTCGCGGCCCTGGCGGTTGACGCTGCTCTGGGCCGCGAGATGCTCGGGCCGCGGAATGTAGAATTCGTTGTCGAGGATCGAGTAGCGCGCCGAATACTCGTTCACGTTGGCAGTGCGGTGGCGGATCCACTGCCGCGCCACGAAGATCGGCAGCTTCACGTGGTACTTGATCTCGCACATCTCGAACGGCGTCGTATGGCGGTGCCGCATGAGATAGTTGATCAGCCCGCGGTCCTCGCTGACCTTCTTGGTGCCACGGCCGTAGGACACCCGGGCGGCCTGCACGACGGCGGCATCGTCGCCCATGTAGTCGACGACGCGGACGAAACCGTGATCGAGCACCGGCAGCGCCCGGTAGAGGATTTCCTCCAGCGCCGGGGCGGTCGGCCGCAGCGAGGGCTGGGCACCGGCCCGCGCCTGGTCGATTTCAGCCTGCTGGTCGACGGAGAGGGGCATCTTCATTCGTCCTTTGTTGGCCGCGGACTCTATGGGCGGCGGGCGGGCCCTTCCATGGGGAAATCCGCGCGCTCGAGGGATGCCTTCAAATCGCCCGGCAGAGGGCCTATATTGGCGGCGTCGGGCAACCGACTATGGCGATAAACGCCGCGTGGCATAAGCGTTTCGGACCCGGGGGCGGTACCCGGCGCCTCCACCATTCATCTCCAGACCCCGATCTCAACGAGTGACGGGCGCGGAGTCGATGGGGGCGAAACAGGATCGACGAGCGTGGTAAAGGCGCGGTTTTTGCCCGGTATGGTTCCGCCGTGACGGGCCATTCACAAGTGCTA
>JAIETA010000043.1 GCA_019745575.1 Reyranella sp. | reverse complement strand
GCGGGTGCCGTCATTGGTGTCCCAGTAGAAGGACTCCGTGAGCACCAGCCCCTGCGCCGTGGCGAGGCCGAGCGAATGCACGTCGGTGAGGAAGACGAGCAGCCCCGCCAGCTTCTGGCCGCCGGCGACGATGCCGAACTCGCCCGCCTGCTTGATCGAGTTGATGGTGTCGCCGCCGGCATTGGCGAGACCGATCACCTTGGCCTTGGAGGCCTGGGCCTGCAGCAGGAAGGAGGAGAAGTCCGTGCCCGGGAACGGCGTGCGCACCGCGCCAAGCACCTTGCCGCCGTTCTTGGTGACGATCGCGGCGGTGTCGCGCTCCAGCGCATGCCCGAAGGCGTAGTCGGCGGTGAGGAAGTACCAGCTGTCGCCGCCGGCCTTGACCATGGCGCCGCCGGTGCCCTGGGCGAGCGCATAGGTGTCGTAGGTCCAGTGCACCGTGTTGGGCGAGCAGGCCTTGCCGGTCAGGTCGGAGGAGGCCGCGCCGGAGTTGATGTGGATCTTGTTCTTCTCGCGGGTGATCTGGTTAACCGCGAGCGCCACTGAGGAGGTCGGCACGTCCAAGATCAGGTCGACGCCGTCCTGGTCGTACCAGGTGCGGGCGATGGTCGAGCCGACGTCGGGCTTGTTCTGGTGGTCGGCCGAGACGATCTCGACCTTGATGCCCTTTTCGGCCGCCTTGAAGTCCTCGACCGCCATGCGGGCGGCGATCACCGAGCCTTCGCCCGAGAGGTCGGCATAGAGGCCGGAGCGGTCGTTGAGGACGCCGGCCTTGATGCTGATCTGCTGGGCGAGCGCGGGCGCCGCCATCAGGGCGGCGAAGGCGGTCGTGGTCAGAAATGTCTTGAGCTTCATGGTGTCTCTCTCCCTGAGATTGGCGTCATTTTCGACATGATGTCCGATATGGATCGGATTGGGGGCCTTCGAATCCGCCAGGCGGCGGGTTCAGACCCCGAGATAGCCGTGCAGCTTGTCGATATTGGCGTCGAGCTGGTCGTTCTCGATCATGTCGATCACCTTGCCCTGCTCGACGACATAGTGGCGATCGGCCACCGTCGCCGCGAAGCGGAAGTTCTGCTCGACCAGGATGATCGTGTAGCCCTGCTGCTTGAGCTTGCGGATGGTCGCGCCGATCTGGTCGATGATGACCGGGGCCAAGCCCTCCGTCGGCTCGTCGAGCAGGAGGAAATGCGCGCCGGTGCGCAGGATGCGCCCGATCGCCAGCATCTGCTGCTCGCCGCCCGAGAGCTTGGTGCCCTGGCTCTTCAGGCGCTCCTTGATGTTGGGGAAGAGCGTGAAGATCTCGTCGAGCGAGAGGCCGCCGGGCCGCACGCGCGGCGGCAGCATCAGGTTCTCTTCGACGCTGAGCGAGGCGTAGATGCCGCGCTCCTCGGGCACATAGCCGAGGCCGAGCCGCGCGATCGCGCGCGAAGGCAGCCCGATCGTCTCCGTGCCTTCCAGCACGACCGAGCCCTTGCGCTTGCCGATGACGCCCATGATCGACTTCAGCGTCGTCGTCTTGCCGGCGCCGTTGCGGCCGAGCAGCGTCACCACCTCGCCCTGGGCGACGTCGAAGTCGATGCCGTGCAGCACATGGGATTCGCCGTACCAGGCCTCGAGCCCGCGCACCTTCAGCATCGGCGCCGCGGTGGCGGCGACGGGGGACCTCGCGGCCTCAGTGAGCATGGCCGACTCCCGAACCGATATAGGCCTCGACCACGCGCGGATCCTTCGAGACCTCGGCATAGTCGCCCTCGGCCAGGACCTGCCCGCGCGCCAGCACGGTGATGCGGTCGGACAGCGAGGCGACGACCGAGAGATTGTGCTCGACCATCAGGATGGTGCGGTTCTTGGAGACCTTGCGGATCAGAGCCTCGATGCGCTCGACATCCTCGCGGCCCATGCCGGCCATCGGCTCGTCGAGCAGCATCATCTCGGGATCGAGCGCCAGCGTGGTGGCGATCTCGAGCGCGCGCTTGCGGCCATAGGAGAGTTCGACGGCCGGGAGTTCGGCGAAGGCCGAGAGGCCGACGGCCTCGACGAGGCGCAGCGCCTCCTCGTCGAGCGGCTTCAGCACCTCTTCCGAGCGCCAGAAATCGAAGGAATCGCCGCGCTTGCGCTGCAGCGCGATCCGGACATTCGCCTTGACGCTGAGCTGGGGAAACACGGCCGAAATCTGGAAGGAGCGCACCAGCCCGAGACGCGCGATCTCGGCGGGCTTCTCGCGGGTGATGTCACGCCCGTTATAGACGATCGAGCCCTTGGTCGGCGCAAGAAATTTGGTCAGCAGGTTGAAGCAGGTCGTCTTGCCGGCGCCGTTGGGCCCGATCAACGCATGGATCGTCCCGCGTTTGACCTTGAGGTCCACGCCGTTGACGGCCGAGAACCCGCCGAACTCCTTCGTCAAACCCGTGGTGGTGAGAATAATATCCTCAGCCATGCGCAACGCTTGCAATCGTCATCTTGGTCTTTCTTGTTCTGGACCGTCTCCCTTGTGGTTCATGCTGCACCGCGCTCGGCGCATGAGTCAACGTCGCGCGCGCGGCAATACGGCCTTGTGAAACACGGCTCATCCCTTCGTCGTAGAGAGGCCAGCCGCTCGCCCGAACGGGCGCGCCCACGCCACCTGCTCATCCAAATGGAGGACGCGCCGGGCAGTGCCCGCACGCTAACCCAAACTGTCGCGCGCGTTTGAACCTGGACCGCCGCCGCCGCGACGAAGACGGCAAGGGCAGCCTGAAGCCCGGTTTGCGCCGGTGGCTTTTTCGAGTAATGTTTCGGGCTGTTTCCTGGCGATCCTGCGGCCGCTCCATGGCGGCCACCACCCGCTTCGCGCTTCCGCCGGCGCCGGTGCGGGATTATCCGGCAGTGGCGGACCGATCAGGGAGGTTACCGTGAGCTTCGCGACCTTGGGTTCGGCGATCTCCGCCCGCTTTGCCATCCTGCGCGGCCTCCTCGGTCGCGCCTTCGCGGCCGTTCCGGCCGGCCTTGCCGTCCTGTTCTTCGCCCTGCCCGCACAGGCGGTGCCCGAGCGGCGCGTCGCGCTGGTCATCGGCAACAGCGCCTACACGGCGGTCCCGCGCCTCGCCAACCCGCAGCGCGACGCCACCGCGATCTCGGCCGCGCTGAAGCGCCTCGGTTTCGAGGTCGT
>JAIETA010000070.1 GCA_019745575.1 Reyranella sp. | reverse complement strand
GCGGCCGCGATAGCCCTTGGCGAGCTTGAGGACCTTCTTGTGACGAGCGTGTGCAGCCACGCCCCGCTTGACGCGTGCCATGGGCTACCTCTCGTACGGAAAGAAGTTGCGCTTGATGATGCGCGTGTCGGGCTCGGACACCAGGGTCATGCCGGTCTGCTGGCGCAGGAAGCGGTTGCCCCGCTTGGTCATGCCGTGGCGCTTGCCGACGACCCCATGCTTCACTTTTCCGGTCGCCGTGAAGCGAAAACGCTTCTTGGCCCCGCTCTTGGTCTTCATCTTGGGCACTTTTGTTCCTTTTCAAAGGGTTAGCGCCGGAGCGCAGGTCCCGGCTCCCTCCTAAAAGGTGCCGAAAAGTCCTTACGAAGCAGCCGAGGCAATGCCCTTATTGGCCAGGCAGCTCGAAGGAACGGGGCTTATAGCGGCGGGGGTTGGCCCATGCAAGCGCGGGCAAGGCAGAGGGCAAGCGGTGCCCGATGTGCCAAAGTCGGCCCGTTTGGGGGGATTTTTCTTGAAGCTGGCGGGCAAAGTGGCGCTGGTGACGGGCGCGCAGCAGGGCATCGGGGCGGCCATCGCCGTGGCGCTGGCCGGCGAGGGGGCTGATGTCGCGCTCACCTGGCTCGATGACCAGGCCGGCGCCGAGGCGGTGGCGGCCGCTGTTCGGGCCGCCGGTCGCCGCGTCCACCTGGTCAGGACCGATGTCTCCAGGCTCTCCGACATCGACGCCATGGTGGCCGGAACCGTCCGGGCGCTCGGCGCCCCCGACATCCTGGTCAACAACGCCGGAGTCTATCCCCGGGTGCCGCTGCTGGAGATGCGCGAGAGCGACTGGGACTTCGTGCTCGACATCAATCTGAAGGCCGGCTGCTTCGCCACCATCGCGATGGCCAAGGCATTGATTGCCTCGGGCAAGCGAGGCGGATCGGTGATCAATCTTTCCTCCTCGGCGATTCGTGGCGCGGTGCGCGGCGTGCACTACAGCGCCAGCAAGGGCGGGGTAGTGTCGATGACGCGCGCGCTGGCGCTGGAACTCGCGCCGCATGACATCCGGGTCAACGCCATCGCGCCCGGCCTCACCGACACCGCTCAGCCGCGCTACGGCAACAGCGAGAGCGAACTGGTCGAGCTGGCGCGGACCACCATTCCCCTCGGCGGCCGGCTGCTCACGCCGCAGCAGATCGCGCACACCGCCGTGTTCCTCGCCTCCGACGAGTCGAGTGCCACCACCGGCCAGGTG
Source organism: Reyranella sp. (assembly GCA_019745575.1). Classification (GTDB taxonomy): domain Bacteria; phylum Pseudomonadota; class Alphaproteobacteria; order Reyranellales; family Reyranellaceae; genus Reyranella. The sequence goes on along the minus strand of JAIETA010000070.1, from coordinate 1,884 downwards.
CTGCACGTCAACGGCGGCTCGTACATGCCGTGATGCACCGAATGACCAACCGCCAAGTCCCGCCTCATCATGCCCTAGTCGCCACACGGCGACTGCTTCTTGCGTGTCTCGACGAAGGCCACGATGCAGGGGCCGAACTTGCGGGCGAAGGTCGACTCGCCTCCGGCGCCATGGCCCTTGAAGCCGTCGGGGTCGTCGATCACCAGAGCGGTGACGCCGGAGGTGGCGAACGCTGCCTTGGCATCGGCCATGCGGCCGCCAACGTCGTAAGTATCGTCGGCAAAATTCACCACCACGATGGCGGGCCCGGTTTCAGGCCCTTGATCATCTGTTGCCATTCCGAGCGTGCTCGCGTGGTGTCGCGCATCTTGTCGACGGTGCCGTGATGGGCCGCCGCGATCGAGATCACGCCGTCGACCTTGGCGCCGCGCATGGCGGTCGCCAGCGACACCCAGGCGCCGGCTGACTGGCCGGCCAGCACGACCCGGCGATAGCCCAGTTCGCGGGCCTTGCCGACCGCGGTCGCCAGTGCCGTGGCGTCGCTCGCCCAGTCGGAAATCCACTCGCGGTCGAAACGATAGAGATCGTAGCCCAGGCGGGTGAAGCGCCCGACCCAGGATTGCGGCGCGCTGTCGGTGGCGTTCTTGCCCGCCATGTAGCCGTGGCTCCATACGATCAGGCCGGTGGCCAGCTGCGGGCCGCGCATCGACCAGTAGGGCTGCGGTCGCAGTCGGCCGATATCGGGGGCATCGGCGGCGCGCGCCGGCACCAGCTGCCGCCAGTCCTGGTGCGTGACGGTGTAATTGTTGACGACGTGCAGGGTGCAGGTTTGTGGCCCGCGTTCCTCGCAGCGCTTCATCGCTGCGGCGATGGCGCCGGCAGGAGTGGGCCCGCTGGCGCTTGCCTGCCAGTTCGCCTTGCCGTCGGCGCCGACCACGAAGGCGCGCTGCGGCGCAAAGTTCAGGAAGTCGTTGAAGCTGCGGGCAGCCTCCGCATTGAGCGGCTGGCCGGCGGGTTGGGGGGGGGGGCTGCGCGGCCGGCTGGGCCTCGGCCGTCGCAATCGACGCCGCCAGGACGAGCGTCGTTGTCAACCATCTCATGCGGGCATCTCCGGAGACAGAAGCTACCATCGCCGGATGTGGAAGGCCGCAACGATCGTCGTGGCGGCCGTGGTCGCGGGCTTGGCCACTGCCGCGCCGCCGGCGGCGCCCCAAACGGCTTCAATCGTGCCCGGCCCGCCCAGTCCAGCTCCGAACGCGTGCGCGACAACCCGTCCAGCCAGTACGTGCTGATCAAGACGGTGGTCGGTCAGTCCATCGGCGTCGTCGATGCGCGGGCGCTGCCGGTCGAGCCCGAGGGCTACAATCTGCTGAAATACCGCTGGGCCGCGGCCAACGTGCTCGGCGACTGGTCGGAGCATGCGGGTCTCACTGGCGCCATGGTCACGCGGGCGCTGGAAGCCCATTCCCGGGCGCGTGATCTGGTGCGCGCTGGCTATCCCGCGGCGACGGTCGGTGAGGTGATCGGCCGCGACGAGGCCGCGCTGATTGCCGCAGGCTTCACCGCCGCGGCGCGCGAGCGCGCCCTCGACGCCGACGACCCCGCGCGCTGCGACTATTGGATGAACGCCAAGGCGGACGGTCCGACGTCGTTCCCGGGCGGGATGGTCTACAGGGTGCGCTGGCCGGACGGCACGGTGGCGACCGGCCAGTTCCACCCGGACGCCTCGCGCGACGTCGGAAGCGTGACATTGCGCGAGCGGTCCTTGAAGAAATAGGCGGCAAGAAATAGACGGCTTGCCGGGCGCCTACTTCGGCGCCAGCACCATGATCATCTGCCGGCCTTCCATGCGCGGCATCGATTCGATCTTGGTGAGCGGGTCCA
>JAIETA010000041.1 GCA_019745575.1 Reyranella sp. | reverse complement strand
TCTTCTATGCGCCGGAAGATCAGGAAGCGCTGATGACGGGGCGGGCCTGACGGTGGAGGAGCGTTTCATGCATCGGCGATCGTTGATCGGGGCTGCCGCGGCGGCCGGCCTGCTGCCTGGCGTCGGCCGGGCGCAGTCTGCTCCATCCCCAGCGTTTCCATCGAAGCAGCTTCGGCTGCTGGTCGGCTTCGCCCCGGGCGGCGGCGGCGACATCGTGGCCCGCGTGCTTGCCGCGGAGTTGACCAAGAGCGCGGGCCTCTCGGTCCTGGTCGACAACAAGCCCGGCGCCGGCGGCAACATCGCCACCCGCGAGATGCTGCGCGCGCCGCCCGACGGCCACACCGTGCTGCTGGCGACGCTCGGCATGCTGACGGTCAATCCCTATGCGATGAAGGACGCGGGCTACGATCCGCGAACCGACATGGCGCCGGTCTGCCTGGCGGTCGACTTCTCCAACGTGGTGGTCGTCCATCCCAGCGTGCCGGCAAGGTCGCTCGCCGAATATCTCGAGCTCGCCCGGCGGCCGGAGGGCATGGACTACGGCACCGCGGGCGTCGGCAGCGCGGGCCATCTCGGCGGCGAACTTCTCAAGGCAAGAAGCGGCGCGCGGCTGAACCACGTGCCGTTCCGCGGCGGGGCGCCGGCGATGAACGACCTGCTGGCCGGCCACATCCCGTCGCTGATCGCCAGCGCCCCCACCGCCACGCCCTTCATGCGCGAGGGCCGCATCCGCGCGCTCGCCGTCACCGGCGCCAAGCGCTCGCCGTTCGATCCCGGCGTCCCGACCATCGCCGAGCAGGGCTTCCCGGGCTATGCCGCGACCAACTGGTACGGCGTCGTGGTGTCGTCGAAGGTGCCGCCGGAGATCGTGGCCACGCTCAACGCGCTCGTGAACCGGGCGCTGGCCGCGCCCGAGGTGCGGGCGGCCTACGCCCAGCAGGGCATGGAGACGCTGGGCGGCACGTCGGCCGAGGCCGCCGCCCACATGGCCCGCGAAACCGAGATCTGGAAGAAGGTCGTCGCCGACGCCGGCATCCGCTTCGAGTGAGGCGGCGCTTCTTTCCGTCCGCGGGTCTGTCCTTCGAGGTCGATCCGTCAGGCTGCCGCACGCCAATCGAGACGCGGCCGGCGGCGGGCAGCCACGCAGTCACGCAGGTAGAGATTGATCAGGCTCTGGTAGGGAATGCCGACCTCGGCGGATATCGACTTGAAGTAGGCGATGGCCTCCTGGTCGAGACGGATCGTGACTTGCTTCTTCAGGCGCGCGGCATAGGGATTCTTGCGGCCGGCGGTGAAATCGTACTCCTTGCGCATCGTCATCTGCTCCTTCGATATGTCGTGGCCTCGCGCGGCACAGCCTTGCGCGCGGAGACGATTCGAATGGCGTCTCCGCGAAACGTGTGACTCACCACGAGAAGGCGCAGCGCGTAGCTCAGCCCCACGAGAATGAACCGCTCTTCGTCGCCGGAGTGGTCCGGATCGTCGATCACCAGGCCGTGGGGATCGGCGAAGGCCGAACGGGCTTCCTCGAATGAGATTTTGTGCTTGCGGACGTTGCTCGCCGACTTGCGCTCATCCCATTCGAAACGCAGTTCAGTCATGCGTACATTGTATTTACTTTATAACTACCGTGCAACGGTCAGATGGATAGCGCGCCGCCTCGGTCGCCGCCATCGCCGCCTCGACCGACGCCGACCAGGCCTTTGTCATCGCCAAGCACATCCCGCGCCTGATTCCCGTGCTGGCGCTGGTGCCGGTGGTGACGCGCAACGTGGAGTGCCGGTTCAGTTTGCCATAGCCATCTCCTTGTGGCTCGCCGGCAGACCGGGACGGGCACGGCAAGCTGTGCGAGACTACTTACGGGTCGACACGTGATGTCGAACGGCTGTTGGGCATTCTCGGCGCCGAGCGCTCGACGATTGAGATTCGGAGAAGAAATGACCGTCTTTGTCATCGGCGGCACCGGCTTTATCGGGTATCGCCTGGTCCGTCTGCTTGTCGCGCACGGAGAAACCGTCGTCTGCATGGACGCCGACCCTGGTGCGCACTCTTTTGCCGACCTTGGTGGAAAGGTCACTTCCATCCGCGGCGACGTTGCGCAGTTCGACGACGTGATGGCCGCGATGGCCGCCGCCAGGCCGGAACGCGTCGCCAATCTCGCCTATCTCATCGGTGGTGGCCATCCTCCGCATGCGGCGATGAGAATCAACGTCCTCGGCATGGACAACTGCTTCGAGGCCGCGCGCCTCCTGGAGGTGAAGCACACGGTTTACGCCGGATCGTTCGCAGCGAACGGTCGGCAGGCCAACTACGGCGAGCGTCCCGTGAGGGAAGACGATCCAGTGTACGGTGAATACCAGTACGCTAGGCAAAAGATCATGAATGAGTGGCAGGCACTGGACTACATCGAGAAGTACGGCATGTGCGTTACCGGGATCCGCGCCGCCTACGTCACTGGCCAGGACAAGGTGCGAGGCTCAGTAGACCACGTGCGCTGCATCACCGAGCCCGCGCTTGGCAAAGCCGTATCCCTGCCATTCAAGGATGCCATGTCCTGCGTGATTCACGTCGATGACATGGCCGAGGTGTTCGCCCGGGTACTGATGGCCGACCGGCCCGCCCACCGTGTCTACAACTCTGGCGGTACGACTGCCAGCTTGGGCGAGATCGCCGAAGTCGTACGATCCCTCCTGCCGGGTGCCATGATCAGTTTCGAGAATGAGCGCGGGGCTCGCGAGACAAATTCCACCTACCTCCTCGACAATAGCCGCCTCGTGTCCGAGTTTGGCGTCCAGTACCGTCCGTTCCCGGAACGGGTGCTGCAGATCATCAACGCCACCCGGCACCGCGCCGGCATGCCGCCAGTCGGTCAGGCAGGTTGACTCCGGGTGCGGTGCCGTCGCCGTTCGCCATTCGGGTAGCCAATTCACGAAGAGTTCCGGGGGGGGGCCGGCTTTGCGCAATCTAAGGTTCCGTCCCAGGGTTCGATTTCTTCACCCGTCTAGCGGATGTCTAAACGGTCCGACCGCAAACTAGTGGTTCCCGTCTAACATTTGAGTCCCGCTGAGGATTCCCTCAACGGGGTCGGCATGCGAGTCTGTCGCATGCG
>JAIETA010000164.1 GCA_019745575.1 Reyranella sp. | reverse complement strand
TCTGTCAATCGGCGTTCAACTTTGACCCCAGATCGGCGTCCAATGTTGACCCCTTTGGTTTGCGGAGTTTGGTGGTAGCGCTCGCGCCGACGGAGCCGGTCGGGGTTGCGGAGGCGGCGCGAGCGCGGGGTTGCGGCAGGTCATCATCTCTGCTCTTGAAGCGCCAACTGTCGTTGCCGGTCTCGACGATGTCGCAGTGATGGGTCAGGCGATCGAGCAGTGCGGTGGTCATCTTGGCGTCGCCGAAGACGGTCGGCCATTCGCCGAAGGCGAGGTTGGTGGTGACGATGATCGAGGTCCGCTCGTAGAGTCGGCTGACGAGGTGGAACAGGAGTTGGCCGCCGGATTGGGCGAACGGCAGATAGCCGAGTTCGTCGAGGACGATGAAGTCCATGCGGGTCAGATGATCGGCAAGCCGGCCCTGCCGACCGCTGCGGGCCTCGGTCTCGAGGCGATTGACGAGATCGACGACGTTGTAGAAGCGGCCGCGGACGCCGCCGCGGATGCAGCTCCGGGCGATGGCGATGGCGAGATGGGTCTTGCCGGTGCCGGTTCCGCCGATCAGCACGGCGTTGCGCTGCTGGGCGAGGAAGGTACCGCCGGCAAGATCGCGCACCAGCGTCTCGTTGATCGGGGTGCCGGCGAACCGGAAGTCGTCGAGGTCCTTTGCCAGTGGCAGCTTGGCGATGGTGAGCTGGTATCGGATCGAACGCGCCTGCTTCTCGCTGACCTCCGCGGTGAGCAGATCACCGACAACGCGCTGGGGTTCGTGCTGGCGCTTGACGGCGGTGGCCATGATCTCGTCGAAGGCGGCCTTCATGCCATGGAGCTTGAGCTCGCCCATGAGGTCGAACAGTTGCGTGCGTTCCATCAGATGGTTCTCCTGAGGTTGTCGTAACGGGCACAGTCGGCGAGCGGCGCGTGGTGCAGGGTCAGCGCCGCGGGCGTGAGGATGGTGGCCGGCGGGGCGGGATCGCGCTGGCGGGCCAGGATGTTGAGAACGACATCGGCGGAGTGGACGCCGTGGCTCAGCGCCTCGGCGCAGGCGGCCTCGACCGCCATCAGCCCGTCGCTCAGCACGGCGGCGAGGATATCGACCATCTGGCGGTCGCCATCGTCGGCGCCGGCGAGCTTGCGCCGTATGCGCTCCAGGGCGGCCGGCAGCACCCAGTCCTTGAACGGGGCGCCATTGCGCAGAGCGCCGGGCTTGCGGGCCAGCACCGGCACGTAATGCCAGGGGTCGTAGACCGTCGTACCGCGCGCGAAGGATCGCCGATGTTCGGCGACGGTCCGGCCATCCTGGCGGATGACGATGCGATCGGCATAGGCATGGATCTCGACCGGCCGCCCAACCGCGCTGGCCGCCACCGAGTACTTGTTGTTATCGAAGCGCACCAGGCAGGTCTTGGAGACTGCTGCCGATACGGCGTGGAAGCCGTCGAACCGGCCGGCATAGGGAACCAGCTTGGGCCGCTCGGCCTCGAACACCTGCCAGATCGTCTGGTCGGTCAGTTCGGGATGGCGATGGGCCTTGGCGTAGGCGATGCACTTGTCCAGCAGCCAGGCATTCAGCTCGTCGAGCGTCTTGAACCGCAGCCGCGGCGTGAAGAAGCGTTCGCGCACCAGCCCGACCTGGTTCTCGACCTGTCCCTTCTCCCAGCCCGAGGCCGGCGTGCAGGCCACCGGGTCGACCAGATAGTGGCTGCACATCTGCTGGAAGCGGCGATTGTAGAGGCGCTCCTTGCCGACGAAGATCGTCTCCACTGCCGTCTTCATGTTGTCGTAAATGCCGCGCCCACAGGCACCCTTGAACAGGGCGAAGGCCCGGTCGTGGGCGTCGAACACCATCTCCTGCGTCTCGCGCGGATAGGCCCGCGCGAACAGCATGCGGCTGTGGCAGAGCCGCACGTGCGCCACCTTCACGGTCACCGTCACCCCGCCCAGAAGGACGATCTCATGGCTCCAGTCGAACTGGTAGGCTTCGCCTGGCGCAAAACTCAGCGGCACATAAGCCGCCGCCGTCGAGTGCCCGCGCTCCTTGGACCAGGTCCGCGCGTAGCGGCGCACCGCGTCGTAGCCGCCGTCATAGCCGCGCCCGCGCAGTTCCTCGAACAACCGGATCAGGGTCAGCTGCTCGCGCGCAGCCTTGGTCTCGTTGTCTGCCAGAAGCTTGTCGAGCTCGTCAGTCCAGCGTCCCAGCTTCGGTCTCGGCTGGACTTCACGGTCGTACTCGAACCGAGTCTCTCCCGACCGCAGGACCTTGCGCACCGTATTGCGCGACACCCCGAGAGCCCGCGCGATCTCCTTGATCGACTTGCCCTTGATGAAGTGCTCGCGCCGGATACGCCCGATCGTCTCCACTACCAACATCCCCCACCACCCGCTCTTACGCAAAGCGGGCAGCCTGCTACGCCAACTCCTCAAGGGGGGGTCAATTTTGGACGCCGATCCCCCACCTCAGGGGGTCAATTTTCCACGCTGAATCACAGATGCAGAAATGCGCGTTGGCAAGGACGGTGCTGCAACCTTGATGATCGACCAAGGCCAGCTTCGTCAAGCTCTTAGCCCGACTGAGGACCGAGATGCCACCACGAGCGAGATGGCGCGACAGCCTGACAAGCGCAAGGACAGCGCTTCCGAGCCCTCCGCTGGGATAGGAGACAACTCGGGAGAGGCGCCTGGCCCTAAGAAAGATGGGACACCCGATCCCAAGAACGACAAAGCTCCTGATCCCAACAACCGCGGCAAGCTGCCCATCTGGGAACACGTCCTCGCTTCGACATACAAGATCCTGAGAAGCGGAAGGCAGAAGAAGTCTGTTGACGAGGAGAGGATCGATACGTGCCGGAAGGTCATGAAGGACATTGGCCAGCCGGCCCCGGAGGGACAATATCTTGGGCCGGATGGTAGGGAGACGAAGGCCGGCGTACGCCTCGGGCCCGATGTACGAGATCCAGCAGCTGGCCTTGACCACTATCCGGAACAACAACATCTGCGCGACGGCGTAAGAGGGGAGCAGGAA
>JAIETA010000252.1 GCA_019745575.1 Reyranella sp. | reverse complement strand
CATCGGCGAGCGCGCCGGCCGCGACGTCGCCGAGAGCCGCGGCAGCGAGGTCGTCGGGATGTTGTCGAAGCCGTGGACCCGCGCCACTTCCTCGACGAGATCGGCCTCGCCGATGATGTCCGGCCGCCACGACGGCACCGCGGCCGTCCACGGCCCGTTGCCCATCACCTCGAAGCCCAGCTTCTTCAGGATGCCCGCCGTCTCCGCCGCCGGCACGTCGATGCCGGTCAGGCCCTTCACGCGGTCGGTGCGGAGATCGTAGCTGCGCTTCCACGCCGGCATCACGCCGCTCGACACGATTTCGCTGCACTCCCCGCCGCACAGCTCGAGGATCAGTCGCGTCGCGACTTCTGCGCCCCACACGCAGGATTCGGGGTCGATGCCGCGCTCGTTGCGGTAGCGGGCGTCGGACAGGATGCCGAGCTTGCGGCCGGTGGCCGCGATGCCGATCGGCTGGAAGTAGGCGGCCTCGAGGAACACCTCGGCCGTGTCGTCGCGCACGCCGGTGTCTTCGCCGCCCATGATGCCGCCGATGCCGTGCACGCCCTTCGAGTCGGCGATCACCGATACCGATGGATCGAGCGTATAGGTCTTGCCGTCGAGAGCCAGGATCTGCTCGCCGTCCGTCGCCTGGCGCATCATCAGGTCGCCCGCGAGCTTCTTCGCGTCGAACACGTGCAGCGGCCGGTTGAGGTCGAAGGTCACGAGGTTCGTGATGTCGACGAGCGTCGAAATCGGCCGCAGGCCGATTGCCTTGAGGCGGCGCTGCAGCCAGTCCGGCGATGGGCCGTTCCTGATGCCGCGAAAATGGCGGCCGACCACGATGGGGCAGGGGCTGTCGGGCCTGGGCTCGTAGGCATGCGTCCACTTGATCGGACTCGGGTAGTTGCCCTGAACCTTGTCGGCCTTCACCGGCTTCAGCGTGCCGACGCCGGCAGCCGCGAGGTCGCGCGCGATGCCATGCACGCCCAGGCAATCGCCGCGATTGGGCGTCACCTTGATCTCGATCACCGCGTCGTCGAGGCCCAGCGCCTCGGCCGCCGGCATGCCGGTCCGGGCGTCGGCGGGCAAGTCGATGATGCCGCTGTGGTCGTCGCCGAGCTGAAGCTCGCGGCTGGAGCACAGCATGCCGTTCGACTCCTCGCCACGGATCTTGCTGGCCTTCAGCGTCATGTCGGTGCCGGGAATGTAGCTGCCGGTCGGCGCGAAGATGCCCTTCATGCCGGTACGTGCGTTGGGCGCGCCGCAGACCACCTGAACCGTGCCGCTGCCGGTATCGACCTTGCAGACGCGCAGCCGGTCGGCGTTGGGATGTTGTATCGCCTCGACGACATAGCCGACCACAAAGCCTTTGAGCGACTCGGCCGGATTGGTGATGCCCTCGACCTCCAGGCCGAGCATGGTCAGCGCATCGCGGATCTCGGCGAGCGACGCGGTGGTGTCGAGATGCTCCTTGAGCCAGGAAAGCGTGAACTTCATCGCACCGCCTCCAGTGCCGAGAAGCCGTAGTGGCGCAGCCAGCGCAGGTCGGACTCGAAGAAGCTCCGAAGGTCGGGAATGCCGTACTTCAGCATGGCGATGCGATCGATGCCCATGCCGAAGGCGAAGCCCTGGTAGATCGCGGGATCGAGCCCGCAGTTGCGGATTACGTTGGGGTGCACCATGCCCGAACCAAGGATTTCCAGCCAGGAATCGCCGGCGCCGATCCTGAGCTCGCCGTCCCTCCACGAACAGCCGATGTCGACCTCGGCCGAGGGCTCGGTGAAGGGGAAGTAGGAGGGGCGGAAGCGCAGCGGCAGGTCGTCGACCTCGAAGAAGGCGCGGCAGAAGTCGACCAGGCAGCCTTTGAGGTGGCCCATGTGGGTCGTGCGGTCGATCACCAGTCCCTCGACCTGATGGAACATCGGCGTATGGGTGGCGTCGTTGTCGATGCGGAAAGTGCGACCGGGCACGATGATGCGCAGCGCCCCGCCGTCGGCCAGCATCTTCTGCACGTCCTTGGCCAGCATGGTACGCGCCTGCACCGGCGATGTGTGGGTGCGCAGCACCATCGGCGTGCCGTCGGCGCGCGGCGGCAGGTAGAACGTGTCCTGCATCTGCCGCGCCGGGTGATCGGGCGGAATGTTGAGGGCGGTGAAGTTGTGCCAGTCGTCCTCGATGTCGGGGCCGTCGGCCCAGGTGAAGCCCATCTCGCCGAAAATCGCCGCGACCTCGTCCATCACCTGACCGATCGGGTGCAGGCTGCCCTGGCCTTCGGGCCGTGACGGCAGGCTGATGTCGACCTTCTCCGACGCGAGCCGCGCCGCCAGCGCCGACGAGGAGAGCGTTCCCTTGCGGGCCTCGAGTGCCGCTTCGATCTCGCCCTTCAGTTCGTTGACCTTCGCGCCGAACTCGCGACGCTGCTCGGGCGCCATTGCACCCAGCGTCTTCACCAGACCGGTCACGCTGCCCTTCTTGCCGAGGGTGGCCACGCGCGCCGCCTCGAGCGCGCCGAGATCGGCGGCGCCCTGCACGGCCTCGAGCGCCGTACTGCGTATCGTCGAAAGATCGTCCATCCTTCGCACTCACTCCGAACCGAACGCGAAAAAGGGAGCCTGCGGTCCAGGCTCCCTCTTTGCGATTGCTATCTGCCGCGCGTGACGCGCGAAAGACTACTTGAGGGCGGCCTGGGCCTGTTCGACCAGGGCCTTAAACGCCGCCGGCTCCCGCACGGCGAGATCGGCCATGACCTTGCGGTCGACCTCGATCCCGGCCTTCAGGATGCCGTTCATGAACTGCGAGTAGGTGAGGCCGTGCTCGCGGGTCGCGGCGTTGATGCGCTGGATCCACAGACCGCGGAACGCGCGCTTCTTGTTGCGGCGGTCGCGGTAGGCGTATTGCAGGCCCTTCTCGACCTTCTCGATGGCGACGCGAAACGCCGCGTTGGAGCGGCCGCGATAGCCCTTGGCGAGCTTGAGGACCTTCTTGTGACGAGCGTGTGCAGCCACGCCCCGCTTGACGCGTG
>JAIETA010000236.1 GCA_019745575.1 Reyranella sp. | reverse complement strand
CAGATGGCGGACAGCGAATCGAAATTCATTCCAAGGCACCAGGGATTTCTTCACAGTCTCTTGGAGTTGCGCGCTCCCCTGAGCGCTCTCGCGCTCATGTCGGCCTTCCGGCGACGCCTTGGCCTGGAAAGACCGGTGTCCGCGACTTTGGCGTGCCGACCTACATCACCCCCGGCGCGTCACCGCGGACTTGTCGGGTCGCCCTTCTTCGCTATCATGTCCCTGTCTTCGTGAACTCGACGCGGGACGGAAGGCAAATGGACCATCCCCGAATCAGCACGGACCCAACTATCATGATGGGCAAGCCGTGCGTGAAAGGCACGCGCATCACGGCGGAGGCAATTCTGCGCCGACTGGGCGCCGGTCATTCCTTTGCCGATGTGCTCGAAGCATACCCGCAGCTTTCGGAAGACGACTTGCGGGCGGCGCTCGCCTTCGCGGCCGACTATCTGGAACATGAAACCATCCTTGCCGCCGAGTAATGCGATTCCTGGCGGATGAGAATGTTGCGAGGCCTATCGTAGAAGGGCTTCGGGCGGCGGGATTGGACGTGGAATCGATCGGCGAGACAAAGGCGGGAGCTTCGGACAGCCAGGTTGTCGAAGCGGCACGTCAGGGCGGCAGAGTTCTGGTTACCGAGGACAGGGATTTTGGCGAGATGATCGTCCGCCAGAAGCTCGATCTGCGTGGCGTCATACTGCTGGAGCTGGCGCGCCTGTCCAATGCAGCGGCTGCTGCTCGTGTGCGTGAGATTGTCGAGGCGCATATGGGCAAGCTTGACGGCAACCTGTTGGTCGTCGAGCCGGCGCGAGTCCGTCTTCGTCCTATGAGGCCATAGGCGCCGTTGCGGCCTTGGCCGGGGTAGACCGGCGTCCGCGACTTTGGCGTGCCGTCCTACATCATCCCCGGCGCGCCGAGGTCGGTGCCGTCGATCATGCGGCTGTAACGGAAGGGATGGGGATCGACGATCGGCGGATCGCCGGCCACGAGGTCGGCGGCCAGCCGCCCGGCGCCGGGGCCGATGCCGAAGCCGTGGCCGGTGTAGCCGGTCGAGAGAAAGAGCCCGGGCACCGGATCGACCGCCGAGATCACCGGAATGCCGTCCGGCGTCGAATCGATCAGGCCGCCCCAGGCGTGGGCGACCTTCAGCCCCTTTAGCGCCGGGTAATGCTGGCCGAGCGTCGCCAGGCCCTCCTGCACCAGCCGCGGATCGGCCGCAGGATCGAAGATGCGCTGGCGCTCGAACGGTGAAACGCGGTCGAACGACCAGTTGGCGAGGCCTTCCGGCCCCTGCAGGAACGAGCGCCCCACCGCGAAGGTGAGTCCCTTGCGGCGCTTGCGGGCGGTCGGCAGGAACTGCCGCGCATAGAGCAGCCCTTGTAGCGAGAGATCGACGGTGCCGCGTCCGCCCAGCCCCACCGTATAACCGCCGTCGAGCCGCCGCCGGATCGTGACGTCGGGCAGGGAGAGGCCGCCCTCCGTCACCTGCGGCGCTTGCGTCGTCGCGAACGATGTCGAGCGCACCCCGGCCTGCGGCAGCCGGAGGCCGTGACGGCGGCAGAACAGCGAACTCCAGGCGCCGCCGGCACAGAGCACGGCTTGCGTGCGGACGATTCCCTGCTCGGTGATGACGCCTGCCACCCGGCCGCCGGCAATGTCGAGGCCGCGCGCCGCGCAATTCTGGTGGATGGTGGCGCCGCGTTTGCGCGCCGCTTCGGCGAGGGCGGGGGCGGCCAGGGCGGGCTCGCCGCGGCCGTCGCTCGGCGAGTGCACCCCGCCGATCCAGTCGGGCACGCTGCCCGGTGTCATCGCCTTGGCCTCGGCGGGACTGAGGATGCGGCTGTGCATCTGGTACTCGCGCGCCCGCAGGGTCCATTCTTCCCATTCGGCGAAATCGGCGCGCCGCGTCGTGACATAGAGCAGGCCGGTGTGCCTAAAACCCGTCTCCACGCCCAGCTCGGCGTTGAGGCCCTTCCAGATTTCGAGGCTCTTCATGGCCAGCGGCAGCTCGCGCAGGTCGCGATGCTGCTGGCGGCACCAGCCCCAGTTCCGGCTGCTCTGCTCGCCGCCGACCACGCCCTTGTCGAGCAGGGCGACCTTGTGGCCCTTCTTCGCGAGCGCGTAGGCCGCCGACGTGCCGGCGATTCCTGCGCCGATCACGACGACGTCGGCGGCGGCGGGAAGCTTGTCGTCGCTGACGACGGGTTGTAGGGGCGGGGACATCGTTTTTCCTGACGAACCTTTTCCGGACGGACACGGGCGAGGGACACACCTTAGCCGAAGCTTTACGGCGCGGAACCCGGCGCGGTACCTTGTCCGCCAAAGGAGCCCCCAATGGATCTGACATTCGGCAAGGAAGAACTGGCCTTCCAGCAGGAAGTACGCGACTGGCTGAAGGAAAACCTGACGCCCGAGATCGTGGGCGAGATGAAGGTCGGCCGGAACGCCTACATGCCCAAGGAACGCCTGATCGACTGGCAGAAGCGGCTGGCGAAGAAGGGCTGGCTGTGCACCGGCTGGCCCAAGGAATTCGGCGGGCCGGGTTTCACCACCACGCAGAAGTACATCTTCGAGATGGAGATGGCGAAGGCCGGCGCCCCCGGCACCTCGCCGTTCGGCCCCAAGATGTGCGCGCCGGTGATCATGAAGTACGGCTCGGCCGAGCAGAAGGCCCGCCACCTGCCGCCGATGCTGAACTCCGACCTGATCTGGTGCCAGGGCTACTCCGAGCCGGGCTCCGGTTCCGACCTCGCCAGCCTGCGCACCAAGGCCGAGCTGAAGGGCGACCACTACATCGTGAACGGCCAGAAGACCTGGACGACGCTCGCCCAGACCGCCGACTGGATCTTCTGCCTGGTGCGAACGTCGACTGCCGGCAAGCCGCAGGAGGGCATCTCCTTCCTGCTGATCGACATGAAGACGCCCGGCATCTCGGTCGAGCCGATC
>JAIETA010000253.1 GCA_019745575.1 Reyranella sp. | reverse complement strand
CCGACAAGTACGACGTGCCGCGCGTCGTGTTCGTCAACAAGATGGACAAGATCGGCGCCGACTTCTTCAAGTGCGTCGCCGACATCATCGACCGGGTCGCCGGCAAGCCCGTGTGCCTGCAGCTCCCGATCGGGGCCGAGTCGAGCTTCCAGGGCGTGATCGACCTCATCAAGATGAAGGCGATCGTCTGGTCGGGCGAGGCGCTCGGCGCCAACTTCGACGAGACCGAGATCCCGGCCGACCTCAAGGACCAGGCCGTCGAGTACCGCACCAAGCTGGTCGAGGCCTGCGTCGAGCTCGACGACGACGCCATGTCCGCCTACCTCGACGGCAACGAGCCGGACGAGGCGACGATGCGCACCCTGGTGCGCAAGGCCGTGCAGCTGCGCGCCTTCCACCCGGTGCTCTGCGGCTCGGCGTTCAAGAACAAGGGCGTGCAGCCGCTCCTCGACGCCGTCGTGGACTACCTGCCCTCCCCGGCCGATCGCGGCGAGATCAAGGGCATCGACTTCAAGACCGAGGAAGAGACCGTCCGTCACCCGTCGGACTCGGATCCCTTCTCCATGCTCGCCTTCAAGATCATGGACGATCCCCACGTCGGCACGATCACCTTCTGCCGCGTGTACTCGGGCAAGGTCGAGACGGGCGCCAACGTCCTGAACTCGTCGCGCGACAAGAAGGAGCGCGTCGGCCGCATGCTCCTGATGCACGCCAACAACCGCGAGGACATCAAGGAGGCCTTCGCGGGCGACATCGTCGCCCTCGCCGGCCTCAAGGATACCCGCACGGGCGACACCCTCTGCGACCCGCAGAAGGCCGTGATCCTCGAGAAGATGGAGTTCCCCGAGCCCGTCATCGAGATCGCCGTCGAGCCGAAGTCGAAGGCCGACCAGGAGAAGCTCGGCATCGCGCTCTCGAAGCTCGCCGCCGAGGATCCGTCCTTCCGCGTCTCCACCGACCAGGAGTCGGGCCAGACCATCCTCAAGGGGATGGGCGAGCTCCACCTGGACATCAAGGTCGACATCCTGCGCCGCACCTACAAGGTCGACGCGAATATCGGCCAGCCGCAGGTCGCCTACCGCGAGAAGCTGACCCGCCGTCAGGAGATCGACTACACGCACAAGAAGCAGACCGGCGGTACCGGTCAGTTCGCCCGCGTGAAGTTCGTGGTCGAGCCGAACGAGCCGGGCGCCGGCTTCTCGTTCGAGTCGAAGATCGTCGGCGGCGCGGTGCCGAAGGAGTACATCCCGGGCGTCGAGAAGGGCCTGAACTCGGTGCTCGGCGCCGGCGTGCTGGCCGGCTTCCCGGTCGTCGACGTCAAGGTCGAGCTGGTCGACGGCGCCTACCACGACGTCGACTCGTCGGCGCTCGCCTTCGAGATCGCCTCCCGCGCGGCCTTCCGTGAGGCCCTGCAGAAGGGCGGCTCGGTCCTGCTCGAGCCGGTGATGAAGGTCGAGGTCGTCTCGCCGGAAGAGTACACCGGCTCGGTCATCGGCGACCTGAACGCCCGCCGCGGCCAGATCCAGGGCCAGGACATGCGCGGCAACGCCAACGTCATCAACGCGATGGTGCCGCTGGCCAACATGTTCGGCTACGTGAATCAGCTGCGCTCCTTCTCCCAGGGCCGCGCCAACTTCACGATGCAGTTCGACCACTACGAAGAGGTGCCGCGCGGCGAGGCCGACAAGGTCATCGCCAAGTACGCCTAATCATCTCTTCTTCCGCAACGCGAATTCGAATCTAGGAGGCTCTGATGGGCAAGGAAAAGTTCTCCCGCACCAAGCCGCACTGCAACATTGGCACGATCGGCCACGTCGATCACGGCAAGACGTCTCTGACGGCGGCGATCACGAAGGTTCTGGCCGAGACGGGCGGGGCGACGTTCACGGCCTACGACCAGATCGACAAGGCGCCTGAGGAGAAGGCGCGCGGGATCACGATCTCGACGGCGCACGTGGAGTACGAGACGCAGAACCGTCACTACGCGCACGTCGACTGCCCCGGCCACGCCGACTACGTGAAGAACATGATCACGGGCGCGGCGCAGATGGACGGCGCGATCCTGGTTGTGTCGGCGGCCGACGGCCCGATGCCGCAGACCCGCGAGCACATCCTGCTGGCCCGCCAGGTCGGCGTGCCGGCGCTGGTGGTGTTCCTCAACAAGGTCGACATGGTCGACGACGAGGAGCTGCTGGAGCTGGTCGAGCTCGAGGTGCGCGAGCTGCTGTCGAAGTACGACTTCCCCGGCGACGACATCCCGATCACCAAGGGCTCGGCGCTGATGGCGCTCGAGGACAAGGAGCCGAAGATCGGCAAGGAGGCGGTCCTGGCGCTGATGGCGACCGTGGACGCCTACATCCCGCAGCCGGAGCGTCCGATCGACATGCCGTTCCTGATGCCGATCGAGGACGTGTTCTCGATCTCGGGCCGCGGCACGGTGGTGACGGGTCGCGTCGAGCGCGGCATCGTGAAGGTGGGCGAGGAAGTCGAGATCGTCGGCATCCGGGCGACCACCAAGACGACGGTGACCGGCGTCGAGATGTTCCGCAAGCTGCTCGACCAGGGCCAGGCGGGCGACAACGTCGGCGTGCTGCTGCGCGGCACGAAGCGCGAGGACGTGGAGCGCGGCCAGGTGGTGTGCAAGCCGGGTTCGGTGAAGCCGCACTCGAAGTTCAAGGCCGAGGCGTACATCCTGACCAAGGAGGAGGGCGGCCGCCACACGCCGTTCTTCACCAACTACCGGCCGCAGTTCTACTTCCGGACCACGGACGTGACCGGGATCTGCACGCTCCCCGAGGGCACCGAGATGGTGATGCCGGGCGACAACGTGACCATGGACGTGGCGCTGATCGTGCCGGTGGCCATGGAGGAGAAGCTGCGCTTCGCCATCCGCGAGGGCGGCCGCACCGTCGGCGCCGGCGTCGTCGCCGCCATCAACGACTGAGC
>JAIETA010000050.1 GCA_019745575.1 Reyranella sp. | reverse complement strand
GGCCGATCCCGACACGCCCATCCTGACGGCGCGCGAACTCGGCGCGTTCCGGCGCGTCGCCCCCGCCGCGGCGGTAGATCCCCTGGGGGTGCGCCGCCGGCTGAAGATGTCCCAGGCGGCTTTCGCGCAGATCTTCGGCGTCAGCCTGCGGACCGTTCAGGAATGGGAGCAGCGGCGGCGCCGGCCGGCCGGCGCGGCGCGAACGCTGCTGCGGATCATCGACCGCGAACCCGACGCCGTGCGCCGGGCGATCGGTTTCTAAGGTGCCAAAAGCGTCGATTTGCGCCGCGGGGCCACCGGTCTGTTCTTGCCTTGAAACTGCAAAGGCCGGTGCCGGCGAAATCGTGCCGCGTACGGCCGGCGATGCGCTAGGATGCCGGGGTCCCAGGTCCCGCACGCCATGCCCATTCACCTCGAATTCTCCCACATGAACCGCCTGGTGGTTATCGTTGCCCGCGGCGCGATCACACCGGAAGAGATGGCGCGCGCGATACAGGAACTGCTCGCGTCGGGCGCGCTGCACTATCGCAAGATCGTCGACGTAACGAGTTCCAGTATGGACATCGACATGGGGATGCTGGCGGGCATCGCCGAACGGTTCCGCGCCGACCCCCAGGCGGCGTCGCGCGGCCCGCTGGCCTTCGTGATCGATCCCACCCGCGGCGACCTGGCGAAGACCTTCGCCAGCCTGACGGAAGGCGAGCGGCCGGTAAAAGTCTTCCGCAGCATCCACGATGCGCGCAAGTGGCTCGACGAGAACTCTAGGATCGAGCCGCGGCGCTAGAGTCTCCGCCGCCGGAGTCGATGCGCTTCTTCTCCTCCCCCGCTTGCGGGGGAGGTGGCCCGTCTTGCGGGCCGGAGGGGTCACGAGTCTCGGCGAGGTTGCTCCAACTCTCGACCCCTCCGGCGCTACGCGCCACCTCCTCGAAGACGAGGGGAGGAAAGGGTGAGCGACCCCTAACGCGGCGTATGTTTCTGCAGGAAGGCGCCGACGCGGCGGATCGACTCCTGCAGGAACTCGGGCCCGCGCCAGTCCTTTTGAATCTCGATGTTCGGGGCGAGGGCGGCGATCTCGTCGCTGGTCGGGCCGGGGTGCGGCTTGTCGTTGCCGGGTTGCAGCAGCAGCGGCGTCCGGCAGGCCCGCACGAAGTCGCGGGTGACGGAGAAGACGAAGTCGCCGCCGAACATGTTGCGGCCGAAGCTGTCGATGGCCGACTGCGGGACCCTGGGATCGCGCGCCCGCACGGTCTCGCCATAGCCCTTCACCGCGGCCTCCCAGGTATCGCGGTTCTCGTGCAGCCCGATCGGGTTCTGCAGTACCGCGGCAGCGACGCGGCCCGGCGCCTGCTCGATCGCCTCGAAGCAGTAGCTGCCGCCGATGCAGCCGCCCATGACGTGGAATCGCTCGAAGCCGAGATGGTCCATCAGTGCGAGGTGGTCGGCGGCGAAGGTGTGCCAGCCATGGTCGGGCTTCACGTCGGCCACCGACTTGCCGGCGTTGCGCTGGTCCATCGAGATCACGGTGAAGCGGTCGGCCAGCGCCGTGCGCGGGTCCATCCAGCTGCGCGGCACGCCGTCGGGCCCCGGCCCCCAGAACTCGATGTTCGAGCGCAGCCCGCCCGGGGCGTAGAGCAGGAGCGGGAAGCCCTTGCCGTGAACTTCATAGTGGATCTCGGCGTCGGGTCGCTTCAGCATCGGCATGGCCTGTCGTCCTCTCCCTTTTCCCCTAAGCCACCAAACTCCACGCCAGTTCGGCGCGTTCGCGGGCCGATCGGCTCATCTTGATCGACTCGGGGTTGGCCGCGTTGCCGTCGAGGCCGCGGCGGTAGACGCCCTGGGCGATGGCGGCGAGGCGGAACAGCGAGAAGGCGAGATAGAAATTCCAGTTGGCGATCGCGGTACGGCCGACGCGCCGGCAGTAGGCGGCGACGTAGGCGCTCTCGGTCGGCAGGCCGAGCTGCTTGAAGTCGACGGTGGCGTAGCCGTGCGGCGGCTCGGCGAGGTGATAGCCCAGGCAGTTGTAGGCGATGTCGCACAGCGGGTGGCCGAGCGTCGAAAGTTCCCAGTCGAGCACCGCCACGATGCGCGGCTCGGTGGGATGGACGACGAGATTGCCCAGGCGATAGTCGCCATGGACGATGGTCGTGGGGTCGCCGTCGTCGGGGATGTGCTCGGGCAGCCACTCGGCCAGCCGGTCCATCGCCGGGATGTCCTCGGTCTTGAGCTCGGCGTACTGCCGGCTCCAGCGCGAGAGCTGGCGGGCGATGTACTGGCCGGTGCGGCCGTAGTCGCTGAGGCCGACTTTCGCCGGATCGACCTTGTGCAGGCGCGCCAGCACGTCGTTCATGGAATCGAAGATCGCCGCGCGCTCGGCCGGCGTCTGGTCGGGCATCGCCGGATTGACCAGAATGCGGCCTTCGACGGCGTCCATGAGATAGAACATCTGCCCGATCACGGAGTCGTCGGCACAGAGCAGATGCGCCGGTGCCACCGGCACGTCGGTCGCGGCCAGCGCCGAGATCACCCGGAACTCGCGGTCGACCTGATGGGCGGAGGCCACGAGCTTGCCCGGCGGCTTCTTGCGCAGCACGAAGTCGCGGCGCCTGCCGCCCGCCATCTCGGCCGAGACGAAGAAGGTCGGGTTGGAATGGCCCGAGTCGAACTGCCGGACTTTTAGGCCGCCGCGATAGCCCGGAAGCTGCGCGCCGAGATAGCGGTCGAGCGACGCCACGTCGAAGCGGTGGCGCTCCATCACGGGCACGGTGTTGGCGTAGGTCGGCATGGCGGGAGCCTAGGGCCGCCGCCGACCTCGCGGCAAACGCCCGGTCCCGCAGAGAGGAACCTGGGCGTTGAAATGAGACATGCACACGACGAGCGCGCGGGACGCGCGCGGTCCGGCAGACTCATGATCTTTCGGACCGCGCGCGTCTCG
>JAIETA010000101.1 GCA_019745575.1 Reyranella sp. | reverse complement strand
GTGCCGTAGCGCGTGTACTGGTTGATCTTCTTGCGGCCGGCCTCGCCCTCCTTCTTCAGCGCCTCGAGCGACGGCACCACCGTCGTCAGGATCTGCATGATGATGGAGGCCGAGATGTACGGCATGATCGACAGCGCCAGGATCGACATGCGCCCGATCGAGCCGCCCGAGAACACGTCGAGCAGGCCGGCGATGCCGCCGGCGTTCTGGGCGAAGATCTCGGCCAGCGCCGCGGGATCGACACCGGGCACCGGGATGTAGGCGCCGAAGCGGAAGACGACGAGCGCGCCCAAGGTGAACCACAGGCGCTTCTTCAGCTCGGTTGCCTTACCGATCGCGCCCCAGTTCAGGTTGGAAGCAAGTTGCTCGGCGGCGGATGCCATGGAACCTCACGCGTGAACGACACAAGGGGGAAGCGACGCCCCCGTCGACGCCGTCAGCCTGCGGCGGCCTCGGCCGCGGGCTTGGGCGGCAGTTCGATCCTGCCGCCGGCCTTCTCGACCGCCGCGACCGCCGACGCCGAAGCGCCCGCCACCTTGATCTCGATCTTGGCCTTCAGCTCGCCCTTGCCGAGGAGACGCACGCCGTCCGCGGCGTTCTTGAACAGGCCGGCGGCGACCATGGCGGCCGCGTCGATCGGCTTGCCGGCGTCGAGCTTCTTGTCGTCGATCGCCTTCTGCAGCGTGCCGAGATTCACGACCTGCCAGGTCTTCTGGTTGGGCGGGCGGAAGCCGCGCTTGGGGATACGACGGTAAAGCGGCATCTGGCCGCCCTCGAAGCCCTTGATGGCGACGCCGGTGCGCGACTTCTGGCCCTTGACGCCGCGGCCCGCGGTCTTGCCCTTGCCCGAGCCGATACCGCGGCCGACGCGCATGCGGCCCTTGCGGGCGCCGGGATTGTCGGCGATTTCGTTCAGTCTCATCGTTCGTTCCTTTGCGCTGCCGTTAAGTACCGCTTAGCGCTTTTCGTCTTCGACGCGCACCAGATGGCGCACCTTGTTGATCATGCCGCGCACCTCGGGCGAATCCACGAGTTCGCGCGTGCGGTGACGCTTGTTCAGCCCCAGCCCGATCAGCGTACCACGCTGGTCCGCGGTGCGGCCGATGTGGCTGCCCGTCTGGGTGATCCTGATCTTCTTGCTGTCGGCCATGGTCGGGCTCCCTACGCCGCCTCGGCGGCGGTGTCGTCGCGACGGCCGAGCAGGTCACCGACCTTCTTGCCGCGGCGGGTGGCGACCATGCGCGGCGAATTGAGCTGCTGCAGCGCCTGGAACGTCGCCTTGATCATGTTGTGCGGATTGGACGTGCCGACCGACTTGGCGACGATGTCCTTCAGCCCGAGCGTCTCGAACACGGCGCGCATCGGACCGCCGGCGATGATGCCGGTGCCGGCTGGGGCCGAACGCAGGGTCACCTTGCCGGCGCCGAAGCGGCCCTTGACGTCGTGATGCAGCGTGCGGCCGTCGCGCAGCGGCACGCGGATCAGCGCGCGCTTGGCGGCTTCCGTCGCCTTGCGGATCGCCTCGGGCACCTCGCGCGCCTTGCCGGCGCCGTGGCCGACCCGGCCGCGCTGGTCGCCGACCACGACGATCGCCGCAAAGGCGAAGCGCCGGCCGCCCTTCACCACCTTCGCGACGCGATTGATGGTGACCAGCTTGTCGGTCAGTTCGTTGTCCTCGTCGCGGTCGCGGCCCCGGTCGCGATCGCGCGGGGAACGGCCGGAACCGCCGGGTGAACGAGCCATGTGCTAACTCCCGATCAGAACGACAGGCCGCCCTCACGGGCGGCATTGGCGAGGGCCGCGATGCGGCCGTGATACATGTAGCCGCCGCGGTCGAAGACGACTTCCTTGATACCGGCGGCGACCGCGCGCTGGGCGATCAGCTTGCCGACCTCGGCAGCGGCGCCCTTGTCGGCGCCGGTCTTGATCTTGCCCTTGACGTCCTTGTCGAGCGACGAGGCGGCGGCCAGGGTGAGGCCCTGCCGGTCGTCGATGACCTGGGCATAGATGTGCTTGCCCGAGCGGAAGACGCTGAGGCGCGGACGGCCGCCGGCGGCCTGGCGCAGCGCGTAGCGCGTGCGCCGCTGGCGGCGGGCGAAAAGGGCATTGCGATCGGACATGTGGATCTCGCCTCTACTTCTTCTTGCCTTCTTTGCGCCGGATCTTCTCGGTCGAGTACTTGATGCCCTTGCCCTTGTAGGGCTCGGGCGGCCGCAGGCTGCGGATGTTGGCCGCCAGCTGGCCGACCTTCTGCCGGTCGGCGCCGCTGATCTCGACCTCGGTCGGCTTCGGCGCCTTGATCTGGATGCCGGCGGGGATCGGAACCTCGACGTCGTGGCTGTAGCCGAGCTGCAGCTTCAGGGTCTTGGCATCGGCCTGGGCGCGGTAGCCGACGCCGTTGATCTCGAGGTTGACGGTGAAGCCCTCCGACACGCCGCGCACGACGTTGCTCGCCAGGTTGCGCGCCGTGCCCCACTGCATGCGGGCGCGGCGGCTGTCGCCGCGCGGCGCGAAGACCAGCTTCTCGCCGTCCTTGGTGACCGACACGTCGTCGTGCACCATGAGCTGCAGCTCGCCCCGCTTGCCCTTGGCCTTGAGATGCTGGCCCTTGAGCTCGATCGTGACCCCGGCCGGGATCGGAACCGGATTTTTGCCGACGCGCGACATGGTCAGAACACCTTGCAGATGACTTCGCCGCCGACATTGGCGGCGCGCGCCTCGGCGTCGGACATGACGCCGCGCGGGGTGGACAGGATGGAGATGCCGAGGCCGTTGAAGTGGCGCGGCAGCTCGCGGATCTTCGAGTAGACGCGGCGGCCCGGGGTGGAGACGCGCTTGATCTCCTTGATGACCGGACGGCCGTTGTCGTACTTCAGCTCGACGCGAAGCTCCTTCACGCC
>JAIETA010000290.1 GCA_019745575.1 Reyranella sp. | reverse complement strand
CGGCCTTCGCGGCCAGCGATGTCGCCGTCGAGGTCAAGAACGAATCCGAGCCGGTGCTCTGCGCCGAGAAGGACAACGTCACCATCAAGGCGATTTCGCCCGAGGTGCGCCGCTTCCAGATCGAGGCGGCGCATCCGGCCTATATCGCCGGCCTGATCCGCGACAACTGGGAGGCCGACTGGACGGCCTGCGACATGACGGGCGACCCCGTCTTCGCCGCGGCCACCCCGCCGCGCCGCGTCACCTTCTACGAGAGCATCGAATACTGGCTCGTGGGCTACACCTTCCCGACCTTCTGGCGGCCGTCCGACACGACCTTCAAGGTCGGCGACAGGGTCGAGAAGGGCCTGCATCTCGTCCAGCTCTGGAAGCTCGGCAAGGACCGCTCGCACGAACTGCTCGTGGTCTATCCGCAGGACGGCTACTGGCGCGCCCGACCGATGCCGCCCTCGCAGCTTGCCGCCACCGCCTATGGCTCGTCCTTTCTGGTCGGCCCGATCGTTCAGGATGGCGCGCGCCCGGTCGTCAACATCAGGGAGATCGAGTTCGACCCCAAGACGACCTCGTTCAAGCTGAGCTTCAAGGACGGTTCCAACGGCACGCTGAAGCTCGAGGGCGTCGACGAGAACCGCATGGTGCTGGATGTCGTGCTCGACAGGCCGGTGACCGGCGGCAACGCCTTCGTGGCGCTGCGCTCGATGTATGTCACCGAGGGCAACAACGATGTCGCGCACATCGCCATTCGCGAGCCCGGCGCCAAGGGCTGGCGCGAGGAGAAGCTGATGCCGTTCACGGGCGGCAAGGCGACCGACATCTGGATGGGCCGCACCACCCATTCGCGTCACAACACCTCCTCGCCCGACATGGTCTTCCGGAACTTCTCCAAGGACCCGAACCCGCCGGCCCGGGCCGACAAGAAGTAGGCCGGCCCCGCCTCGACAGGGAACGCATCGCGGCGATGCCGCGTTGCGGCATGACGCGGGCCGCTCCGCGCGCTAGCTTCGCGGCAGTTCATCAGCCTCCGGGACCGTCATGCCTCGCTTCGCCGCCAATCTCTCGATGATGTTCAACGAATGGGCCTTCCTCGACCGCTTCAAGGCGGCGGCGGATGCCGGTTTCGAGGCGGTGGAGTTCCTGTTCCCCTATGAGCACCCGGCCGAGCAGGTCGGGCTGGCTCTGGTGGGTGGGCATCTCCAGCAGGCGCTGTTCAACCTGCCGCCGGGCGATTTCGCCAAGGGCGAGCGCGGCATCGCGGCGCTCGCCGGCCGGGAGGCGGAGTTCCGCGCGGGCGTCGAGACGGCGCTCGCCTATGCGCACGAGACCGGCGTGAAGCGCCTGCACATGATGGCGGGCCTGGCTGATCCCGACGACGCGACCGCGCAGGCGACCTACCGCGCCTCGCTCGCCTACGCCGCCGATGCGCTGGCCCCGCATGGGATCGAACTCCTGCTCGAGCCGATCAACGGCAAGGACATGCCGGGCTATTTCCTGAATGATTTCGACCGGGCCGCAGCCTATGTGCGCGAGTCAGGGCGGGCCAATGTCAGGCTGCAGTTCGACATGTATCACTGCGAATTGATCCATGGCGACGTGGCCGGCCGGCTGAAGGCGCTGTTTCCGCTCGTCGGCCATGTCCAGATCGCCAGCGCCAACGGCCGCCACGAGCCCGACGACCAGGGGCCCGACTATCCGCAGCTCTTCGCCCTGCTCGACGCGCTTGGCTATGACGGCTTTGTCGGCTGCGAATACCGGCCGCGCGCGGGCACGCTCGAAGGGCTCGGCTGGTTTGCCCCCTATCGCCGGCACGACCCGCGGCCGGACCCGCTGGACGCGGCGTGATGCCGCCCTTCGCCTGGCCGGTCCTGGTCGCCGACATCGGCGGGACCAATTGCCGCCTGTCGCTGGTCGAGCAGGCGGGCGCCCAGCCCGTCCCTCTCGCCCGCATCGCGACCGGCAGCCAGGCGACGCCCGAAGCCGCCCTGGAGAGCGTGCTGACCACGCTCGCCCAGCGCCCGCGCTCCGCGATCCTGGCCGTGGCCGGTCCGCTCGAAGGGCGCGTCGCACGGCTGACCAATGCGAGCTGGACCTTTGACGGGCCTGTTCTCGGCCGGGCGCTGGGGCTGGAGCAGGGGCTCCTGGTCAATGATTTCGAGGCACAGGCCGCTTCGCTCGCCGTGCTCGGAGACGGCGATGTGACCACGCTGGTGGCCGGCGATCCGGAAGCCGGCGGCACCCGGCTCGTGCTGGGGCCGGGCACCGGCTTCGGTGCGGCGGCCATCGTCACCCGGGCCGGGCGCAGCGTGCTGGTGCCGACCGAGGCCGGGCATATCGGCATCGGCCCGGAGGATCCGACCGAGGAGAAGATCTGGCCGGCGCTGGCGGCCGGCCTGCCGCGCGTCACGGTCGAGGCGCTGCTCAGCGGCGACGGGCTGGTACGCTTCCACCGCGCCGTCGCCGCCAGCTCCGGCCTGCGCGAGCCCGATGTCAGCGCCGCCGACGTGACGACCCTGGCGCTCGACGGGGAGCCTGCCGCGCTGATGGCCGTGATCTGTTTCTGGCGGCTGCTCGCCCGCGTCGCCGGCGATCTCGCGCTCGCCTTCAAGGCGACGGGGGGCGTCTATCTCTCGGGCGGGATCGTGCCGCGGCTGCTCCCGCTGGCCGAACGCGGCGCGATCGCGACCGTCTTTTCGGCCAAGCCACCGATGGAAGATCTCGCCGCGCGCTTTTCGCTGCATGTCATCACCGCCCGTGATGGCGCCGAACGCGGCATGGCCGCGATCGCCGCCGCGCCGGCGCGCTTCGGCCTCGACGATCCCGCGCGCTTGTGGTTTGGCTGACCACGGCGCGCCGGCCGGCGGGCCCGAACGGACCGCTCGCCCCCGCCTTGTCTGCTA
>JAIETA010000212.1 GCA_019745575.1 Reyranella sp. | reverse complement strand
TCGTTCCTGTTCCTGGGCCCGACCGGCGTCGGCAAGACCGAGCTCACCAAGGCGATCGCCGAGTTCCTGTTCGACGACGACCAGGCGATGGTGCGCATCGACATGAGCGAGTTCATGGAGAAGCACTCCGTCAGCCGCCTGATCGGCGCGCCGCCGGGCTATGTCGGCTACGACGAGGGCGGCGTGCTCACCGAGGCGGTGCGCCGCCGGCCCTACCAGGTGATCCTGTTCGACGAGGTCGAGAAGGCCCATCCCGACGTGTTCAACGTGCTGCTGCAGGTGCTCGACGACGGCCGCCTGACCGACGGCCAGGGCCGCACGGTCGACTTCAAGAACACGCTGATCGTGCTCACGTCCAACCTCGGCAGCGCGCATCTTGCGGCGCTGCGCGACGGCGAGTCGGCCGAGACGGTGCGCGAGCAGGTGATGGACGAGGTGCGCCGCGCCTTCCGGCCGGAGTTCCTCAACCGGCTCGACGAGATCCTGCTGTTCAACCGGCTCAGCCGGGCGCAGATGACGGACATCGTCGAGATCCAGATCCGCCACCTGCGCAAGCTGCTGGCCGATCGCAAGATCGACCTGGCGTTCGACACCAACGCCCTGCAGTGGCTGGCCAACCGCGGCTACGATCCGGTCTACGGCGCCCGGCCGCTGAAGCGGGTGATCCAGCGCAGCCTGCAGAACCCGCTGGCGAGCCTGATCCTGGAAGGCCGCGTCAAGGACGGCGAGACCGTGGCGGTCGCCGTCGAGAACGGCGAACTGACGGTGGCCGGCCAGCGCGTGCTGAGCGAGGCCGCCGACTAGGCCTCAGTTGCCGCGGGCCATCTCGGGCGTCGCAGGGTCCTTTGCGGCCTGCGACGTCTTCGGCGGGCCGGCGACATCGGCCACGGCGGGCGCGTTCTTGAGCTGGGCGAGGTACTGCTTGGCCAGCGCCTGGAAGCGGGCAAGGTCCTTGCCGCCCACGGTGGCGCGCATGGCGAACTTCTGGGTCAATGGATTGACCGGCTTGCCGCCGCGGTGGAACTCGTAGTGCAGGTGCGGGCCGGTCGACATGCCGGTCGACCCGACGAAGCCGATCACCTGGCCCTGACGGACGGAGACGCCCGGCTTGATGCCCGGCCCCAGCCGCGACATGTGGGCGTAGGCGGTGGCCACGTCCTGGGTGTGCTGCAACTTGACGTAGAGTCCGTAGCCGCCGTTGGGGCCGGCCATGGCGACCTTGCCGGTGCCGGCCGCGAGGATCGGCGTGCCGGGCGGTGCTGCGAAGTCGACGCCGGCATGCAGGGCGCTGAAGCCCAGGATGGGGTGCTCGCGCATGCCGAAGCGCGACGTCACGCGCGAGGCGTCCATCGGCGTGCGCAGGAACGAGCGCACGACGCTTTCGCCCTGGGGGTTGTAGAAGCCGTCGGCGCCGCCCTGCGGGCGGAAGCGGATCACCGTCACCGTCCGTTTCAACAGGCGCAGCTCGCCGGCCAGCAGGCGGCCGGGATGCGTGACCTTGCCGTCGCTGGTCACGAGCTGCTCGAGCAGCACGGTGAACTTCTGTCCCTGCTTCAGCTCGCGCTGGAAGTCGACGTCGTAGGACATGGCGCGGATGAACTCGACCATCGCCGCCGACGGCGCGCCGGCCTTGATGCCGCTCTGCTGCAGTGAGCCGTCGCGTTCGCTCTCGACGCGCACGATGCGCGGACTCACCTTGTAGATCTTTTCTTCGGCCTCATAGGCGCCGTCGTCGCGGCGCGTCACGATGTACTCGCGTTCCGGTTGCGGCCGCACCGACAGCGACAGCACGCGCGGCGCGTCGGGCTGGTCGGGCAGGGTCTGCATCAGAAGCTCGATCGTCTCGCCCGTCGCGAGCTTCTTTTTCTTCAGAAGCGTCTGCAGCTTTTCCGCGATCTGCTTGCGGTCGGCCTCGGGGACATCGATGTCGGCCAGCATCTTCTCGATGGTGTCGCCGCGCTCGAGGCGCAACGTGAGCTCGTAGCGGTCGCTGGCCGGCGGCTCGGGCTCGGCGGCGGCTTCGGGCGGCCGCATTTGAAAGCCTCTCAGGTCACCGGCGATGAGCGGTGGCGGCGCCTCTAGTTCGGGCACCACAATCGCCACCGGCGGCGCAGCCTGGGGCGGCGGTGCGGGCGCGCGGGCGATCTCGGGGTTCGAGCGATGGGCCACGACCAGGCCGCCCAGCGCGAGGCCGATCAGTCCGGCAGCAAAAAGGACAGGCCGGAACAGCGCAAAAGCCAGGCTTTTGGCCGGTTTCGGCCGGCCCGACGGAGGGGGGGAACCCGTCATGACCGTTGACCTATTTAGGGCCCGGTGGGCCCGGGCCTCAGTAAAAGTGGCGCCGTGGGTGTCGATTCTGTCCCCAACGGCGGGTCGCTACATATTGATGCCGGAAAGCCCGGGGAGAGACAACAATACAATAGGTTTGACGGCTTTTTTGCGTCTTGAAAGCAGCCGCAAGATATCTGCAATTTTACGTTTGACACCCCTATGACCGGCCCATATAAGCGCGGCTCCCACGGAGAACGGGGCGTACCGAAGTCGTCGCGCGTAATTGCGGCGCAGGGTTTTGTGACCCTAACGGTTCCCTGTTTCCCAAGGTCTCGGCCAATCCCCCTCCGGAGGCGGTCGTGCGCTCTATGCATTGTCTGTTAGGAAAGGGATACGCCGGCGGCGGCGGACGTTTGCGCTTTGGCGCGAATGTTTCTGCCGTCGCTAGTTCGAACGTTCGACGCAAGTCGGACTTAGTAATCTAGTGACGGGATCTCGCTCCTCCTTCGGGGGGAGCACGTTAAACTTGAGAGTTTGATCCTGGCTCAGAACGAACGCTGGCGGCAGGCTTAACACATGCAAGTCGAAC
>JAIETA010000036.1 GCA_019745575.1 Reyranella sp. | reverse complement strand
GGTCCGGCGGCGCCTGCTTCCTGAGCAGGAAGGCCTCGAGATTGTCGAGCGCCTTGAAGCCCATGGCATTGCGCGTCTCGACCGTCGCCGAACCCATGTGCGGCAGCAGGAAGGCGTTGGGCAGGTCGTAGTAGCCGGCATGCAGCTTGGGCTCGCCGTCGAAGACGTCGAGACCGGCCGACGCCAGCCGGCCACTCTTCAGTGCCGCGATCAGCGCCTCGTCATCGACCACGCCGCCGCGTGCGGTGTTGACCACGATCGCTCCCGCCGGCAGGCGAGCGATGCGCTCGGCATTGACCCATTTGCGCGTCGCCGGCGACATCGGCGCGTTGATCGACAGGAAGTCGCTGTGCGGCAGCATGTCGTTCGGGTCGGCATGGAAGACCGCGCCCTTCTCGAGCTCCGGCGGCAGGCGTTGGCGATTGCTGTAGTGGATCTGCATGCGGAAGGCGCGGGCCCGGTCGGCCATCGCCTGGCCGATGCGGCCCATGCCAAGGATGCCGAGGCGCTTGCCGGTGACGTGCACGCCCATGAGCTGGGTCGGCGTCCAGCCGACCCAGCTGTGGGTGCGCAGCATGGTCATGCCCTCATGGGCGCGGCGGGCGGCGCCCAGCAGGCAGAGCATGGCGATGTCGGCCGTGGCGTCGGTCAGCACGTCGGGCGTGTTGCTGACGGCGATGCTGCGCTTGGCCGCGGCGCCGACATCGATGTGCTCGTAGCCCACGGAAAAGGTGGCGATCATCCGGATCGAGGCCGGCAGCGCGGCGATCGTCTCGGCGTTCAGCGCGTCGCCCGCGGCGCACAGGATGGCGTCGCACCCGGCGGCGGCCCGGACCAGGGCAGGGCCGTCATAGAGCCGGTCCTCGGGGTTGAGGATGGCGTCGAAACCGGCCGTCAGGCGCTTTTCGACCGCTGGCGGAAAGTGCCGCGTGGCGAGTACCCGGGGTTTGCCGGTTGTCATGGACGTTATCCTCCCTGTGCAGCCCTGCCGCAGGCGATCATTCTGGTAATCCGCGCGCATGGATATTACGCTTGGCTGCCCGGCCACAAGGCCTAGTCCCCCGCCATTGTCCGTTGACCACGCTTAGTTTTCGCCGTCCTCGCGTTCGAACTGCGGCCCCGATCGCCGCCGTCTGCGCCGTGCTGTTGCTGGGCCTGTGGATAAGCGTCGCCGACGCGCAGCAGCCCGAGAGCGTGCTGGTGCCCCACCGCGCGACCTACGACATGAAGCTGCAGGTCGCCCGTCCCAACAGCGGGATCATCGAGGTGAGCGGTCGCATGGTGCTGGAGACCGTCGACTCGTGCGACGCCTGGGAGGTCAAGCAGAGGATCAAGCTCAAGTTCCTGCGTAACGACAGCGAGGAGTTCAGCACCGATTCGAGCTTCACCAGCTACGAGACCAAGGACGGGCTGGGGCTGCGCTTCAGCGTCCGCAACATCCAGAACGACGAGGTGGACGAGGAGCTGCGCGGCCTGGCCGATCTCGACTCGACGGGCGGCAAGGGCCGCGCCACCTTCACGCTGCCGGAGGCCCGCAGCTTCGAGCTGCCGGCGGGCACGCTGTTTCCCACCACCCATCTCGCGCTCGTCATCAAGCACGCCCGCGACGGCGACAAGTCGGCGTCCTACAACGTCTTCGACGGGGCGCGGCTGGATGGCGCGTTCCAGGTCAACGCCGTGATCGGCCGCCCGCCGCGGTCGGCCGGCGCTCCGGCGGTGCGCGGCGATGTCGGGCTGCTGCGCAACCAGCCCGCCTGGGGCGTCCGCTTCGCCTTCTTCGCCGCCGGCGACCAGGGTGCCAACCCCGAGTACGAGCTGGCGCTCGACCTGCTGGGCAACGGTATTGCCCGGTCGATGTTGCTCGACTACGGCGACTTTGCCGTCGATGCTCGTCTGGTCCAACTTCAAGCGCTGCCGAGGCCCAAATGCTGAAAGTCCGCCAGCTCACGCCCATCCTCTTCGCGCTCGCCGTCCTGGCCGCCGCGGCGCCGGCGCCGGCCCAGGAGTTCGCGCCGCATCGCGCGGTCTATTCGGTGACCACCCTGGAGCGTGGCAAGCCGGACGGTGGTCCGCCCGGCACCTACGCCTACGAGCTGAAGCTCACCTGCGACGGCTACATCGTCAACCAGCGCCTGCGGCTCGAGATCGCCGGCAAGCGCGGCGCGGTGGTGACCGAGCAGCAGTCGCAGATGACCGAAAGCCGCGACGCCCGGAAGCTGCGCTTCGAACACCGCACCACGGCCAACGGGCGGCAGACCAACCTGGTCAAGGGCGAGGCCCTGCTCGGCGACGACGGCAGCGGCGAGGCGCGGTTCGCCGATCCCGAGGGCCAGACCGCGGCCTTGCTGGCCGGCACGCTGTTTCCCGTCGCCATGGCGCGCGCCACCATCCGCCAGGCCAGGGCGGGCGAGGGCGGCCTCGATGCGCTGTTCTTCTTCGGCGACAAGGTGAAGCCGCCGCAGATGGTGAACGTGGTGATCGGCCGCGTGCCCAAGCGCCTCGCCGAGGTGAAGATTCCCGAGGGCGCCGAGGAGTTGGTCGACGGCCGCACGCGCATCTACTATCGCGCCGGTTTCTTCGACGCCCAGACCAAGGGGCAGGGCGAGCCCGCCTTCGAGATGAGCAGCGTCACGCTCGACAACGGCGTCGAGCTGTTCGGCACCCACGAACAGGGCGATGGCGGCATGGAATATCGCATCACCCGGCTCGAGGCGCTGCCCAAGCCGGAATGCAACTAGTAGCTCGTCACAGAGGTTTTGACGGGTTGAATGTTGAGCCAATCTAGAATTGGCAGGTCTTGGGGCGGAACG
>JAIETA010000148.1 GCA_019745575.1 Reyranella sp. | reverse complement strand
CCTCGGCGATGCGGGTGTCGGCATCGCCGATGAAACGCACGCGGCCCGCGGCCAGGTCGGCGCGGCCGTCGAACGGGTCGTAGAGCGTGCCGTCGGGGTCGGCGTAGAGCGCATTGAAGGTGAAATCGCGCCGGCTTGCGTCCTCCAGCCAGTCGTCGGTGAAGGCCACGACGGCGCGGCGGCCGTCGGTCTCGACATCGCGACGCAAGGTCGTGAGTTCGAACCGGTCGTGCCCGACCAGGGCCGTCACCGTGCCGTGCTTGAGCCCGGTCGGCACCGATTTCTGGCCGGCCGCCGCCAGGGCGCGCATGACCGCCTCGGGCGGCTTGTCGACCGCGATGTCGATATCGTCGATGGTGCGGCCCAGCACCGCGTTGCGCACGCAGCCGCCGACGAAGCGTGCCGCAATACCGGCCTGCCCCAGGGCCGTGAACAAAGTCCGCACCGCCGGCGCGGCCATCCACGCCTGCGGCTCGAGACGGGCGGTCGGTCTCATCGGGCGGGCTTCATGGCGCGAAGAGACCGCCGTAGCCCTGGTTCTGGGTGAAGAACATCACGACGAAGCCGGCGATGGTGCAGGCGAGGCCCGCAATGGCCAGCCAGGTGAACGGCATGTCCTGCCACGACGGCAGGGTGCCTGCGATCTTCTGCTCCTGCTTGATCTTCACCGCCCAGGCCCAGAGGAAGAAGGCGACAGTCGGCGCCATGACCAGAATGACGACCATCAGTACGACGCGCATGGGGCTGCTCCGTGGCCCGCGTCACTCGCCGGCGGTGAGGACAAAATGCAGGTTCTTCAGCATACCGGCAGTTGCCCCCCAGATGTAGCGGTCTTGGTAGGGCATGGCGTAGTAGCGCCGCTCCCGTCCCTGCCACACCCGGCTGTCGATGCGGTGGTTGCGCTCGTCGAGAAAGTGCGCGAGCGGCACCTCGAACACGTCGGCCACCTCGCGCGGATCGGCGCGGGTGATGAAGCCCGGCGTCACGATGCCGACGATGGGCGTGATCTCGTAGCCGGTGCCGGTGCGGTAGAGGTCGACCGGGCCGACGACGTCGACGAAGCTTCGGGCGAGGCCCACCTCCTCCTCGGTCTCGCGCAGCGCCGTGGCCACCGCGTCGGCATCCTCGGTCTGCTGGCGACCGCCGGGGAAGGCGATCTGGCCGGCGTGGCTCGGCATGTCGTCGGTACGCTGGGTCAGCAGCACGGTCACGCCGCCCTCGCGATGCACCAGCGGGACCAGCACGGCGGCCGGCCGCCAGCGCTCCGGCGCCGGCCCGACGCCGTTGAGGGAGAAGTCGCTGCCGAGGGGCGGGTGCGATACGGGCAAACCTGATGCCAAACGCCTGCTGCGTTCACGCACCCGCCGCACAATTTCGTCAACCTTCATGCCCTTGTTCCGGCCTCAATTCTGGGCTTCCCTCAGATCCAGTCCAATCGACAACAGGAGCGTCCTGGTGGCCCCCGACACATCGACTTCGACCGACGCCGACGCCCGTGCCGCCCTGGCCGACATCGAACGGCTGGGCAGTCAGCTGCGGGCGGCGCGCACCGCCATCGGCAAGGTCATTTATGGCCAGCAGGACGTCATCGATCAAACGCTCGTTGCGCTGCTGTCGGGCGGCCACCTGCTGCTGATCGGCGTGCCGGGCCTGGCCAAGACCAAGCTGGTCGACACGCTGGGCGTCGTGCTGGGCATGGACACCAAGCGCATCCAGTTCACGCCCGACCTGATGCCCGCCGACATCCTGGGCTCCGAGGTGCTGGAGGAAAGCGACGGCGGCCGCCGCTCGTTCCGCTTCCTGCAGGGCCCGGTCTTCGCCCAGCTGCTGATGGCCGACGAAATCAACCGCGCCAGCCCGCGCACCCAGTCGGCGCTGCTGCAGAGCATGCAGGAAAAGCACGTGACCGTGGCCGGCAAGCGCTACGACCTGCCCGCGCCCTTCCATGTGCTGGCGACCCAGAACCCGCTGGAGCAGGAAGGCACGTATCCGCTGCCCGAGGCCCAGCTCGACCGCTTTCTGCTGCAGATCGATGTCGGCTATCCCGACGAGGCGGCGGAACGCCAGATCATGATCGGCACGACGGGCGCCACCACGGCGATCGCGTCGCAGACCCTGACGCCGGCCGATCTGATGGCCGCGCAAGGACTGGTGCGCCGCCTGCCGATCGGTGAAAGCGTCGTCGACGCCATCCTGAAACTGGTGCGTGCCGGCCGGCCCGACACCTCCGACCTGGATGTCGTGCGCCAGCGCGTCGCCTGGGGACCGGGCCCGCGCGCCAGCCAGGCCTTCATGCTGGCCTGCCGCGCCCGCGCCATCATCCAGGGTCGCCTCGCGCCGTCGGTCGACGATGTCGTGGCGTTGGCCGGGCCGATCCTGCGCCACCGCATGGCGGTCAACTTCTCGGCCCGTGCCGAGGGAGTAACGGTCGAGGCGGTGATCGCCCAGATGTGCGCCAGGCTCGCCTAGGCCCGGCCCAGGCATCGCAGCGCCGCAGCCCATGGCCGCGCCCTCCACCCTTCACCGCTCGCTCGAGCTGGCCGGAACGCTGCCGGCGCTGATGATCGCCGCCGACCGCGTGGCGGCCACGGTCATCCAGGGCGTGCACGGCCGGCGGCGCGTCGGCCAGGGCGACGCCTTCTGGCAATACCGGCCCTATCGCGACGGCGACAGCGCCAGCCAGATCGACTGGCGGCAGAGCGCGCGCAGCCGGCATCTGTTCGTGCGC
>JAIETA010000251.1 GCA_019745575.1 Reyranella sp. | reverse complement strand
ACATGACTCGCCAGACATGAGTCACAAGCACGATCGTTCCGCCTTCCCCGTCCGAGACCAGGCCTGCATGGACCGCCCCGAACATCTGCTCGCTCTCGCCGATCGCTGCGAAACCGCGCAGAAGCCGGATCGCGCGCTCGACGCGGACATCTATGAGGCGCTGGGCTTCAACGTCCGGCGCAAGCCGAGCCATCTGGTCGGTCGCCGCACCCCGCCGGGCGGCATCTACCAGGAAGGCTCGCTCTGGAAGACGCTCGGCTCCGTCAGCGCCAACATCGACGTCGCCGTCGGCCTGCTCCGGCAGAAGGCGCCCGACTGGCGCTGGAGCCTGCAGTCCATGGCGGTCGACGAAGCCGCGACCTTCCAGGCGCTGGTCGCCGAATGCCAGGCCAGCGGCACGATCGGCGCGCTGGCGCTCTGCGCCGCGATGCTGCGTGCCTTCGCCGGCGGCCCTGCCGCCGCAGCACCTGCACCCGCGCGAGCCGAGCGCGAGAGCGATCCCGATTGAGGGCGACCGCCCGCCCTCACGAAAACTTGACCCCGTCGGTGCCGTTGCGACAGCGCTCCGGCGTTGAACGCTGGGCGCCGCCCGCTAGGGTCCGACACCGGCTCCGCCCGAGCCGAGGGAGACAACAACGATGACCGATCTCAATCTGTCGCGCCGCGGCGTGATCGCCGGTGCGGGCGCCCTCGCCGCTGCCGCCACATTCGACCTGCCCGGGCTCGGCCCGGCCCATGCCCAAGGAGCTCCCGTGAACCAGGCCCCCGGATTCTACCGCTACAAGATCGGCGACATCACGCTCACCGCCATCAATGACGGCTTCGCCCGCCGTCCGCTCGAGGGCTTCGTCCGCAACGCCGAACTCGCCGACGTCAAGAAGGCGATGGAGCAGGCCTTCCTGCCCGCCGACGCGCTGAACATCTCCTTCACGACGCTGGCGATCCAGCAGGGCGGCAAGCTCACCCTGATCGACACCGGCAACGGCGATTCCGGCGCGCCGACCTCGGGCGCCTGGGCCGCCAACTTCAAGGCCGCCGGCTTCGATCCCAAGGACGTCTCGGCCATCGTGTTCAGCCATTTCCACGGCGACCACATCAACGGCTTCCGCCTCAAGGACGGCACGGCGATGTTCCCCAATGCCGAGGTCATGGTCCCGGCCGCCGAATGGGCGTTCTGGATGGACGACGCCAAGATGGGCGCCGCCCCCGAAGCCATGAAGGGCGCCTTCGGCAATGTCCGGCGCGTCTTCGCGCCCAT
Source organism: Reyranella sp. (assembly GCA_019745575.1). Classification (GTDB taxonomy): domain Bacteria; phylum Pseudomonadota; class Alphaproteobacteria; order Reyranellales; family Reyranellaceae; genus Reyranella. The sequence continues at coordinate 1,415 of JAIETA010000251.1, read as the reverse complement.
CGCCAAGGATGTGAAGCAGTTCGAGGCCGGCAAGGAAATCGTGCCCGGCATCACCTCCGTCGCGGCCTATGGCCATACGCCGGGCCACACCACCTTCACCGTCGCCTCGGGCGGCAAGTCGCTGATGGTGATGTCCGACACCACCAACCATCCCGCCCTGTTCGTGCGCAATCCCGACTGGTCGGCCGTGTTCGACATGGACGGCCCGCAGGCCGCCGCCACGCGGCGCAAGCTGCTCGATATGGTCGCCGCCGACAAGATGCAGGTCGCCTTCTACCATGCGCCGTTCCCGGCCACCGGCCACATCGCCAAGTCCGGCAACGGCTTCGAGATGGTGCCGGTGCAGTGGAGCACCGCGATCTGAGATCGCGCCCCTCCGCGAGGTTGCCAAGGCCGGGGGAAACCCCGGCCTTTTTCGTGGCCGCGTTTTCAGGCCGCGCCCGCTCGCGATCTCGCCGCCGCCTGTGCTAAGGCACGCCTGCGCCGCCACGGCGCACTGCCTTCAGGACCCGTGATGACCGAGCGCTTCCAGGCCATCTCCTTCGTCGCCAGCGACACGCCGGAGGCGCAGGCCGCGCTGGCGAAGCTGACCGGGCGCTACGGCAATGCCGACACGGCGACCGCCGACGTGATCGTGGCGCTGGGCGGCGACGGGCTGATGCTGCAGACGCTCCACCGCTTCATCGGCACGGGCACGCCGATCTACGGCATGAACCGCGGCTCCGTCGGCTTCCTGATGAACGAGTTCCGCGAGCGCGGCCTGCGCAAGCGCCTGACCGAGGCGCAGCGCAGCGTCGTCCACCCGCTCTCGATGCGCGCCGTCGACAAGGACGGCACCGAGGTGCGGGCCGAGGCGATCAACGAGGTCTCGCTGCTGCGCCGCTCCTACCAGGCCGCCAAGCTCAGGATCTCGATCGACGGCCAGGTCCGGCTCGACGAACTCGTCGCCGACGGCGTGCTGCTGGCGACGCCCGCCGGCTCCACCGCCTACAATCTCTCGGCCAACGGGCCGATCCTGCCGCTCGATGCGCCCCTGCTGGCGCTGACGCCGATCTCGGCCTTCCGCCCGCGGCGCTGGCGCGGCGCGCTCCTGCCCGACCATGCCAAGGTCACGATCGAGGTGCTGGAGGCGCAGAAGCGCCCGGTCAGCGCGGTCGCCGACCATGTCCAGATCGACAACGTCCTGCGCGTCGAGATCGAGATCGACCGCACGGTCGATCTCGTCATGCTCCATGACCCCGGCCACAGCCTCGACGAGCGGATCCTGCGCGAGCAATTCGGGTACTGAGCGGCCTCGCTCCGGGAAGCGATGGCCGCGGCGGCCGCGGCGGTCTAGCCTGCATCGATTCAGACCGCCCCGAGGACCATTGCGCCATGAACCGAGACGAGATCACCGAGGCCGCGACGGACCTCGG
>JAIETA010000152.1 GCA_019745575.1 Reyranella sp. | reverse complement strand
ATTCCGATTTGAAGTCGGCCACCCTGTGGGTGGCGGGCGCTCGATCTCTGGTTGAACCGCATAGGCTCCCCCGGCCTTCAGCAGGGGGAGAGCCGATGCCAGCCGAGAGAGTGCCGATGCGTTGTGTCAGGGAGATATTGCGGCTCAAGGCCGAGGGGCTGAGCGACCGGGCGATCGCGCGCAGCACGCGCCTGGCCCGCAGCACCGTGGGCGACTACGCCGGTCGGGCGGCCGCGGCCGGGCTGAGCTGGCCGTTGCCCGAAGGGTTGACCGACACGGCGCTGGAGGCGCTGCTGTTCGTGCGCGGCGGCCCGGCGGCGGGTGTGCGGCGCAAGCCCGAGCCGGACTGGGCGAGCCTGCATCGCGAGCTGCGCCGTGCGGGCGTCACCCTGATGCTGCTGTGGCAGGAGTACCGGGCGAGTGCGCCCGAAGGTTACGGCTACTCGCGCTTCTGCGAGCTCTACGAGGCGTGGGAGAGCCGGCTGTCGCCGACCATGCGCCAGGTGCATCCGGCGGGCGAGCGGCTGTTCGTCGACTATGCCGGCCAGACCGTCGAGCTGGTCGACGGCCGCACCGGCGAGGTGCGCACCGCCCAGGTCTTCGTCGCCGTGCTGGGCGCGTCGAGCTACACCTACGCCGAGGCGAGCTGGACGCAGACGCTGCCCGACTGGATCGGCGCACACGGACGCGCGCTCGCCTTCTTCGGCGGGGTGCCGCGCCAGATCGTGCCCGACAACCTCAAGGCCGGCGTGCTCAAGGCCAACTGGCACGAGCCCGGGCTGAACCCGACCTACCAGGACTTCGCCACCCACTACGGCACGGCGATCCTGCCGGCGCGACCACGCCGGCCGCGCGACAAGGCCAAGGTCGAGGTCGGCGTGCAGGTGGTCGAGCGCTGGATCCTGGCCCGCCTGCGCGACCAGCGCTTCTTCTCGCTGGCCGAGCTGAACAGCGCGATCCTGGCGCTGCTCGGCGAGCTCAACGACCGGCCGATGCGCCGGCTTGGCGTCAGCCGGCGCCAGCTGTTCGACGAGCTCGATCGGCCGGCGCTCGCCGCCTTGCCGGTCGAGCCCTACGTCTACGCCGAGTGGCGCCAGCGCCGGGTCGCGCTCGACTATCACGTCGACGTCGACGGCCACTACTACTCGGTGCCGCACCGCCTGCTGCGCCAGCAGGTCGAGGCGCGCATCACCGAGCGAACCGTCGAGCTGTTCCACAACGGCGAACGTGTCGCCTGCCACCTGCTGGGCGGCGCCCGCGGGCGCCACACCACCGTGACCGAGCATATGCCGAGCTCCCATCGCCGCCATGCCGGCTGGACCCACGAGCGCATCCAGCGCGAGGCCACCGCCATCGGGCCGGACACCGCCACCCTGGTCGAGGTCATCCTGCGCAGTCGGCCCCATCCCGAGCAGGGCTTCCGTGCCTGCCTCGGCATCCTGCGCCTGGCTCGCCAGTACGGCGTCGAACGACTCGAGGCCGCCTGCCGGCGCGGGCTCGAGATCGGCGCCCGGTCCTACGGCTCGATCAACTCCATCCTTGCCAACGGCCTCGACCGCCAGCCGCTGGCGCGCGCTTCCCCGGCGCCCGAGTCGGCGCCGTCCGCGGCGCCTTTGCCGCTCGACCATCCCAACATCCGCGGTTCCCGCTACTACCACTGAGGAGACAGACCTTGCTCACCCATCCCACCGTCGATCAGCTCGTCAAACTCGGCCTGGCCGGCATGGCCCGCGCCTTCACCGAGCTGCAGGACAACCAAAGCGCCGCCGGCCTCGGCCACGCCGAGTGGCTCGCCCTGCTGCTCGATCGCGAGGCCACCGAGCGCTCCAACCGGCAGCTCGCCGCCAGGCTGCGTCATGCCAGGCTCCGCCAGCGCGCCACCATCGAGGATATCGACTGGCGCGCGCCGCGCGGCCTCGATCGAACGCTGTTCCAAAGGCTGATCGCCGGCGACTGGATCGAGGCGCCGCAGAACCTCATCATCGAGGGCCCCACCGGGGTCGGCAAATCGTGGCTCGCCTGCGCGCTCGGCAACAAGGCCTGTCGCGACAACCGCTCCGTCCTCTATCAGCGTGTCCCCAAGCTGTTCCCCGATCTCGCGCTCGCCCGCGGCGACGGCCGCTATCGCAGGCTCATGAAGAGGCTCGGCAAGGTGAGGTTGCTCATCCTCGACGACTGGGGGCTCGAACCGTTCGGGCCCGACCAGCGCCGCGATCTGCTGGAGATCGTCGAGGAACGCTACGGCCACGGCGCAACGCTCATCACCAGTCAGATCCCCGTCGATCGATGGCACGACATCATCGGCGAGCCAACCATCGCCGACGCCATCCTCGACCGCATCGTCCACAACGCTCATCGCCTCAAGCTCAAGGGCGACTCGCTGCGCCGAAAGCTCGCCGCCCACCACGCCGCCGCTTGACCATGCAACCTGTCTGATGCCAAACGACAAACGACCAGAGGCGCCCGCCACCCCGGCCGACATCAATCGGAATCGATGGCCGGCTTCGATCGGAATCAGGTGGCCGACATCAATCGGAATGCCCGGCCGACTTCAGCGGAATCCGCACGGTAGTGCAGGCGGTTGAACAGGACGGCCTGTCGCGCCGCCAGGCGGCCGACCGCTTTGGGATAGGCATCAAGACGGCGATCGACTGGGTTCGCCGATT
>JAIETA010000066.1 GCA_019745575.1 Reyranella sp. | reverse complement strand
TTCAGGCGAATGTCGCGACCCTGCGGCTGCTCGCGGTTTTCCGGCACGACCAGGACGAAGCATTCGACCCGGTCGCCGCGCGGCGGCTTGAAGGCGCAGCGCTCGCGCTCCAGCCGCGGCGCCGCCAGCGCGCCGCCGGCCGGAAGCGTCCCGGCCAGCACCAGCACGGCCGCCGCCAGGGCGCCACGAGACCACAACCGCATCATGGTCACGTTCTGCCACATCGCGGCTTGTGGCGGCATGAGGGAATTCTATGGTTCGGCCGGGCCAAGCGCCTTGCGTCCCTGCAGCGCGCGCCGCAAGTTGCCGTCATGACCCCCCGTTCCTACTGGACCGCCGTGTGGTGCGGCTTCCTCGTCCTCACCATCGGCCTCGGCGTCCGGCAGAGCTTCGGCATCTTCCTCAAGCCGGTATCGGCCGAACTCGACGTCGGTCGCGAGCTGTTCTCCTTCAGCACCGCCCTCTCCATGCTGCTGATGGGGGTCGTGGCGCCGTTCTCCGGGCGGCTGGCCGACCGTTTCGGCTCGGCGCCGACCATCGCCGGCGGCGGTGTGCTCTACGTCCTGGGCATGGTCGTGACCGCCGTCATGCACGACGGCTTCCTGCTCATCCTGGGCAACGTGCTGGTGGGCATCGGCCTGTCGGCGGCGACCTTCGGGCCGGTGCTGGGGGTGATCCTGCGCGTGGCGCCGCCCGAGAAGCAGGCGCTGGCCGTGGGCATCTGTTCGGCCGGCGGCTCGTTCGGCCAGTTCTTCATCGTGCCCCTGGCCGCCATCCTGCAGAGCTACTTCGGCGACTGGCGGCCGACCATGTGGGCGCTGACGGCGCTCGCCGTGCTGATCATCGTGCTGCCGATCGGCCTGAACGACCGCAAGGAGATCGCGGCCGCCCGCAAGGCCAGCGGCGGTTCGCAGACGACCCGCCAGGCCCTGGCCGAGGCGTTCGGCCTGCGCAGCTACGTCCTGCTGGTCACGGGCTACTTCGTCTGCGGCTTCCACGTGGCCTTCGTCGGCGGCCACCTGCCGGCCTACATCTCCGACAAGGGAATCGGGCTGTCGCTGTTCGGCGTCGAGCTGACGCCGGTCGAGCTGGGCGGCTGGGCGATCGGCATGGTCGGCCTCTTCAACATCGCCGGCGCCATCCTGTGGAGCTCGATGGGCGGCCGCTACAAGCGCAAGAACCTGCTGACCCTGCTCTATCTGCTGCGCTCGCTGGTGTTCCTGGCATTCATGGTGGCGCCCCTGTCGGCCGCCTCGGTGCTGATCTTCGCCGGCGCGCTGGGCTTCCTGTGGCTGGGCACGGTGCCACTCACCACCTCGCTGGTCGGCTACATCTTCGGGCCGGTCCACGTCACCATGCTGAATGGCATCGTCTTTCTGGGCCACCAGATCGGCAGCTTCGTCGGCGGCTGGGGCGGCGGCTTCCTGTTCGATTTGCAGGGCAACTACGACACCATGTGGTGGATCTCGATCGGGCTCGGGTTGGTCGCCGCAGCGATGCACTGGCCGATCGTCGAGCAGCGCCTCGCACGGCCGGCCGCTACGGCGGCGCAACCGGCATGATGACGGGCTGGCAGACGACGCTGCTGTGGGGGGTGGCGGCCCTCGTGGTCGCCGCGACCGTGGTGTCGTTCGTGCTGTGGGGCCTGAACGGGCCGGCCTATCTCGTCGACCTGATCGCGGCCTACTGCTTCTAGGCTAGAGCACGAACTTGCTGAGATCGGTGTTCTTGGCCAGTTCGCTCACATGGGCGCGCACATAGGCGGCGTCGATCTCGACCTTGCTGCCAGGCTTGTCCGAGGCGGTGAAGCTGATCTCTTCCAGCAACTTCTCCATCACCGTGTGCAGCCGCCGGGCGCCGATATTCTCGACCGTCTCGTTGATCTCGGCCGACAGCCGCGCCAGTTCGTCGATGGCGTCGTCCTTGAAGTCGAGGTCGACCTTCTCGGTGGCCAGCAGCGCCTTGTACTGCTTCACCAGGCTGGCTTCCGGCTCGACCAGGATGCGGCGGAAGTCGTCCTTGCCGAGCGAGGCCAGGCTGACACGGATCGGCAGCCGGCCTTGTAGCTCGGGCAGCATGTCGGACGGCTTGGCGAGGTGGAATGCGCCGGAGCAGATGAACAGCACGTGGTCGGTCTTGAGCGGCCCGTGCTTGGTGCTCACCGTCGTGCCCTCGATCAACGGCAGCAGGTCGCGCTGGACGCCCTCGCGGCTCACGTCGCCGCCGCCGCGGAACTCGCTGCGCGCCGTGATCTTGTCGATCTCGTCGATGAAGACGATGCCGTTCTGCTCGACCGATTCGCGGGCCTCGCGCACCACCCGCTCCTGGTCGAGCAGCTTGTCGCTTTCCTCGCGCAGCAGCGCCTCGTGGCTGTCGGCCACGGTCATCTTGCGCTTCTTGGTGCGCCCGCCGAAGGCCTTGCCCAGCATGTCGCCGATATTGATCATGCCGACCGACGCGCCGGGCTGGCCGGGCACCTCGAACTGCATCGGCGCGCCGGAGTCGGCCATCTCCACTTCGATCTCGCGCGCGTCGAGCTCGCCGGCGCGCAGCTTGTGGCGGAAGCGCAGGCGCGTTTCCTCGCTGGCGCTGGGGCCGCAGAGTGCATCGAGCACGCGGTCCTCGGCGGCAAGCTCGGCCTTGGCGCGCACGTCCTTGCGCAG
>JAIETA010000277.1 GCA_019745575.1 Reyranella sp. | reverse complement strand
ACGCCAGCCTCCAAAAGCCAGCGTTGAATCAGAACTTCACGCCAAAGGGAATCCTGAAATTGTCACCACAGCCTAGCTCGCGAAGCCTCCGATCATGCCGCCCTCGACCCAGGCGCGCAGCAGGCCGGCGGCGCGGGCGGGCGCCTGATCCTCGCCGGCGAAGGCCGAGACGGCCTCGCACAGGTCGGGAAACGGCCGGCCGGCGACCAGCGCCTCGAGCATCGCCGCCTCGTCGGGGTCGAGCGAGCGGAAGTTGGAGATGCGTTCGGGCCGCCAGATCGCCCAGACCACCGGCTGGTCGCTGCGGCCGACTTCCAGATTGCCGGGCTCGACTTCGTCGCGGCGCTGCCAGGCCGGGGCGACCTCGAAGGCGAAGGTGCAGCGGCGCAGCGAGGGCAGGGCGGCGAAGGACAGCGTCTCCCAGGCCTCCGGCGGCAGCGCCATCAGGGCGTCGGCGGCGACCGGCGTGGCGTCGGGCGCATCGAAGGCCTCGCCCAGCGCCCACTCGAAACGCGCCATCTCGGCGGCGGCGGGCGAGCCGCTGTAGGGCGGGGTCGTGGCCAGGAAGTCGGCCACACCCCGGCCGAACCAGCGCACCGACGGATGGCGCGACGGATGGGCGGCGATGTAGGCGCGCGCCATGTGGTCGAAATCGGCGGGCCCCGCCATCGCCATCAGCCCGGGGTAGTCGGTGGTCAGCGCCTCGATCAGCCGCAGCGCGTAGCCGTCGCGGTAGACGTCGAGCAGGGTCGTCCGGTCGGCTTTCCTGGTGTCGCGAACGGCGGCCTGGAAGGTCTCGCTGGAGGCCAGGAGGTAGTCCTGGAAGGCGCGTTGCAGATCGCCCAGGGAACCCGCGTTGGCGGTCATCCCTTGGCTCCGGCGAGAACAGAGCCGCCTGCGGCACCTGCCGTGCCGGCGGCGATGCGCCGTGCGGTGTCGAGTTCGGCCAGCAGCTCGGCGTAGGGCGGGATGTCGGCGTCGCGCTCGATCATGGTCGGCACGCCGGGGAAGAGTTTTACGGCCTCGGCGTAGAGCGCCCAGACATCGGGCACGATCGGATGATCGTGGGTATCGATGATGTGGCTGCCCTTGTGGGTGTGGCCGGCGAGATGGAACTGGCGCACGCGCTCGCGGGGCATGGCGCGCAGGAAAGCCAGCGCGTCGAATTCATGGTTGAAGGCACTGACGTAGACGTTGTTGACGTCGAGCAGGATGTCGCAATCGGCGCGCCGGGCGAGTTCGGCGATGAATTCCCACTCGCTGAGTTCGGACGCGGCGTAGGTGACGTAGCTGGACACGTTTTCCAGCACCAGCCGGCGGCCGAGCCTGTCCTGTACGCGCAGCACGCGCTCCGCTACGTGGTCGAGCGCCTCCTCGGTATAGGGCAGCGGCAGCAGGTCGTGCATGTTGAGGCCGCGCAGGCCGGTGAAGCAGAGATGGTCGGAGACCCACATCGGCTGCACGCGATCGACGAGTGCCTTCAGGTCGGCAAGGTAGGCGTCGTTCAGCGGATCGATCGAGCCGATGGAGAGCGACACGCCGTGCAGGGCCAGCGGGTAGTCGCGGCGGATGCGGTCGAGCCAGTACAGCGGACTGCCGCCGGGCACCATGTAGTTTTCCGACAGCGCCTCGAACCAGCTCACCCGTCCGGGATCGGCGGCGATCTCCTCGTAGTGCTCGGGACGGAGCCCCAGCCCGAAATCGATGGCAGCGGCGCACATGCGGTCGACCTTACTCCACAAAAGGAGCGGGCGTCCGCGATTTCCCGGGACGCCCGTCCGTCGTGCCGGCGCGTGGCGCCGGAAATCACTACTTCGACTTGATCACCGTGCACTCGAACGAGCTGCCCGTGTTGACGAAGCCCTGGCCCTTGCAGGCATTCATGCCCTTGCACGCCGACTTGGCGGTCTTGCAGGCACTCATGCCTTTGCAGGAGTTGGCGCCGGGGCAGGCCACCTGGGCGGAGGCGGCGGTGGCGAACGTGCCGACGGCGAAAACGGCGGCGGCGGTGGCGAACATGGTGCGCTTGGTCATTGTGAAATCTCCCTGTTTGACGTCGCGCCGACCGGTACCGGGCGTGACGTCACGACCTTGCGCCGGGGTGGCGGCGGGAGACAAATCACCGATGGACACGGCGCGTCACGGTTCGGTGACTTCGGAGAAGCGAAGGGCGCCGCGGTTCACCGCGGCGCCCGAGCCTCTCCGGGGGGAGCCGGGAAGCTCTTAGAGAACCTTGCCCTTGTTCGCGGTGCACTCGGCCGCGGTCTTGGCCTCGGTCCAGCCCTGGCCCTTGCAGGCATTCATGCCCTTGCAGGCCGACGTGGTGGTCTTGCAGGCGCTGGTGCCCTTGCACGAATTGACGCCCGCGCACTTCACGGTCTGGGCGCTGGCCGAGGTGGCAAAGGCGCCGGCGGCGAAAATCGCCGTCGCGGTCGCGATGAGGGTCTTCTTGGTCATGTGTCACTCCCTGGTTGAGATCTCTCGCGGAGACACCGAGCGGCATCTCCGCCTTTCAAGAATGCGCCCCGGTCCCCTCACCGGGAAGTCAGGCCTTGGCGATGCGATGTGATCGTCCGATCACCTCTGCGTGAAGCGGCGGGGCGACAGCGCCGCTTCTGCGACGCCGAGGTCCGCGATGTCGGC
>JAIETA010000361.1 GCA_019745575.1 Reyranella sp. | reverse complement strand
GCGGGCGCGGGCGGCGGCGGCCACCGCCTCGATCAGCGCGCGGGCCGCGCCCTGGCCGCGCACCGTCTCGTCGACGAACAGGTCGGCGAGATAACAGGCCTCGTCGAACCAGACGCTGGCGTGGAACAGGTAGTGGGCGATGCCGACCACGCGGCCGTCGAGCCGGGCGGCCAGGCCATGCAGGTCGCGTCCGTCCATCAGCCGCCGCCACGTGCGGTCGTAGTCGGCGTCGGGCAGCGTGCGTTCGTAGAAGGCATTGTAGCCGGCGGCGAGCGGCTGCCAGCCGGCGCGGTCGTCGGGGCGAAGCGGCGAGATCTCCAGCATGCCGCCTCTTTAGCGCGGCAACGGGGCACCGCCTAGGGTGTGATCCGCCGAACGTCAGCCGCGCCGGGCGGCCACGATCGCGGCGACGTCGATCTTCGTCATGCCCATCATCGCCTCGAAGGCGCGCCTGGCTTCGTCGCCGCCCGCGGCCAGCGCGTCGGTCAGCACGCGCGGCGTGATCTGCCAGGAGACGCCCCACCTGTCCTTGCACCAGCCGCACGCGCTCTCCTGGCCGCCGTTGCCGACGATGGCATTCCAGTAGCGGTCGGTCTCTTCCTGGTCGTCGGTGGCGATCTGGAACGAGAAGGCTTCGCTGTGCTTGAACATCGGACCGCCGTTGAGGCCGAGACAGGCGACGCCGGCCACCGTGAACTCGACCGTCAGCACTTCGCCCTTCTTGCCGGAGGGATAGTCGGCGGGGGCGCGGTGGACGGCGCTCACCGCGCTGTCGGGAAAGGTCGCGGCGTAGAAGCGGGCAGCCGCCTCGGCGTCCCTGTCGTACCAGACGCAGATCGTGTTCTTGGCCATGACTTGTCCTTCCGCCTTGAAACCGGAGTCCGTCCTAGACCGCGACGATGGTCTTGAAGCCGCCATAGGCCATGCGCTTGGGGTCGAACGGCATGTCGCCGGCCATGCTGGCGGCGATGCGCTTGTCGGCCATCACCTTGGCGTTGACCTTGTCGCGGTGGGCGCGCGACTTGTAGACGATGTAGGAGAACACGACGGTCTCGCCCGCTTTGGTCCCGGCGAGCTTGGGGAAGGGCACGCCGAACTTCACCTTCAGGTCGTCGCCGGCGCACTCGCGGTAGTCGAGCGCGCCGTGCTCGCGCCAGACCTTGCCGGCCCTGGTCGACAGACGCTTGTAGGCGGCGAGGTTCTTCTTCGGCACCACCATCACGAAACCATCGACGTAGGACATCGTTTGCTCCAACACTTAACCATATGATTAAGTCTTAGGTCAGCGCGGCCCCGCCTGTCAATCGCCCCGTCAGGCCCCGGCGGCCGGGCGCAGCCGCGCCACCATCGCCTCGAGCGCCAGCACGTAGGAGTCGACGCCGAAGCCGGCAATCATGCCGATTGCGGCCTCCGAGGTGATCGAGCCGTAGCCGCGCTTCTCGATGTTGGTCATGTGGATTTCCAGCGCCGGCGCGCGGATCGAGCGCAGGCAGTCGCGCAGCGAATGGCCGGCATGGAGGAAGCCCGCCGGATTGAACAGGATGCCGTCGATGCCGGCACGGTCGGCCCGGTAGATCGCCGACACCGCCTCGCCCTCGGTGTTGGTGTAGAGGATGTCGAGCGACACGCCCAACGTCTTGGCCTGGCGCCGCAGAATGGCGTCCAGTTCCTTGGCGGTCGTCGTGCCGTACAGCTCGGGCTGGCGCCGCCCGAGATATTCCATATTGGCGCCCTGGACCAGCAGCAGCTTCATTGCCCCATTGCCCTCGTACACCGGGCGCCGCCCCTCCCCAAAGGAGGCGCCCGCGGGCGGACTCTAGTGCAAATTGCGCTGGGACTGAAAGGTCGCTTTGCGAGAATCAGCGCGGCAGGGTGGTAATTCCCATCAAACTTTCGTCAATCGCGCGCGCGCACTGACGGCCCTCGCGGATCGCCCAGACGACCAGCGACTGGCCGCGTCGCATGTCGCCGGCGGCGAACAGTTTCGGTACCGAGGTCCGGTAGTCCTTCACGTTGGCCGCGACGTTGCCGCGCGGATCGAGCGCCACGCCCGCCTGCTCGAGCAGGCCCGGCCGGCGCGGGCCCAGGAAGCCCATCGCCAGCAGCACGAGGTCGGTTTTCAGCTGGAAGCCGCTGCCCGCCACTTCCTGCATCGCGAGGCGGCCGTCAGCGGCCTTGACCCACTCGATGCGCACGCACTCCAGCGCCTCGACCTTGCCGTCCCTGCCGACGGCCTTCTTCGTCAGCACGGCGAAGTCGCGCTCGACGCCCTCCTCGTGGCTCGACGAGGTGCGCATCTTGAGCGGCCAGTCCGGCCAGGTCAGCGCCTTGTCCTCGTGCTCCGGTGGCCGCGGCATGACTTCGAGCTGGGTGACCGAAGCGGCACCCTGGCGGTTCGACGTGCCGACGCAGTCCGAGCCGGTGTCGCCGCCGCCGATCACGACGACATGCTTGCCCCGGGCGGTGAGCGTGCCGCGCGGCGCGGCGCGCGCCTCGTCGTCGCCGGCGACGCGCTTGTTCTGCTGCGTCAGGAATTCCATGGCGTAGTGGATGCCGTCGAGCTCGCGGCCCGGCACTTCCAGGTCGCGCGGCAGCTCGGCGCCGCCGGTGA
>JAIETA010000204.1 GCA_019745575.1 Reyranella sp. | reverse complement strand
ATGAGGCCGGAGAAGATCACCACGGCCACCGGGTGCAGCACCTCGGTGCCGGGCTGCTCGGCCTCGAACAGCAGCGGCGCCAGCGCAAAGGCGGTCACCAGCGCCGTCATCAGCACCGGGCTCAGCCGCTCCATTGAGCCGCGCAGGATCATCTTCTGGTCGAAGGACTCGCCCTCGAAGCGCATCAGGTTGATGTAGTGGCTGACCTTCAGGATGCCGTTGCGCACCGAGATGCCGGCCAGCGTGATGAAGCCCACCAGCGCAGCCACGCTCAGCGGCTGGCCCGACAGCCACAGCCCGATCACCGCGCCGACCAGCGCGAGCGGGATGTTCACCATGATCAGCGCCGACAGCGCCGCCGACTTGTAGCGGCTGTACAGCACCACGAACATCAGCGTCAGCGACACGATGGACAGCAGGCCGACCAGGCGAGAGGCCTCCTCCTGCGCCTGGAACTGGCCGCCCAGGGTGATGAAGTAGCCCTCGGGCAGCTTCGTCTCGGCCACGACCTGGCGGATGTCGGCAACGATCTCCGACAGCGCGCGGCCCGATGCGTTGGCCGACAGCACGATGCGCCGCTTGCCGTCGTCGCGGCTGATCTGGTTGGGGCCGTCGCCGTCCTCGATGCTCGCGATCTTCGACAGCGGGATGCGGCCGTTCGGCGTCTCGATCAGGATCTGGCCCAGTCCTTCCACAGACCGCGCCGATTCCGGCAGCTTGACCACCAGCGCGAAGCGTCGGCTGCCCTCGACGATCTGCGTCACCTTCTCGCCTTCGACCAGCGCCTGCAGCGCGTTCAGCACCTGCGGTGCCGGCACGCCGTACTGCGCCGCGGCGGCGTAGTCGATGCGCACCTTGATCTGCGGCGCCAGCACCTGCTTCTCGATCTGCAGGTCGGCGATGCCGGGGATGGCGGCCAGCTTCGCGCGCAGTGCGTCGGCCTGGCCGCGCAGTGCATCGAGGTCTTCGCCGAAGATCTTGATCGCGATCTGCGAGCGCACGCCCGACAGCATGTGGTCGATGCGGTGTGAGATGGGCTGGCCGATTTCGAGCGCAGCGGGCAGGTTCACCAGGCGCGAACGGATGTCGGCCTTGATCTCGTCCATGCTGCGTGTGAGTTCCGAGGTGGGCTTCAGGCCCACGTCGAGCTCGCTGACATGCACGCCTTCCGCATGCTCGTCCAGCTCGGCCCGACCGCTGCGCCGCCCGACGTGCGTGACCTCGGGCACCTGCTTGATGAGCACCTCCGCCTGGCGCGCCAGCGCCGAGGTTTCGCTGAGCGTCACGCCGGGGTTCAGCCTCAGGCCGATCAGCAGCGTGCCTTCGTTGAAGGGCGGCAGGAAGGTCGTCGGGAAGAACGGCACCGCCGCCGCGGCCACCAGCACGGCCGCACCGGCCGCCGCCATGGCGGCCTTGGGCCTGTCCAGCACGCCCTGTAGGCTGCTGCGGTAGCGCGCCTTCAGCCAGGCCAGCACCTTGGTGTCGCCGTGGTCCAGGTTCTTCATGCGCGGCAGCAGGTAGAAGCTGAGCACGGGCGTCACCGTCACCGAGACGATCAGCGAGGCCAGCGTCGAGACGATGAACGCGATGCCCAGCGGAACGAACAGCTTGCCCTCCAGCCCCGGCAGCGCAAACAGCGGGATGAAGACCAGCACGATGATGACTGTGGCGTAGAGGATGGCCGAGCGCACTTCCATCGTCGCGCGCGCCACGACTTCGATCGGGTGCAGGCGGTGGTCCGGATGGTTCGCCCGGTCGGACTTCAGGCGTCGCAGCACGTTCTCGACGCCCACCACCGCGTCATCGACCAGACCGCCAATGGCGATGGCCAGCCCGCCCAGCGTCATCGTGTTGATCGACAGCCCGAAATACTTGAAGACCAGCGCGGTGATGAAGATCGACACCGGGATGGCGGTCAGCGCGATGATGGTTGGCCGTAGGGTTCCCAGGAAGAAGAACAGGATCACAGCGACGAAGATCGACGCACCGATCAGCTTGCCTTGCAGCGTGGTGATCGAGGCCTCGATGAAGCTGGCCTGACGGAAGGTCACGCGCGGTGCCTCCATGCCGGCTGGCAGCGAAGTCTTGAGTCCGACGAGGGCGTCCTCGATCGATTTCGTCAGCGCGATGGTGTCGGCGGTTGGCTGTTTCTGGATGCCCAGGATCACGGCCGGCTTGCCTTCGTAGCCCGCATCGCCGCGCTTGGGTGCCGCGGCAAACGTCACCTCGGCGATCTGGCGCATCAGGATCGGTTGTCCGTCCTTCGCGGTCAGCGCCAGGTTCTTCAGGTCATCGAGCCGAGAGGTACGTCCGAGGTTGCGGATCAGGTACTCGCGCCCGTTGAGTTCCAGAAAGCCGCCCGAGGTGTTGCTGGAGTAGCCCTTCAGCGCGCCTTCGAGCTGATCGTGCGTGATGCCCAGCTCGGCCATGCGCGTGGTGTTCGGCTGCACCTGGAACTGCCGGACTTCACCGCCGATCGGGATGACCTGCGCCACGCCGGGCACCGACAGCAGTCGGGGTCTCAGCACCCAGTCCGCGTACTCGCGTACGGCCATCGCACTGATCTTGCTCGGATCGACCGGAATGGCGATCTGCATGATCTCGC
>JAIETA010000246.1 GCA_019745575.1 Reyranella sp. | reverse complement strand
CCGTCGGCGTAGGCGGTGTTGAAGCAGTGGATGCCGTAGACCAGCCCGCGCTCCTCGCGGATGCGCTGGAACAGGCGGGACGACATACCGCCGCCGAACAGGGTGGAGTAGACGGCGAGCGCGAAATAGTCGGGATCGCGGTAGCCGATGCCCTCGCAGCCCAGCACGAGATGGGCCTGCTCGAGCACGCGCGACTGGCGGCCGTCGCCGCCGACATAGCACAGCGGCGCCGGCGGCGGGGCGTTGGCCGGGGTGCGCGGCACCGAGCCGAAATGTTTTTCGGCGAGGTCGACGATGCGGTCGTGCTCGACCCGGCCGGCCGCCGCCAGCACCATGTTCGAGGCCGTGTAGTGGCGCGCCAGGTAGGCGAAGAGGTCGTCGCGGCCGATCGTCTCCACCGTCTGGGCGGTGCCCAGCACCGGCCGTCCCAGCGGCTGGCCGGGCAGCGCGGTTTCCTGGAACTGGTCGAAGATCAGATCGTCGGGCGTGTCGAGCGCCTGGCCGATCTCCTGCAGGATGACGCCGCGCTCGCGCTGCAGCTCGTCGGGGTCGAACACCGAATTGCGCAGGATGTCGGAGATCATCTCGACGCCCAGCGCCACGTCCTCCTTCAGCACCGAGGCGTGGTAGGCGGTGATCTCGCGGCCGGTATAGGCGTTCAGGCTGCCGCCGACATTCTCGATCTCCTCGGCGATGGCGCGGGCCGAGCGCGTGCGCGTGCCCTTGAACGCCATGTGTTCCAGCATGTGCGCCATGCCGTTCAGCTCGGCGTTCTCGTGCCGCGTGCCGCAGGCGACCCAGATGCCGAGCGTGGCCGACTCGACCTCCGGCATCGCGTCGACGGCGACGCGCAGGCCGTTGCCCAGCGTGGTGACTTTGACGTCGCTCATGTGCGAACCTTGCTCCGTGTCGCGGGTGCCGTTGCCATCGCCCGGCGTTCGTCGATCATGGCTTTCAATTCATCGATATCGTTGCGCAGGCCATCCAGCCGCTCGGCGCGATCCATGAGATCGCCGAGACGTGCCGGAAGCGCCGGCCGCACGCCGGTTGCCTTCTCGACGGCGTCGGGAAACTTGGCGGGATGGGCCGTCGCCAGCACGACCATCGGGACGGCGGGGTCGCGGCGGTGCTGCCGGGCCACGGCATAGCCCACGGCGGTGTGCGGATCGATGGTCTCGCCGAATCGCTTGCGGCAGTCGGCGATGGCCAGGAGCGTGCCCTCGTCGTCGAGCCGGCCGGCGTCGAACAGCTCGCGCACGCCCGCCAGCACATTGGCGCCGACTTTCAGCGTGCCGGTGCTGCGGAAGGTCGTCATGGCGTCGGCCAGGGTCGCACCGTTGCGGTCGTAGAGGTCGAACAGCAGGCGTTCGAAGTTGCTCGAAACCTGGATGTCCATGCTCGGACTATGGGTCGGCACGACTTCGGTGGTCGTCATCGTGCCGCTCTCGAAGAAGCGCGCCAGGATGTCGTTGCTGTTGGTGCCGACGACGAAATGCGAGATCGGCAGGCCCATCCGCTGCGCGGCGTAGCCGGCATAGACGTTGCCGAAATTGCCGCTGGGCACCGCGAACGCCACCGGACGCTCGGGCGCGCCGAGCCTCAGCGCCGCCCAGAAATAGTAGACGATCTGCGCCATCACGCGGGCGAAGTTGATCGAGTTCACGGCCGTCAGCGCATGGCGGTCGCGGAAGGCGAGATCGTTGAAGCAGGCCTTGGCGAGGTCCTGGCAGTCGTCGAACGTGCCGGCGACGGCGATGTTGTGCACGTTGGGCGCCAGCACCGTGGTCATCTGCCGGCGCTGGACCTCGCTCACCCGGCCGCGCGGATGCAGCATGAAGATGTCGATCGTCTTGCGGTCGCGCACCGCCTCGATGGCGGCCGACCCGGTGTCGCCCGACGTGGCGCCGACGATGGTGGCGTGCTGGCCCTTGAGCGTCAGCGTGTGGTCGAGCAGGCGGCCCAGCAGTTGCAGCGCCACGTCCTTGAAGGCGAGCGTCGGCCCGTGGAACAGTTCGAGCAGGTGCAGACCCGAATCGCCCAGCGGCTTCAGCGGCGCCACGTCGGGAGTCTCGAACGAGGCGTAGGCCTCGCCGATCAGGCGGCGGAACGTGGGCTCGTCGAAGGCCTCGCCGACGAACGGGCGCATGACGCGGAAGGCCACCTCGACATAGGGCAGGCCGCGCAGGGCCGCGATCTCGGCGGCCGGGAAGTGCGGCCAGTCGGCGGGCACGTAGAGGCCGCCGTCGCGGGCGAGCCCGGCCAGCATCACGTCTTCGAAGCCCAGCGGCGCGGGACTGCCCTGCGAGCCGTGGCGGGTGCTGAGATAGCGCAAGAAGCCGGTCCCGGTTACGCGACCTGGCGGCAGGCGGCGTGATCCTTGCGAACCCGCTTGGTCGAGGCGGGGAATTTGGCAAGCGCCCGCTCCGGCCGGGTCGGGCGTTTCACCAGGTCGCCGCCGCAGTTCGGGCAATGGCCGCCCAGGCGGGTGCGGGCACAGTCGGCGCAGAAGGTGCACTCGAAGGTGCAGATCAGGGCGTCGGACGCGCCGTTGGGCAGGTCCTTGTCGCAGCATTCGCAGTTGGGGCGGAGGTCGAGCAT
>JAIETA010000333.1 GCA_019745575.1 Reyranella sp. | reverse complement strand
GCCGGCCGCCGCGCCAGGCTTCCCAGGCCGCCGCCGCCGCGAGGCCCGTGACGAACAGCGAGAACAGGATCGACGGCGCGCGCACCGACGAGCCCGCCTGCCAGGCCAGCGTGAACAGCAGGGCGAAGACTGCGGTGCAGGCGGCAACGACTGAGGCCGCGCGGACGGTGCTGGCCGTGCAGTCGTTGAAGCGCCGCATGCTCATCCACATGGCGGCGAAGCCTGCGACGAAGGCCATGTCGGTCGCCAGGCGGAGCGCGAACGATGCTGCCGGCCCACGCTGGCCAAGCAGCAGCACGCCGACGCCGACCAGCAGCAGCGCCGCCGCCCAGCCGAGCAGGCCGGCTTCGGCCCGGTGGTGATACCAGGTGAGCAGCGCCACGCCGGCGGCGCCCAGCAGCGCGACGAGGCTGACCGACGACAGGGTGGCGACATGCATGCCCATTGCGGCCGCCAGTCTGCCGTCGCGTGGGTCGTCTGGCTACCGCGCTGGCCCCGCCCCCGGCGACCCACCGCCGTCGATCGTACCCGTCGATCCCGCCGCGAGACGGCCATTGCCATCGGCGCTGGCTGGTCGCTAGGATCGACCTCAGGTTGCGCCTGCGTAGCGTCCACCCTTCTCCGAGGGGATGCCCATGTCGCTCTTCTACGAACAAAAGCTCGGCGATTCGATCCTGCGTGCCACGGGGTTGGCCGAGTCGATGCTGCCGAATGCCGTGCTGCGTGCGTTGCGCAGCCGTCTCGATCGCTTTTTCGTCACGATCTCGGCCGACGTGAAGCCCGACCAGCCCTGCACCCACAGGAAGCCCGGCGGCACCGGCACGGCCGGTCCGGGCACGCCCCCGCCGGTCGAAGGGCCGCTTCCTCCGAAGGAGACGCCGCCGCGCGAGGGCGTCGAGACCCTTCCCGGCCACTGCTGCGACATCAAGTCGGTATCGGCATCGGAGGAGAGCTTCACCGTCAACCTCGAAGTGTCGGTTTCCGTCGGGTCGGTGAAGCTCGAGGGTGGCTTTACCGTCAAGCCGGTGATCCTCAACCCGACGCCGCTGGGCAACTGCCCGGAGGAGTGCACCAACGAGCGCGTCGATACGGCGATCTCGTTCCGGTTCACCTTCAGGCTCAAGATCAGCGGATCGATCAGCGCGTTCGACGCGCAACCCGGCGCTTCCTCGACGACGCCGCCGACGGAGATCGATCTCGGGCCTCTGCTCGGCAAGACTGCGCTGGGCGGCACCGGGATCGCCGGCACCAATGCGCAGACCCTGGATGCCTTCGCCATTGGCGGCGGGG
Source organism: Reyranella sp. (assembly GCA_019745575.1). Taxonomy (GTDB): domain Bacteria; phylum Pseudomonadota; class Alphaproteobacteria; order Reyranellales; family Reyranellaceae; genus Reyranella. The sequence continues at coordinate 1,283 of JAIETA010000333.1, read as the reverse complement.
CTGCGGCGGAATTCACCGGAACGGACAATCTCGTCTACACGATCACCTGCTCCGGCATCACCCATATCGTGACCAAGCCGGCGGTCGGCGGGTCGGCCGCGGCTGGCTCCGGGGCACCGGGCGCGAGCAGTACCGGTTCAGGCGGCGCCGGTGCCGCCGCCGGAACCGCTGCCGCCGTCAGCCCCTGCGACGAACCGGCTTCGGCGACCCTGATCGGCGACGCCGACGTCCAGCGCGAGATCGAGCGCGCCTGGCAGGAGTCGAATCCGAATGCCCGCGAAGTGCCTTCCGGCGATCCCGGCAGCACCAAGGTCGAGCAGGGCGGGTGGATCATCTACAACGAGACCACCGGCCGGTTTCGCGTCCAGCGCGTGGCGCACGGTCGCCGCGATTCGATGAACCTCGGGGATCCGCCGGCCGTGCAGCCTCCCGAATGCGTCGTCGCCTGGTTCCATACCCATCCCAACACCGCGCGCGAAGGCTACTGGGGGGCGCACGATCTCAGCCCGCAGGACGAACGCACCTTCAACCGACTGCGACTGCGCAGCGGCAAGCGGATGCCGACGATCCTGCGCGGGCACGGCGGCACGAACGCTTTCGAATAGGAGGCCGCACCATGGCAAACGACCAACGATGCCTCGAGATCGCCGCGACCTATCTGCGCGACGCCCTCGGCTTGAACGAAGCGGAATACCGGTTGGGCCTGCGCGGGGTTGATCGCGATACCGGCCTCACCGTCGTATTCGCCCTGCATCGCGACGATCTCGCGCCCCGGACCGATGTCCTTCTCGGCGGCGGCGACGGCAAGAGCCGCGTCCTGCTCGTCGATCGAACGCTGGAGCGAGTCGACAGCGTCCTGCGCGGGCAGTAGTCCGCGCACGGCGGGCGGGCGCTACCCCATCGGCAATCCATCGGATAGGGTCGCCGGTCGCCACGTTCCGGACCGTCTCAATGAGCATCCGCCTTCTCGCCGTCGTCCTCGCTGTCACGCTGGCCACGGCGTTCGCGCCGGCCACCGCCCAGGTCCCGCCGATCCCGCCGGGCTGGCAGTTCGAGCGCGTGGTGCTGCTCAGCCGCCACGGCGTACGCTCGCCGATCCAGTCGCCCGAGGAGCTCGACCGTCTGGCCGCGCAGCCCTGGCCGGCCTGGCCGGTGGCGCCGGGCGATCTGACGCCGCGCGGCGCCGAGCTGATGCGCCTGATGGGCCGGTACTACCGGGCCCTGCACGGGGCGCGCGGCCTGATCCAGGAGGATGACTGTCCCGCCGCCGGTCTCGTGGCGAT
>JAIETA010000244.1 GCA_019745575.1 Reyranella sp. | reverse complement strand
GGCCGCGGCCGCCAGCGCCAGCAGCACGCCGCCGCCCGCCAGCGCCAGCGAGGCCTGCCGCCAGTCGAGCGCCTCCACCAGGAGGCGCAGCGGCGCCTGGCCGAACACGCCGCCCGCCATGCCCAGCATCATGGCGAAGCCCGAGAGCAGCGCGAAGCGGGCCGGCGGGAACCACTGCCCCGCCACCGTCATGGCGCCGACCAGGCTGAAGGCCGCCGTGGCGCCGATCACGAAGCGGCCGAGCGACAGCGCCCACAGCGAGGGCGCCAGCGCAAACAGCACGCAGCCGGCGGCGCATCCCACGGCGGCCACGGTCATAAGCCGGCGCGGCCCGAAGCGGTCCATCAGCAGGCCGACCGGAATCTGCATCCCGGCATAGCCGTAGAAATAGAAGGCGGAGAGATGGCCGACCGCCGCCGCGCCGACGGCGAAGTCGCGCATCAGCTCGTCGATCATGACGCTGGGCGCCACGCGCAGGATCCAGGCATAGAAAAAGAACAGCGCCCCGGTCGCCCAGCCATAGAACGCCAGGCGAAGAAGGGGATGCGCCGGCGCGGGCGGTTCCTTATCGGCGTTCATGCGACGTGGCGCGTGCCTCCCGGCACCTTGATAGCGCATGCCGGCCGGCGGGTCTGCGGCGCCTGTTCCGGGGCGCGGCGGGCCGACGGGTCGGCGTCAGCCTTTCCCGATCAGGGCCCGCAGCGCCGGGAGCAGCGCGGGCAGTTCCTCCCGGGCGGTCTTCCAGACAATGCTGCGATCGATGTCGAAATATCCGTGGATCAGGCGATTGCGCATCGACACGAGCGACTGCCACGGCACATCGGGAGCGCGCGCGCGGCTCTCCGATGAGATCCTGGCGGCGGCCTCGCCGGCAACTTCGATGGCCCGAACGATGGCGAACAGCAGCTGGCGATCGTCGTCCAGGTCGGCACGCTTGCGGCCGTCGATGAAGCCAACGACCGCCTCGATGGCGTCCATCATGTGGAGGACCCTGATGCGGTCGTCAGGCCGCATACTGCACTTCGGCCGTCCGCAACACTTCGCCCCGGAAATGAGGACTGAGATCCTGTGGCGTTCGCAGGTCGACCGGCCGACCTCCGAGCAACGCCGTAAGCTCGGCTTCGATGGCCGCGAGGCCGATCAGGCCCGGCTCCTTGCCGGCCGCGAACTCGACGAGAAGATCGAGGTCGCTGTCCGGACGCGCGGTGCCGCGCAGCACCGAACCGAACAGGGACAGCCGCTCGATCGAGTGCCGCCGACAGAACTCGGCAAGTCCGTCGCGATCTTTCGTCAGCACATGAACCACGGCGTGCCCTCCTTGGCGAACCGCAACAGTATGCGTCAACTCGGCCGGGTTGATAAGAGTGGACCCTCACGCCGGGCGCTGCCGATCGGAACTGTCGATCCGGGTCGACTTATCAGTCCCGCCCGTTTTCCGAGCGCTACTCGTTCATTCCGGCCCGAACTCTCCCATGCGCCATAGACAAGTTCTTGCACTCTATTCAAAGCCTCTGCAACGGCTGTGTCCGTCATTGGAATTCCAGATTCTTCTGAGGCAAGGAGTGCTGGCCTAGAACCAGCCGTTTTCATCCGGGCAAGACAGATTGATATGGACATGCGTAAGTCCGTCGCCTTCCTGGCGTTCGCGTTTTTCTGTTGTCGGAAAGCGCTTGTTCGGATTGGTGATGAAAGTGCGCAGCGCCGTGTCGCGTCGCTGGGCGGTCCCTTTGAGCCACGGAAGGAACGGCCTGCGCCAGATGTCGCGCGGCAACGCGGGCGCAACGAACCCAGAAACCTTAATAGTTCCCACGGGGTACAACTTCACAATTGCCCCCATGTTGATGCTCCAAAACGTCATGGGGCGCTCGGGAATGACAACCGCTCGAAAATCGTTGTGCCAAAAGACGAGGCAATTGGGATCTTTGTACCGAGGATCACCTTCTACGGTTAGCAGGTGCACGTCATCAACATGATCATGGATTCCATGAACCGGTTCCGGATCGCCGCGACTTTCCAAAGCGTTGTGAATCGGGATGAACTTGTCCCAAACCTGAGCGAGCATTTCGGCTTCGTATGGCGTCAGGTCGCGTCCCGCACTCCATTCAATCCACCGCTCATACAGTCCACGTCCCATTTTGACGTTGTGCTCTTCCATGTAAGCATCGGCGTCCATATAGGGCTTCAGAATCTTGCCATTTGGCTGGCGACGGCACATGCGTTCAAACGTCCAGCGAAGCCAAACGCCATCTTCCCATGAGCGCAGATAGTCGTTGAAATTGTGCTTCTGATTCTTAGGGGCGCTTAGAGTCCGTGCTATGAGTTCTACTGGGCTGGGCGGCGCCAATTCTGGCAAGTCTTCATCATAGTCTTCGTCGTCTTCATCCTTGAGTTTTCGGCGCGCCGCCTGTTCATCGAGCCAACGAAAAACAGACTTGTGGTGAATAACATCGAATGTGGCTGTCTCATCGAAGAGAACGCCTGCGGTTGCGGCAGTGACCTGCCCCCGGGTTTTCGGACCGCGGATAAGTTGAGAGAGTGGCCTCCGTATTGGAGGCAGATATGCGCAAG
>JAIETA010000203.1 GCA_019745575.1 Reyranella sp. | reverse complement strand
GGCCGACGAGCCGCCGCTGTTCGCCCGCGACGGCGGCTTCATCCGTGCGGGCTACCGTGCCGAGCTCGACGAGCAGCGCACCTTGCGCGACGACAGCCGCAAGACCGTGGCGGCGCTGGAAGCCAAGTACCGCGCCACGACCGGCGTCGCGACGCTCAAAATCCGGCACAACAACATGATCGGCTACCACATCGAGGTGTCGGCGACGCACGCCGACAAGCTCGATCTGGCGGCCCTTGGTTTTGCGCGCCGCCAATCGATGTCGAACGCCACGCGCTTCAACACGCCCGAACTGGCCGATCTCGAAACCCGGATCGGCCGCGCCGCCGACCAGGCGCTGGCGCTGGAACTGGCGATCTTCGAGCAGCTGGCGGCGGGCGTGCTGGCCGTGTCGGCCGCGGTTGCCGCCGCCGGGCGCGCGCTGGCGGCCCTCGACGTGGCGGCGGCGCTGGCCGACCTGGCGGCCAGCGACCGCTATGCGCGGCCGGTGCTGAGCGACGATCCCGTCTTCGCCCTGAAAGGCGGCCGCCATCCCGTGGTCGAGGCGGCGCTCAGGCGGCAAGACGGCGCCGGTGGCGGGGGCTTCGTGCCCAACGACTGCGATCTCGGCAGCGAGCGGCGGCTGTGGCTGCTGACCGGGCCCAACATGGCCGGCAAGTCGACCTTCCTGCGCCAGAATGCGTTGATCGCGGTGATGGCGCAGGCCGGATCGTTCGTGCCGGCCGAGGCCGCCACGCTCGGCATCGTCGACCGCCTCTTCAGCCGCGTCGGCGCCGCCGACGACCTGGCGCGCGGCCGCTCGACCTTCATGGTCGAGATGGTCGAGACCGCGGCCATCCTCAACCAGGCCACCGCCAAGAGCCTCGTCATCCTGGACGAGATCGGCCGCGGCACCGCCACCTTCGACGGCCTGTCCATCGCCTGGGCGACGCTGGAACACCTGCACGACGTCAACAAATGCCGGGCGCTGTTCGCCACCCACTTCCATGAGCTCGGCGCCCTGAAGGAACGGCTGGCCGCGCTGGCGCCGCACACCATGCGCGTCAAGGAATGGCAGAACGAGGTCGTGTTCCTGCACGAGGTGGCGCCGGGCGCCGCCGACCGCTCCTACGGCATCCATGTGGCCCAGCTCGCCGGCCTGCCGGCCGCCGTCGTGGCGCGCGCCGAGCAGGTGCTGGCCGCGCTCGAGAAGGGCGAGCAGTCGGGCGCGGTGAGCAAACTGGCCGACGACCTGCCGCTGTTTGCGGCAGCACCTGCGCGTCCCGCGAGCGGCACTGCCAAGCCGACCGAATCGGAAATCGAGAAGGCACTGGCGTCGGTCAACCCCGACGAACTCTCGCCCAAGCAGGCGCTGGAGTTGCTCTACGAGTTGCGGCGAAAGATTTCCTAAAACGCCCTGCGCGCCAGCGCCGCACCCTCGGCGAGCGCGCGCAGCTTGCCGTAGGCCGTGCCCAGCGTCATCGGCGCCATGCCGCAGTTGGTGCAGGCTTGTATGCGCTCGGGATCGACGAACCGGGTGGCGAGCTTCAGGGTCTCGGCCACTTCCTCGGGCGTCTCGATCCGATCCGAGGCGACGTCGATGGCGCCCACCAGCACCGTCTTGTTCTTCAAGAGCGCCATCAGCTCGGGCGGCACGTGGCTCTGGCGGCACTCCAGCGAGACCTGCTGGATCCGGCTGCGGTCGAGCGCCGGAAAGGTCTGCTCGTACTGCCGCCAGCTCTCGCCCAGCGTCTCCTTCCACTTGATGTTGGCTTCGATGCCGTAGCCGTAGCAGATGTGCACGGCGGTCGTGCATTTCAGCCCCTCGGCCGCCTTCTCCAGCGCCGGCACGCCCCAGTCGACGGTTTCGCTCAGGTAGACGTTGAAGGCGGGCTCGTCGAACTGGATCACGTCGACGCCCAGCCGCTCGAGGTCCTTCGCTTCCTGGTTCAGGAGTTCGGCGAAGGCGAAGGCCATTTTTACGCGGTCGCCATAGTGGCCGTCGGCCAGGGTGTCGATCAGCGTCATCGGGCCGGGCAGCGTGAACTTGAGCTGGCGCGACGTGGCGGCGCGGGCGACGCGGGCCTCGCGCTCGTGCACGAACTTGCGCCGCCTGAGCGCCGACACCACGGTCGGGCAGTCCGCCTCGTAGCGGTTGTTGCGGATGCCCATGCGCACCTTCTTGTCGAAGTCGACGCCGTCCACCTCGGCCAGGAAGCCGTGCACGAAATGCTGCCGCGCCTGCTCGCCGTCGCTCACGATGTCGAGGCCGGCCTCCTCCTGGCGGCGGATGGCGAGCAGCGTGGCGTCGTCCTTGGCTTCGAACAGCGGCTCGCCCGACAGCGTCCACGGCGCCCACAGCACGTTGGGCGTGGCCAGCCACGAGGGTTTCGGCAGGCTGCCGGCAAGAGTCGTCTCAAACATTTTTTAAGATCCAGTAGTGGGAGGCAGCGCCGTTGCAGCCTGCGGTTCGGGCGGCAGGATCTGGCCGTAGCTGCCGGGCGCGCGCCACTGCAGGGTGCCGAAGGCGCCGCAGCTGCCGCAGACCGAGCGCCAGGCCTCGTGGTGGGCGCCGCAGGCGG
>JAIETA010000225.1 GCA_019745575.1 Reyranella sp. | reverse complement strand
ATTCCCCTACAACGCCGCTGCCCGCGGATTGGTTCCTGAAGCCGACCGCGGTCCGGCGATACGGGCACAAGCAGAGGATCGCTGAATTCGGACGACGCGCGGGAACCCGCGCACAGTCCCCACGTTCTCACCACGCTCTCAACAGGCGCGATCTTCGGCGACCGGCCTCGCAACGGAGCAGAGTCAACAAAAGGAACGACCCATGCGGACCGCCTCGATCGCCGTCATTTCCCTGCTGTGCGCCGGGCTGGCCTTGCCGGCCTTTGCCGACAACGACAAGAACAAGGGCCAGAGCCAGGGCCAGGGCCAAGGTCACTCCGGCAGCGGCAAGGCGGAGAAAGGCAACGACGGCCGCGGCCACGGCGGCCCGGCGGGCGATCAGCGCGCCGCGACGCCCCAGCAGCAGATCGTCATCGTCGACCGCGACCGCGACCGGGTGCGCGACTTCTACCGCACCGAATACGCGGCCGGCCGCTGTCCGCCCGGCCTCGCCAAGAAGAACAACGGCTGCCTGCCCCCGGGCCAGGCGAAAAAGAACTGGGTTCTCGGCCAGCCCCTGCCGAGCGACGTCGTCACCCACCCGATCCAGCGTGAGCTGTGGACGCAGCTCACGCCGCCGCCGCCCGGCTACGAATATGTGCGCGTAAACAACGACATTGTGCTGATGTCGACCCGTACGCGGGTGATCGAAGCCCTGCTCTACAATCTCGGCAACTTCGGTGGTTAACGTCTCGACGCGAAAGGATCGTGCAATGTCGGCCAACAAGTGGCTCGCGAGCCTGATCGTGCCGGCCGCCCTGGCGGCAGGCCTCGGCGCCTGCACCCAGACCGGCGGCACGACCCAGCCGGGCTTCGTCAACACCTCGTCCACGGGCGCCTATGGCGGCGACTCGGGCCGCGTGGTCTCGATCCGCGAGGTGTCCTTGCGCGGCAGCTCCGGCATGAATGACGGCACGCTGGTGGGCGGCGGCCTGGGCGCCGCGGGCGGTGCCGCGATCGGCGCGGCCACGACCAACTCGGTGGGCGGCGCGGTGGTCGGCGGCCTGCTGGGCGCGGTCGGCGGCGCCATTGCCGGCAACATCGTCGGCCGCAACGGTTCCAGCCAGCGCGGTATCGAAGTCACCGTGCAGAAGGACGACGGCCAGACCGTCACCCTCGCCCAGGCCGACAACGGCGACGTGCAGATGGGCGACCGGGTGAGGATCGTCCAGGACCGCAGCGGCGTGGCTTCGGCGGTACGCGATACGGGCTACCGACGCGACCTGTAGTGTCGGGAGCTTGCCGCCTGCCTCGCCGGAAGTCTTTCCGTTGCGGGCCTTGCAATCGTGCGCGTGTGGCGCCATCTCTATAGGTGAGAAGAGACGCCGCACGACCCCGCGCCCTTTCGATTGCAGAAGGCAGCCGGTCGTCACATCAGGGTATCGACCGCGCCGGCAGGGCGGCGGACCCGATTGATCTCTCCCAGCATCTGCAGCGCCCGGTCCCACTTTCCGCGAAGCGCTGATGCCGATCGAGGCCGTGACCCGACGCCCCTGCGTCGCCGGCGCCCGACGGCCAATCCAGCCCTCACCAGCGACGATACCAGAACGACGACAGATCGGACTTCGACATGCCTGCCATCCAGACTCTGACCGGCGATTTTCACGCCGATCTCAAGACCCTTCTGCCGCGCCTGCGCGTCTATGCCCTGTCGCTGACCCGCGATCGCGACCGCGCCGACGATCTCGTCCAGGACACCGTGGTCAAGTCGCTGGCCGGCCAGCACTCGTTCCGCCCGGGCACCAACTTCCCGGCGTGGCTGTTTCGCATCCAGCGCAACGAATTCATCTCCGGCCTGCGCCGCCGGCGGCCGACCGTGTGCCTCGACGAGGCGATCGCCAACAGGCTGTCGCACGCGCCGACCCAGGAAAGCGGCCTGGTCATGCGCGAGTTCACGGGCGCCTTTCGCGTCCTCGCCGGCAGTCAGCGCGAGGCCCTGCTGCTGTCGGTGCTCGAAGGGTGGTCCTACCAGCGGATCGCGGTGCTTTCCGGCGTCTCGGTCGGCACCGTCAAGAGCCGCATCTCGCGCGGCCGGGCCACGCTCAAGCTGATGCTGACGGGCGAGGAGTCCGGCGTCGCCGGCACGGTCCAAGGCAGCGCCCGCGCGGTGGTGGCCGGCGGGCCCGACGTGGCGTCGGCGATCGTGCCCTGACGCCGGATGGTGATGGAAAATCCAGCCGCGGCCGGGTCGCTCCGGAAGACATCGCTAGAGGCGGCGGCCTTCGATCGATGGCTGTGCCGGCAGCTGGACGAACTGTACGGCTCGATCGCCCGGGAGCCGTTGCCTGCGGATCTCGTGGCGTTAATCGATCGGTCGGCCCGGGAACTTCCGCGTCCGCAGGGAGTTGATTATCGCGATGCGGCATAGCGCCGTGACTGTCCGGTCCACAACTCAAAAGGAGATACTCATGTCGGCACTCAAACTCGTCTCGGCGTTTGCGATTCTTCTCTCCGTCGCGGCCTGCGGCGATACCTGGGGCCAGCGCGCGGTCACCGGCGGCGCCATCGGTGCCGGCT
>JAIETA010000045.1 GCA_019745575.1 Reyranella sp. | reverse complement strand
ACGCCCAGAAGGGCACCGGCCGGGCCCGCCACGGCAACGAGGCGGCGCCGCAGTTCCGCGGCGGCGGCAAGGCGTTCGGCCCGGTCGTGCGCAGCCATGCCAGCGACCTGCCGAAGAAGGTGCGCAAGCTCGCGCTGCGCACCGCGCTGTCGGCCAAGGCCGCCGAAGGCAAGCTGATCGTCGTCGACGCCGCGGCGCTGGCCGAGCCGAAGACGGCGAAGCTCACGGCCAATTTCGGCAAGCTCGGCATCTCGAGCGCGCTGATCATCGCCGGCGCCGAGGTCGACACCAACTTCGCGCGGGCCGCCGCCAACATCGCCCACATCGACGTGCTGCCGCAGCAGGGCGCCAACGTCTACGACATCCTGCGCCGCGACACGCTCGTGCTGACGCGCGAGGCCGTCAAGCATCTCGAGGAGCGCCTGCAATGAGCAGAGGCAGGGAAAAGCCGAGCCCGGTGTCGCGCGCGCGGATGTACGAAGTCATCCGCTCGCCGCTGATCACGGAAAAGACCACCAACGGCTCCGAGCACAGCCAGGTGACGTTCCGCGTCTCGATGGACGCGACCAAGCCGGAGATCAAGCAGGCCGTGGAAGGCCTGTTCAAGGTCAAGGTGAAGTCGGTCAACACCGCGACCGTGAAGGGCAAGAGCAAGGTTTTCCGCGGCCGGCCCGGCATGCGGAGCGACTGGAAGAAGGCGATCGTCTCGCTGGTCGAAGGTCACAAGATCGACGTGACCACAGGCCTGTAGAGCAAGGGAACGGGATATGGCGCTCAAGAGTTACAAGCCGACCACGCCGTCGCTGCGGCAGCTGGTCATCGTCGACCGGTCGGGCCTGTGGAAGGGCAAGCCGGTCAAGGCGCTGACCAGCGGCAAGAGCAACACCGGCGGGCGCAACAACCACGGCCGCATCACCAGCCACCACATGGGCGGCGGGCACAAGCGCCGGCTGCGTCTGATCGACTTCAAGCGCCGCAAGTTCGACATGGCGGCGACCGTCGAGCGCATCGAGTACGACCCCAACCGGACGGCGTTCATCGCCCTGGTCAAGTACACCGACGGCGAGCTGGCCTACATCCTGGCGCCGCAGCGCCTCAAGGCCGGCGACCAGGTGATCTCGGGCGAGCGCGTCGACATCAAGCCGGGCAACGCCATGCCGCTCGGCAACATGCCGGTCGGCACGATCGTGCACAATGTCGAGCTCAAGAAGGGCGGCGGCGGCCAGCTCGCCCGCTCGGCCGGCAACTACGCCCAACTCGTCGGCAAGGACGCGGGCTACGCCCAGATCAAGCTCAGCTCGGGCGAGCTGCGCCTCGTGTCGGGCGAGTGCCTGGCCACGGTCGGCGCCGTCAGCAACCCCGACAACCAGAACATCGTCATCGGCAAGGCCGGGCGCCAGCGCTGGCTCGGCCGCCGCCCGCACGTCCGCGGCGTCGCGATGAACCCGGTCGACCATCCGCACGGCGGCGGCGAAGGCCGCACCTCGGGCGGCCGCCATCCGGTGACGCCGTGGGGCAAGCCGACCAAGGGCAAGAAGACACGCAAGAACAAGGCGACGGACAAGTACATCATCCGCAGCCGTCACTCGACACGCTGACGGCAGCGAGGAGGCAAGACAGTGGCACGTTCCGTTTGGAAGGGTCCGTTCGTTGACGGCGGCCTGATCAAGAAGGTCGACAAGGCGAGCCAGACCGTGCGCAGCGAAGTGATCAAGACCTGGTCGCGTCGCTCGACGATCCTGCCGCAGTTCGTCGGGCTGACGTTCGCCGTCTACAACGGCCGGAAGTTCATTCCGGTGAACGTCACCGAAGAGATGGTCGGCCACAAGCTCGGCGAGTTCTCGCCGACCCGGACGTTCACCTCGCACTCGGGCGACAAGAAGGTTTCCAGGGATTAGATGCGATGAGCAAGCAGCCCACCCCACGCCGCGAGGCGGACAACGAGGCCAAGGCCGTGCTGCGCGCCGTGCGCATCAGCCCGCGCAAGCTCGACCTCGTGGCCGCCACCATCCGCGGCAAGAAGGCCTCGTCGGCCGTCAACGAACTCACCTTCTCGAAGAAGCGCGTCGCGCAGGACGTCAAGAAGGCGCTGAACTCGGCGATCGCCAACGCTGAGAACAACCACAACCTCGACGTCGACCGCCTGATCGTGGCCGAGGCGTCGGTCGGCAAGGGCCTGGTCATGAAGCGCTTCCAGACGCGCGGCCGCGGCCGTTCGGCCGGCATCATCAAGCCGTTCGCTCACCTGACCATCGTGGTGCGCGAGCGCGCCGAGGCGGAGGACAAGTAAATGGGTCAGAAGGTCAATCCGATCGGCCTGCGGCTCGGCATCAACCGGACCTGGGACTCGCGCTGGTACGCCGAAGGCGACGAGTATTCCAAGATGCTCCATGAGGACATCCACATCCGCAAGGTGCTGCGCAAGCGGCTGGCCCAGGCGGGTGTCGCCAAGATCGTCATCGAGCGTCCGGCCAAGCGCGCCCGCGTCACCATCCACACCGCCCGCCCGGGCGTGGTGATCGG